>JAEUJX010000118.1 GCA_016794545.1 Myxococcales bacterium
CTCGCCGAGCGCGCGCTCGCGCTCGCGCCCGCTGCTGCCCTGGACCACGACGGAGGCGCCGTCGAGCCACCGCGCGCCCGTCGCGAGGGTCGCGCCGAACCGCAGCTCGTGCTGCTGGCCGGCGGCGAGGCCCGGGACGAGCTCGGCGATCGCGCGACCGACCAGCGCCTCGGCGGTGAGGCCGGTGATCTGCTCGACGTGCCGATCGACGCGCGCGATCCGTCCATCGTCGTCGACCACGGCGACTCCCACGACCGCACCCGCGTCCATCGCCGCGAGTGTCGCGCAGATCATCTGCGCGCGCTAGCGGCGCTGTTCGAGCACGCCCTGGAGCGGCGACCGGTCCAGCTTCGGGCACTGGTCGGCGAGGAACCGGTCGAGCGCGGCGTCGTCGGTGAACCGGAACGCCATGTCGGTCTTGTCCTTCGGGTCGTTCGGGTTGGCGACCATCACCTTCGCGTTCGCGACCGCGCAGGTGTTGCCGGCCTCGTCGTGGAAGATCGACGTCATCTCGCGATAGGCGCGCGTCGTGCGGTCGGCGTAGCCGCCGAAGCTCGGCTGGCGGTGCTGGAGGAAGAACACGCCGGCCGCGGCGAGGTCGACGCCGACGAGCCCGGCCTCGGTGAACTCGATCGGACGCACGCTCTGGGCGGCGCGCTCGACGTGCGCGACGCGGTACGAGGTGGAGAGGTCGTCGATCGGCGTCGCGACGAGGTGCCACGAGTGACCGCCGGCGTCGTGCACGACGAGCCCGCCCTTGATCGCGTCGATCCACATGCGCTGGCCGCGCGGCAGGATCTGGTACTGCGTCGTGCGCGCCTTCGCGGAGAACTTCGGGCTGTCGATCGTGCCGTCGACCACCACGAAGCCGAGGGTGCCGTCCGCGTGCAGCTGGTAGTTGCGCTCCTTCTTGCCCTGGCGCTCGGTCCAGTACACGCCGAGCAGCGTGCCGCCCTTGTCGACCTTCACGGAGATCCCGCGGTGGCGCACGCCATCGCACACGAGGATGTCGGCGAACCCGTCGGCCGTCGCGTACTGCATCAGGTAGCCGCACGGGCGAGGCGCGGCCTCCGCGGTCCGGGTGGCAGCCAGGAGCACGATCGCGAGAAGTGCTCGCCACATCCCGGTGCCAACGCACGGGGGGCCGCGTAGGATCTACCCGTGGGCGGCAAGGACGTCGATCCGCACGAGGAGACCACGGCGGAGCCGATCCGGCCCGGCAAGATGGCGGCCGGATTGCCGATCGGGGGCTACCAGCTGATCAGCGTGCTCGGCGAGGGTGGCATGGGCGTGGTGTGGTCCGCCCACGACCCGACCCTCGACCGGCTGGTCGCGATCAAGGTGCTGAAGAGGTCCGACGCCGCCCCGGCGCTGCGCAAACGCCTGCTCCGCGAGGCCCGCGCGATGGCCCGGCTCAAGCACCCGAACGTGTTGACCGTGTACGAGGTCGGGACCGAGGGCGACCGCGACTACATCGCGATGGAGCTGGTCGAGGGTGGATCGCTCGACGAGTGGCTCCTCCGCGGACCGACGCACGACGACGCGATGAGAGCCGTGCTCGCCGCGGGTCGCGGGCTCGCCGCCGCACACGCGGCCGGCCTCGTTCACCGCGACTTCAAGCCGCACAACATCCTCAGGTCGAAGGACGGCCGCGTGCTCGTCACCGACTTCGGGCTCGCGCGCGGGCTCGGCGACGACTCCGCGTCCGGCACCTCCGAGGAGATCGACGCGGGCACGGCGATGGACATGACGATCCGCTCGTCGTCGTCCTCGGCGCGCACCGACAGCGTGCTCGATTCGCCGCTCACGCACACCGGCGCGATGATCGGCACGCCGGCGTACATGGCGCCGGAGCAGTTCGTCGGCGGCGCGCCGGATCCGCGCACCGATCAGTTCGCATTCTGCGTGACGGCGTGGCAGGCGCTGACCGGTGCGCGGCCCTACACGGGTGCCTCGCTCGACGAGCTGCGCACGGCGGCGTCGGCAGGGATCTCGCCGAAGATCGGCGTCGATCTGCCGCCGCCCGTACGGGCGGCGCTCGTGCGCGGGCTCGATCCGGATCCGGCGAAGCGCTGGCCGTCGATGGGCGATCTGCTCGACGCCCTCGACGAGGCGGTGCGGCCGAAGCGCCCGTGGTGGGTCATCCCGGGGCTCGGCGCCGTCGTGATCGGGCTCCTCATCGCCGCCGTGCTGATCGCGAGGCGCGGCGGCGAGACCGGGCCCGGAATCGCCCCGGAGTGCGCGCCGGGCGCCGACGCCTTCGCGGAGGCCTGGTCGGCGCAGCAGCGGACCGACCTCGGACGCACGCTCGCATCGCGCGGCATCGAGCTGTCGGAGACGGCGTTCGGCAAGCTCACCGCGCCGCTGGACTCGTACCGCGAGCGCTGGACGCAGCAGCTCGCCACGGCGTGCAAGGCGCCGGAGCGGATCGGCGCCAGGCAGCGCGCGTGCCTGCTCGCGGCCCGTGATCAGGCGGCGGCGATCGTGCTCGTGCTGCGCGAAGGTCCGCCGCAGATGTACGCGCGTCTCGATCTGCACGGCATGCTGCCCGACCTCGGCGGGTGCGTGGGGGACTCGCCGAACGCGCCGCCGCGGCCGCCCGAAGATCCCGTGCTGCGCGGGAAGATCGTTCGCCTGCTCGCGCGGTCGTTCGCGACGAGTGGTGCGCCGGACTTCCTCGCCAGGTACCCGGCACTCGAGGAGGAGGCGCGCACGATCGGCTGGGCGCCGATGCTGCCGATCGTGCAGATGGGCATCGGCAACGAGCTGCTCCGCCGCGGCGAGTACGCGAAGGCGCGCGAGCTGATGCGCAAGGTCCTCGCGGCTCCGCCGGAGACCCGCGATGCGAAGACGGTCGCGATCGCACGGTTCGGGCTGCTCGAGGCCTCGTTCAACGAGCTCGAGGAGCCCGCGAGCGAGGCCAGGCCGGGCGAGCTGCACCACGAGATCGAGAAGCAGCTGCTCTACGCGAGGAAGGAGGTGAAGCTCGCCGGTGACGAGCCCTCGCTGGTCGCGGCGCTGGCGGGCTTCGAGGCGCGCGCACAAGCGGCGCTGGCGCAGTGGGGCAAGTATCCAAGGGCGTACGACGAGGCGCTCGCGCTCGCGAGGAAAGCGGCGGCGAGCTACGCGGCGGCTGGAGATCTGAAGCGGTCGGCGCAGATGACCGCGGACGTGACGTACATCCTCGCCCACCGGCCGAACCCCGGAGCGCTCGACGACGCGATGTTCGCCGGGCGCACCGCGGCCGAAGCACTCGCGGCGGCGAACCTCGATCCGAGCCCGAGCCTCGACGGCGTTCGCGCGTGGGTCGAGCTCGAGCGCGGCGAGTACGCGACGGCGCACCAGCTGTTCGCGCGTCATGCCACGCCCGCGTCGCCGCGCGGCACGGAGCGCTCCGGCATGGTGGTGGATGCCGCCGGCAAGCCGGTCCGCAACGCGCGCGTCGTGGTGTGGCGTGGCACGCTCGTCGGAGATCCGAAGAAGGTGGTCACGGATCCATCGGAGCTCGACGGCGAGGAGACCGAGTCCGGCAACGACGGCACGTTCACGGTGCACGCCGAGACCGGCGACGCGGTGATCGCCGAGATCGCGAACATGCGATCGGCGCCCGCGCTCGTGGGCGACGGAGCGATCATGGTGAAGCTCGAGCCGACCACGCTGCTCGCGGGCTCGATCGATCGCCCGGAGCTGATCGGCGTGTGGGTCGCCGCGCGCTACGCGGTCGGCGAGCAGGTGTTCGAGCTCCGCGTGCCCGCGCGCAAGGACCGGTCGTTCGCGCTCGGAGGCCTGCCGCGCGGCGCGCCGGTGATCGCCACGTTCGGCGAAGCCGCGCAGGGCCAGCGCCGCGTGATCGCGGGTCCCGGTGCCACGAAGGTGACGTGGCCGCTCGGTCAGGCGATCGAGGTGATCCAGCGCGGAGGAGGCACCGGAACGGCATGGGTCTTCGCCGGCGCGATCGACGTGCTGCGACCTGGCGGGCGAGGATCCGGCGAGGCTCCGACGGTCCGCATGATGACGCGCGCCGAGCTGGAGCAAGTCGCCCGTACGTACTCCGACGTCGCGTGGGCGGAGCTGCGCCCGGTCGGAGGCGACGACAACACCGACGCCGGACGCAAGGTCTACGCCCCGGGCGACCGCCACGCCGTGATCTCCGGACACCACGATTCGGTCACCGTCTGCGTCACGCGCGGCGAGGACGCCTCGGCCCCCGTCTCCTGCCAGCTCGACGTGGTGAAGCAGGAGATCGAGACCGTCCCCGACGAAGGCCCCCGAGGGTTCGGGGTGACCCCGGTGATCTTTGCCGACGGCGACCGTGGTAAACCCGCGCCGTGAAGATCCACGAGTACCAGGGTAAGCAGCTGTTCCGGAAGTACGGCGTGCCGGTGCCGATCGGTATCGCCGCGACGAGCGTCGAGGAGGCCCTCGCCGCGATCCCGAAAGTGCAAGAGCAGTCCGGCACCGAGATCACCGTCGTCAAGGCGCAGATCCACGCCGGCGGCCGCGGCAAGGGCGGCGGCGTGAAGGTCGCGAAGACCAGGGCCGACGCCGAGGCGGCCGTGAAGGCGATCTTCGGCATGAACCTCGTCACGCCGCAGACCGGCCCCGAGGGCAAGAAGGTGCAGCGGCTGCTCGTCGAGCAGGGTCTCGCGATCGATCACGAGTTCTACCTGGGCATGCTGCTCGACCGCGCGACCGGCCGGGTCACGGTGATGGCGTCGCGCGAGGGCGGCATGGACATCGAGGAGGTCGCGGCGACGCACCCTGAGAAGATCATCCGCGAGGCGATCAACCCGGCGACCGGCTGGCAGGACAACCAGTCGCGCTCGCTCGCGAAGGCGCTCGGGATGACCGGCAAGGTCGCCGGCGAGCTCGCCAAGTTCATGACCGCGCTGACCCGCGCGTACGACGAGCTCGACTGCTCGCTGCTCGAGATCAACCCGCTGATCACCACGAAGGACGGCAGGGTCCTGGCGCTCGACGCGAAGATCAACTTCGACGACAACGCGCTGTTCCGCCACCCCGAGCTCGAGGAGCTGCGCGATCCCAGCGAGGAGGATCCGGCCGAGCAGGAGGCGAAGAAGTGGGACCTCAGCTACATCTCGCTCGGCGGGAACATCGGCTGCATGGTCAACGGCGCCGGCCTCGCGATGTCGACGATGGACATCATCAAGTTCTACGGCGGTGAGCCCGCCAACTTCCTCGATGTCGGCGGCGGCGCGACGGCCGAGAAGGTCACCGCAGCGTTCAAGATCATCACGACGGACCCCGACGTGAAGGCGATCTTCGTGAACATCTTCGGCGGCATCATGAAGTGCGACACGATCGCCGAGGGCGTGATCAAGGCGGTGAAGGAGACCGGGCTCAAGCAGCCGCTCGTCGTTCGCCTCGAGGGCACGAACGTCGAGCTCGGCAAGAAGATGCTCGCGGAGAGCGGGCTCAACATCATCGCCGCCGACGACATGGCGGACGGTGCCCAGAAGGCCGTGAAGGCCGCGAAGGAGGCCC
>JAEUJX010000169.1 GCA_016794545.1 Myxococcales bacterium
CTGCACCGCCTGCACGCCGGTCATCCACGGCATCGCGATGTCCGTGACGATGAGGTCGTACGGGCCGTCCTCCCCGAGGTGCTCGATCAGCTCGGCACCCGAGGCCGCGCGCGTAACCTCGCCCACGCTCTCGAGGACCGATGCGACATCGTCGAGAAGGGCGGCGTCGTCATCGGCGACCAGGATGCGCGGTCGGACCCCCATGTCGCGGGGTTCGTGCACGGCGCGGACCAACGCCGCGGCGCTCCTCAGCGGGCCGGCGCTCTCAGCGGGTCGGCGGAGGCAGCGGGCCCGCGAGCTCGGCGAGCGTCGCGGTGATGACGCCCGCGACCTTCGTGGTGAACGGCATGTTCAGGGTCGAGAACGTATCGCTCGTCTGGTGGTAGTGCGGCGTCTGCTCGCCACCGAGGTTGTGGGCCTCGACGCAGTCCATCGGCGAGATCGCCGGGAACCCGGCCTCCTGGAACATCGTGTGGTCGTCGCCGTAGCAGTAGCCGTGGTTGATGTACGTCTTGTTCGCGACGCCCATGCGGTCCGCCATCGCGGCCATCTGATCGACGAGGAACTTCGACGCCGGATCGCCGAGGATGTCGAACTTGTCGCCCTCGCCCTGCGGCCAGTAGCCGATCATGTCGGGCGCGATCACGCCCTTCACCTGCGCGCTCTGCGCGCGCAGCGCGTCGGCGAGGTGCTTGGAGCCGAGGCTGCCCTGCTCCTCCGCGGCCGTGAACACGAACCACACCGAGCTCTTGAACCGGTGCTGCGAGAGCACGCGCGCGGCCTCGAGCACGGCCGCGACGCCGGTCGCGTTGTCGTCGGCGCCGGGCGCGGACGTGGTGGGCGTGGACGACGTCGAGTCGTAGTGCGCCGAGAAGATGTAGATGACCTCGGGCTGCTCCGCGCCCGGCAGCTTCACGAGGATGTTGTTCGCGGTCTGGTTCTGCACCGGGAACGAATCGAGCTCCGCGGTGAGGCCGAGCGCCTGCACGCGGCCGACGAGGTAGTCGCGTGCCATCTCGTCGCCCTGGGTCATCGTGAAGCGCGTCGGGATCGCCGAGAGCGCCTGGATCGTGGTCTCGAGCTCGGTCTGCTTGACCTCGCTGCCGAGCACCATCGGATCGGGGGCCGTGGGATCGGGCGTCGAGCCACCGCCGCCACCGCCGCACGCGGCGAGGGCCAGGAACATCGCGGGAAGGGTGCGCATGGGGCCGGCACCCTAGCAGAGAATCAGCGCCAACCGACCTCGATTCCAAGCGAGGCCCGGGCCGCCGCGGCGTCGGGCTCGAACGGTGCTCCCGAGTCGAGCATCATCTCCTGCTTGCCGATCGGCACCGCGACCTCGACCGCGCCGACCAGGCGCGCGCGCTCCGACATCGGCCAGCCGACGCCGAACCCGCCGCCTGCCGCGAACCAGCGGTGGTCGGCCTGCACGTTGCCGGTCACCATGCGCGGCACGCCGGCCGGCATCACGGCGTGCGGCCCCGCGAGCTCGCCGGCCTCGACGAGCAACCACGCGCGCAGCGGCATCTCCATCGACGCCCACCCACCGCGCAGCGTCCACACGTCGAGCCCGAGCTTCGTGTCGTCCGCGGCACTGACGACGATCGTCTCTTCGGGCTTCCAGCGCCCGAGGCCGAGCTCGACGAAGCGCTCCTGCCAGCGCAGGTAGCCGGCGACCTCGCCGCCGACGTTCACGCCGGGCAGCGCGCCGATGCCCGACAGGCCGGTGAGGCGCAGGCCCCACGCCCACGCGCGATCGGTGGCCTGGCTCGCGCGCTCGCCGAGCACGTGGGTGATCGGACGAGCCGGCGGGGCCGGATCCGACAGCCCCGGCTGGGCGGCGGCGGGGGCGGCAGCGAGCAAGAGGCAGAGCGCGGACGTGGCGTTGGACATGGTTCCCCTCGGCGAGACACCGGGATCCCGAGTCTATTGCAGCCGCGCGCTCCGATCCTGGCAATCTTGGATCGGGAGCGCCTACGCCGCCGACGAGGCACGAGCCGTCGAGGTCACCTCGTGCGGCCGCGCACCGAGGATCTGCGCGATCGCGTTCCGGCGCGTGATCGCGGCCGCCGTCAGGATGCCGCCCATCAGCGCGCCGCCGACGCCCGCCGTGCAGATGTCGGCACCGGTGAGGAACAGCCCCGCGATCGGCGTGTGCGGGCGCAGGTGGCGCGCCGCGAACCGCGCCGGGGTGTGCGACAGGCCATAGATCTCGCCGTGCGGATGGCCGGCGAAGTGGCGCGTGGTCAGCGGGGTCGACAGCTCCGCGTGGTCGATCTTACCCGCGAGCTGCGGGCACTCCTTGACGAGCGCGGCGAGCAGGCGGTCCGTGATCTGCTGCTTGAGCGCGTCGTAGTCGGCGCCGCGCTTCTTCCACGACGTGTCCTCCCACTTCGCGAACCACTCGTACGGCGCGACGCCGATCACCTCGATCGTCGCGCGGCCGGGGAAGCGGCGCGCGAAGTCGGGATCCTTCGCCGACGGGAACGACAGGTACGTCACCGGCAGCGGTGCCGCGGGATCGCGCGTGTAGTCCGCGACCGCGCGATCGTGATCGTGGTGCGCGTAGACCCAGCGGTTCGCCTTCGACAGGCCGAGCGCCGCGGTGTCGTGCTTGCAGCCGACGTACAGCGAGACGTGCGCGAACGACGGCGCCGCGCCCTTCACCGTCGGCGCGAGGTTCGCGCGAGCCGCGACCTCGGGCGCGAGCAGGCGGCCATACGTGACGGCGACGCCGGCGTCGCTGATCACGAGCGGCGCGCGGCTCTCCTCTCCGCCGGCGAGCACGACGCCGCGCGCTCGGCCGTCCTCGACGAGGATGCGCGCCACGTCCGCCGACGTCACGACCGCGCCGCCATTCCGCTCGATGCCGGGCAGCATGGTCTCGGCGATCCGCGAGGAGCCGCCGACCGGATACGCCGCGCCGCCGAGGTAGTGCGTGACGAGCAGCGCGTGCATGAACCAGCTCGCCTCGCCCGGCGGCAGGCCGTAGTCGCCGTACTGGCCGGCGAGCACGCCGCGCAGGCGCGCGTCCCCGGTGAGGTCGCCGAGCACGTCCTTCACCGTGCGCTTCGTGTCGCGCATCGCGGGCCAGCGGAGCAGCGGGCTCGCCACCGCGCCGAGCGCCGGCGGCAGCACCTTCTCGAGGAAGAACTTCTTCGTCCGCTGCTGGGTGGAGCGCAGCTCGGTGAGATAGCGGTCGATCGCCTCGCGCTCGCGCGGGAAGTACTCGTGCATCCGCGCGCGGAACTTCTCGCGGCCGGCGACGAAGTCGTAGCGGTCCTCGCCGATCACGATCGTGTCGTAGACCTCGCCCATGTCGGCCCACTGGAGCTCGCCGTCGGTGAGGTGATCGAAGGCCCGGCGGAGCAGCGTGTGCGGCCGGTGGACGTCGCCGACGTAGTGCACGCCGACGTCCCACTCGTAGCC
>JAEUJX010000163.1 GCA_016794545.1 Myxococcales bacterium
CGACGAGCACCGCGTCGATCCGCAGGCGAAGACCAAGAGCGACCGCAAGAGCAGCGCGTTCGCCGAGGCGAAGACCGCCAGCGGCACCGGGAGCAAGCGCCGCGCGGCGTCGGCGCCGACGCTGTCGTCCCCGGCGGCCGAGCTCGCGACCGCGGCGATCGAGCCCGCCCAGCTCGCCGCGCCGGGCCGCGTGGAGGACCGCACCAGCTCGAAGATGGGGTGGGAGCACGAGGGCGAGATCCCGGCGACGCGCGCGCGCCCGCCGGTGAAGAAGCTCGCACTCTACGCGCTGCCGGTCGTCGCGCTCGCCGGCCTCGGCGTGTGGAAGCTGTCCGCGGGCGGTGGTGATGCGTCGTCGTCGTCGATGTCGTCGACTGCTTCACCCGTTGCGGCCGCGGTGGCACCCGCCGCCGCCCCGAGCGTCACGCCGCTCCCGGTCGAGACGCCGACGCCGACGCCGGTGCCCGCGCCCGCGCCCGCACCAGCCGCCGCGGTCGCGGTTGCGGCCGCTCCGGCGCCGGTCGCGAAGGCCGCGCGCGAGGCGACGGTCGCCAAGGCGCCGGCCGTCGCGAAGAGCGTCGCGAACGCGGAGGTGAAGAAGGTCGAGCGCCCGGCGCCGGCGATCGCGCCGCCGCCGACGAAGCCGACGACGACGACGACGAAGGCACCGACACCGGCGCCGGTGGCAACGGCGAAGAAGGATCTCGTGCAGCCCGACTTCGGCGGGATGCCCGAGGCGCCGAAGCCGGCGGCCACAGCGCCCGCGGTCGCGGCCACGGTGCCCGCGAAGCCCGAGGCCCCGAAGCCAGCCGCCGCGCCGGCCGTCGCCGTCCCGGCGGCGCCGGTCGTCGTCGAGACGCCGCCGATGGCGAAGCTCTCGGCCGGGTCGGTCTCGGCCGTCGCGTCCCAGCACAGCCGCGAGCTCGCGAAGTGCGAGGGTGGTGCGCAGCTCTCGGGAGAGATCACCGTGCGCTTCGAGATCAACGCCGCCGGCCGCGTGGTGAAGAGCCAGGTGTCGTCGACGCTGAAGAATCCGAAGGTGACGGGCTGCATCCTGATGGCGCTGAGGACGTGGCAGTTCCCGAAGCCGTCCACCGGAGGTGGAGCCGAGGGGACCTACACGATGTCCTATCAGTGATAGGGTCGCGCCCTATGACGAAATACAGCATGGTGGTGTTCCTGGGCCTGGCGCTCGCGGGCTGTCCGAAGAAGGGTGGAGGCGTGTCGATGCCGGGCGGCGGCGGTGGTGGTGGCGCGCCGATGGCCGGGACGATGGCCGAGGCGCCCACGCAGGCGTTCCCGAGCACGCTCGACGTGAAGCCGGCGTGCAACCAGGACCAGTACCTGGTGCTCGCGGTGAAGGAAGGCCAGAAGTTCACGGTCGAGCTGACGCCGTCCGACGGCTGCGTTCACGTCTCCGTGATGAAGGAGAACGGCAGCACGAACGACATGCCGAACGCCGAGATGTGCGCCGCGGATCCGGCGACGATCAAGCCGATCGAGGGCGTCGGCCAGCAGGGCAAGACGTTCATCTCGATGCACGAGACCGGCGCCTGCAAGGGCATCTCGGTCAACGTCGCGTTCAAGGAATAGCGGGGCGCAGCCGCGCGGCGAGCTCGTCCGGGGAGCGGAGCCGCTGCGCGGGATCCTTGTGAAGCGCGGCCTGCACGATCGCATCGAGGGCGGCATCGGGCAGGGGAGGGGCCGGCTGCTCGACCACGGCGGCCATCGACAACCACGGCGGGCCGCGGTGGAACAGCCGTTCGCCGCTGGCCAGCTCCCACAGCACGACGCCGAGCGCGAACACGTCGACCGCCGGTGTCCAGGGCTCCCCGCGCACCTGCTCGGGGGCCATGTACGCGTGCGTGCCGCGCACGCTGCCGGCCTCGCCGACCGCGCGCGCGATGCCGAGGTCGATCAGCGTGACGTGATCGGCGTCGTCGACGACCAGGTTCGACGGGTTGATGTCACCGTGGACCCAGCCGTGCGCGTGCAGGTGCGAGGCCGCGCGGCACGCGGCGGCGACGATCGCGATCGCGCGCGCCCGCGGCAGCTGCACGCGCGCCGGCTCGGCGTCGTGCCTCGTCGCGGGGGGCGCGACGAGGCGTCGCAGGTCCTCGCCGCTCGCGAGCTCGAGCGCGACGAAGGGCCGGCCGTCGACGTCGCCCGCCTCGATCGCGTGCACCACGTTCGGGTGGCGGGGCAGGGTGGTCGCGAGCTGTTGCTCGAGCGTGAACTGCGCGAGCCCCTCCTCGTTGCGGGCGAGGTGCGTGTGGAGCCGCTTCAGGGCGACGACGCCACGGCCGGCCCGTCGCGCCCGCCAGATCTCGCCGAGACCGCCAACCGCGATCAACGACTCGAGCTGCCACGGGCCGAACGATTCCATTCTCCGACGACGATAGCCCTGCTAGAGTCGCCGCGCCATGGACCTCAGCTTGACCGAAGAGCAGATCGCCCTCGCCACCACCGCGCGCGAGTTCACGCGCAAGGAGATCATCCCGAAGGCGGGGCACCACGACGAGACGGGTGAGTTCCCGACGGAGATCCTCAAGAAGGCCTGGGAGACCGGCCTGATGAACATCGAGATCCCCGAGGCGTACGGCGGGCTCTGCGGCAGCTGCCTCGACAACTGCCTGGTCCAGGAGGAGGTCTCGTTCGGCTGCTCCGGCATCAACACGTCGATGGCGGCGAACTCGCTCGGCGCGACGCCGCTGCTGGTCGCGGGCACCGACGAGCAGAAGCAGAAGTACCTGTCGCGGCTGACCAGCGAGCTCACGTTCTGCGCGTACTGCTGCTCCGAGCCGGACGCCGGCAGCGACGTCGCCGGCATGCGCACGCGCGTCACCAAGCACGGCGACGACTACGTGCTGAACGGCCAGAAGCGCTGGATCACGAACGGGGGGGTGGCCTCGTTCTACACGGTGTTCGCGACGTTCGATCCGGCGCTCAAGCACAAGGGCATCGCGTGCTTCGTGGTCGACGCGAGCACGCCGGGCGTCAAGGCGGGCCGCAAGGAGCACAAGATGGGGCAGCGGGCCTCGAACACCACCGACGTGATCTTCGAGGACTGCAAGATCCCGAAGAGCGCGCTGGTCGGCACCGAGGACAGCGGCTTCAAGGTCGCGATGAAGACGTTCGATCGCAGCCGCCCGTGGATCGCGGCGACGGCCGCCGGCGTGATCCGCCGCTCGCTCGAGGAGAGCCGCGCGTACGCGCTCGAGCGCAAGACCTTCGGGGTGCCCATCGCGCAGCACCAGGCGATCCAGTTCATGCTCGCCGAGATGGCGATCAGCTACGAGGCGACTCGCCTGCTCACGCACAAGGCGGCGTGGCAGGTCGACAAGGGCGACCTGTCGGCGATCACCAGCGCGTACGCGAAGGCCTACGGCGCCGACGCCGCGATGCGCGCGTCGACCGACGCGGTGCAGATCTTCGGCGGCTACGGCTACACGAAGGAGTATCCCGTCGAGAAGCTGATGCGCGACGCGAAGCTCCTCCAGATCTACGAGGGCACCTCGCAGATCCAGCGCGTCGTGATCGCCCGCAACGTGCTCGGCGGGAAGTGAGTTTACTCGCGCCGCCCGACGCGCCGTTCCCGGGTCATCGGTAGTACGCTTGGCTCCATGAAGGGTGGAGTCGCGGTCCTGGTGGGAGCCGGAGCGCTCGCGCTCGGCGCGTGCGGAGAGGATGGTGGCGGTCCGGTGGCGACGTTCGACGTCCCCGCCTC
>JAEUJX010000192.1 GCA_016794545.1 Myxococcales bacterium
GTCGCCCACGCGCACAGCCGCGGGGTCATCCACCGCGACCTCAAGCCGGCGAACATCCTCGTCGGCGAGCTCGGCGAGACCGTCGTCATCGACTGGGGCCTCGCGAAGGTCGTCGGCGAGAGCGAGGACGACGCGGCCGCGCCGAGCGAGCGCGTGCTGGCACCGGCCGACTCGCTGCACACCCAGGTCGGCACGGTGTTCGGGACGCCCGGGTTCATGCCGCCCGAGCAGGCGCGCGGCGAGGAGCTCGGCACGCGCGGCGATGTCTACGCGCTCGGCGCGACGCTGTACCAGCTCCTCGCGGGCGCGCCGCCGCACGCCGGCACGAGCGCGACCGAGGTACTCGGCAAGACGCTGCGCCACGACGTCGAGCCACTCGACGAGGTCGCGCCGGGCGCGCCGCCGGAGCTCGTCGCGATCGTCGACAAGGCGCTCGCGTTCGAGCCGGAGACCCGCTACCAGGACGCGGGCGCGCTCGCCGAGGACGTGCGGCGCTTCACGCTGGGCCAGCTCGTCGCGGCGCACCGCTACACGCGGCGGCAGCGGCTCGGCCGGTTCGCGAGGAAGCACCGGGCCGCGCTGATCATCGGCGCGGCGGCGTCGGTCGCGCTCGCCGTGCTCGCGTGGATCAGCGTGCGCAGCGTGCTCCGCGAGCGCGACGCGGCGAACACGGCACGCGAGCAGGCGCAGGTCGAGAAGCTCGCCGCGGAGCAGGCCCGCGATCGGCTCGTCGAGCGCAACGACGCGCTGATCGTCACGCAGGCGCGCGCGCTGCTCGACTCGAACCCGACGGAGGCGCTCGCGATCCTGAAGCAGCTCGACGCGAAGTCGCCGCGGCTCGGCGAGGCGCGCGCGGTCGCGCAGGCGGCGGCGATGCGCGGCGCGTGGTTCGCGATCCGGTCCACCGACGACGTCACGTTCTTCGCCGAGCTCTCGGCGGACGGGACGCTCCTCTTGCAGCTGTCGCGCGACAGCGTCGGGCAGCTGCTCCGCGTGTGGGATCTCGGCCGGCGACGGCTCGCGATGTCGCGGCCGTACGCGCGCGGGGTGCGCGCGCGCTGGATCGCGGGCAACCGCCTCCTCACCTACGACGCGAAGACCGCGCCCGAGATCCTCGAGCCGATGACGAACCAGGTCACCGCGACCACGCTGCCGGCCCTCGACGACGCGTCGGTCGACGCCGGCGGGACCCACGTGATCGCGATCGACGCCGCGCAGAAGCGCGCGCTCTACTACGACGTCGCGACCCGCCAGGCCCGGCCGCTGTGGGACGGCCATGCGGTGACGAGCCACGCGATCGCCCCCGACGGCAGCTGGCTCGCGCTGGGCGACAAGCAGCAGCTCGTCGTGCTCGACGCGGCGGGCGCCCAGCTCGGAACGCGCGCGGGCGGCGTGACGCGCCTGGTGGTCTCCGCGCACCGCCAGCTCGCGATCCTCGACGGCACGCGGGTGATCACGGGGCTCGTCGATCAGCGGACCGTGACGTGGACCGAGCTCGCGCTCGGCCGGCAGCCCCAGGACCGCGTGATCGATCTCGCGTACCGCGGTGCGGAGCTCGACATGTTCGCGACGAGCGGTGAGCTGCTCGGGTATCGCAGCTGGCTCTACACCGCGCGCTCGGGCATCAAGCAGTTCACCTGGGGCCTCACCCCCGCCGCGAGCGATGTGATGATCGTCGCGAGCGGCGAGGGCAAGCTGCTGCTGAACGGCACCGGCCTCGACCTCGCCATCCCGCTGCCCGCGCCGGTGCAGAACCTTCGCATCGCCGCGCGTCCCGGCGTGTCGCGGTTCGCGGTGATCGGCAACGGCATCGTGCTCACGTTCGATCTCGAAGCCGTGGTGCCGAAGCAGATCCCCGTCGAGCCCGGGACGCAGGCGCTGTTCGTCGACGACGACACGGTCCTCGCCTGGCGGAGCAGCGCCGACGACTGGCGCTGGATCGACCTGCGCACCGGGACGGCGACGCCGTTCCGCTACGAGACGCGCGGGATACCGACCGTGATCGACGCGGATCCGGTGACCGGCCGCGTGCTGGTCCGCGAGGACCTCGGACCGGCGACCCGGCTCGTCCTGCTGACGAAGGGCACGGGGCAGACCACGGTGCTCTCCGAGGGCGGGCCGCAGCCGTGGGCACGCCTCGTCGGGGGGAACGCCGGGGGGACCGGAGCGATCGTCCTGGGGCCCGGCGATGGCCGCGTGCTCGCGCGCGTCGGCGACGAGGAGCCGCGCGAGGTGGTGAAGCTCGACGGACGTGCGGTCGCGGCGGTGTCGCTCGGTCCCGCGCAGTTCGCCGCCGTGAGTGACAAGGGCGAGCTGGTCCGCGGCAACCTCGCGAACGGCGCGGTCGAGCGCACGAACGTCGCGGCGGGCGGGACGGTGTTCCTCGCCGCCGATCTGCTCGGTCGCGTGCTGATCGCCGAGGACAACCGGCTGTCGATGTGGGACGCCGGTCGCGTGGTCGCGGTGCAGAAGTACGATCGCACCATCGTGCGGGTGTCTCCGACGGAGAGCGGCGTGATGGTCACGCTCGTCGATCACGAGCTGCAGCTGTTCGACGCGACGAGCGATCAGCCGACGCGCCGCCTGCTCGCGCCGTCGGTGCGAGCGCCGATCGCGCAGCCCTCCGGCCGCCTCGTGATCGGCCGGGGCACCGGCGACCAGCTGATCGTGCTCGAGGTCCCGACGCTGGCGCGGTGGAGCGTGCCGATGCTGTTCCTGTCGCTGGGGACGCTCGATCTCGCACCGAACGCGCGGCGCGTGCTGCAGACCGGGCCCCGCAGCCTGATCGTGTGGGAGCTGCCGCAGACCGCCACGGACCTCGCGGCGTGGCTCGACGAGCAGACGAACGCGGTGGTGCGCGACGACCTGCTCGCGTGGCCGTGGCAGGCGCGATCGACGCCGTAGATCGCGTTACAGTCGAGGCGTGCTGGCCACCCAGATCCGCCAAAAGGACAGCGTCTTCTACTTCTGCGCGTATCCGGTCGACGACATCCTCGACAAGGTCCGGTTCATCAGCCGGTTCTACTCGGAGGGCGCGCCGAGCATCGCCGCCGACGAGATCGAGGAGGGCGACGAGGTCGCGAAGTTCATCTCGAAGATCGAGGCGACCGACGCGGCGTTCCAGCGCCAGCTCTCGAAGGCCAAGGTCAGCCAGATCCAGAACTTCTACGAGACCGCGGTGAGCCAGCCGCCGATCCCCGGCACCGTGCTGCTGTTCACCGACGAGAAGCTGAGGTTCGACCCGGTCAAGCCGTTCAACAACGTCGGCAACCTGACCGAGCCGAAGGGCAAGTACCTCATCATCGACGGCCAGCACCGCCTCGCCGCGCTGCAGTTCTTCCGCCGGTCGCGTCCGGACGACGCGCGCACGATCCACGTGCCGTGCGTGATCTTCGACGGCAAGAGCGAGGACTTCGCGACCGAGATGTTCGTGATCATCAACTCGACGCCGACGCGCATCAACAAGAGCCATCTCGTCGACCTCTACGAGAAGGTGAGCTGGGCGGCGCCCGACAAGAAGTTCGCCGCGCGGATCGTCGACCACCTCTATCGCGAGGGCGACTCGCCGCTCCGCTACAAGATCAACCGGCTCGGCGGGCGCAGCAAGCAAGAGAAGTGGATCCTCCAGGCCGAGCTGTTCAACGAGCTGCACCGCTGGGCCTCGCAGGACTGGCGGAAGCTCGGGAAGAAGCAGAACCTGCCGCGCGAGGCCGAGCGCTACTACGAGATCGTGCGCGACTTCCTGCGGGCTGCGGAGAAGGCGTGGGGCGACGCGTGGGGGCACCCCGGCTACATGGTCACGCGGCCGGTGACGCTGAAGGCGATGCTGCGCGTGTGCGCCGATCTCGCGGCCGAGGACGCGGAGCCGAAGGACGAGCGCGTGAAGCGGTGGGCGCGCCGCCTGTCGCCGTGGACCGACCTCGCCCGCAGCTTCAAGCTCGAGGGCTTCTACGAGCGCTTCCCGGCGAAGGGCCAGGTCGAGCGGGTCGCGCGCATCCACCGCGAGCTCGGCTCCGCCGCGCGGATCGAGCGGCGCGGCAAGGACAAGGACGACGACGAGTAGCGCGTGGAGCGCCTGTACTTCACCTGGCCCGATCGCCGGTTCCGCTACGAGTGCCGGGGCTGCGGTGCGTGCTGCAAGGGGCACGGCATCGGGCTCGACGTCGCCGGTGGCCAGCTCGTGCAGCTGGTCGCGCGGCGGCCCGAGATCGCGGCGTTCCTGCGGAGGCGCGGCGACGCGATCACCGCGTTCAATCCGCGCGATCGCTGCTGGTTCCTCGAGGACGACGGCCTGTGCCGCGTCGAGGTCGAGGACGGCCGTGCGGCGAAGCCGGCGTCGTGCCGGCTGTTCCCGTTCAACCGCGTGTTCCGGATCGGCTCGTACACGGTCGTCGACTACAACAGCGTGATCTGTCCGCTCGTCGCGGTGGCGGACGACGGCGTCTCGCACGCGGAGGTCGCGGCGGAGATCGAGTCGATCACCGATCCGACGATCGTCGGCACCAAGCTGCCCGCGCAGCAGCCGGAGGCGGAGGGCAAGGCGTTCGTCGAGGGCGAGCGCGCGATCGCGGCTTCCGTGTTCGCGGCGCCGGGCGATCTCGCGGCGGCGTGGGCGGCGCAGGCCGATGCGGCCGCGCTCGACGCGGAGCGCGCGGCGGCGATCGCGGCGTTCGAGGCGATCCTGGGCACGCCGTGGCGCGAGCCCACCGCCGAGACGATGGCCGCGGCGAGCTGGCTCACGCCGTCGATGCGGTTCAACGAGCTGTTCGGGCCGCGGCAGTACGCGTCGCGCAGTGCAGGCGGCGCGGTGCTCGCGCGGATGTGGCTCGCGTGGCTCGGCTTCGCGGCGCTCGGCGAGACGCTCGCGCGCCGTCCGCTCGGCCTGCAGGAGCTGACGACCTTGTGGAGCGAGCAGGCGCCGCTGATGCACGCGGTCGCGCGGTGGACCGACGTGCCGTCGCTCAAGCCCGGGCACGTCGAGCTGCCAGGCGTCGATCCGGGCGGTATCGTGCGCGGGCTCGGGCAGGCGATGGTCGACAACCGCAAGGCGAAGAAGCCGTTCGGCGCGCTCGTCGCGCAGCTGCCCGCGGATCACGCGGTGCGCGTCACGGCGCTGAAGTCGGCCGAGGCCGTGCTGCGCGCCGCGTTCGCGCGCTGATCAGCAGGGCTCGACGCCGACCCACAGCGGGAACCCGGCCTCGCTCGCGCGCATGCGCGCGGACTCGACGCGCGATGCGGCGACGTCGGGTGGATAGCGGCCGACGATCGCGCGCCCTTCGTGGTGCGTGGTCAGCGAGATCCGCTGCGCCGCCGCCTCGTCGAGCTCGAACACGTCGCGCAGCAGGTCGCGGACGAACTCGAACGTGGTCACGTCGTCGTTGCGCAGGACGACGTGCACTGCCGCGGGCACCGGGGCCGCGAGCCGCGGCGGTGGTGCGTCGCCGCCGTGCACGAGCGCGAACAGCAGGCGGTGCGCGGGCAGGCCACCCGCGTCGAACGCCTTCGCGACGGCGGGATAGCGCGAGACGCGGGCCCACAGATCGCCCGCGCCCGCCTTGCGCTCGAGGTGACCGGCGACCTGGCTCACGTACGCGAGCGCCGCGTACGCCGCCTGCGTCGCGTCGCCGTCGGGCGTGGACTCGAGGGCGGCGGTGATCGCGGCCTCGAGCTTCTCGACGTCGCCGCCGACCTTGCCGATCAGCTGCTGCACCCCCTCGTCCTGCACGAGCCCGTACGCGAGGTGCAGCGGCGACACCGGCTGCTCGCGCGCCTTCGCCTCGTGGTTCGCGACGTGGAGCGCGACCTGGACGTCGTCGTCGAGCGTCGCGAGGAAGGCCTGGTGCGCGCGCTCGTACTGCCTCCGGCGCAGGCGCTCGAGCGCCCACACTCCGACCGGCACGCCCCCGAGGAGCAGGAATTCGATCACGCCTCCACAGGCTACACCGCCTGTCCAGGCGCGGTAGACGCCGTGCGTCAGCGGTTGGGGGGGGCGCGAGTCGTATTCAGGGACTGCAGGCGAACGTCCAGACCTTCTTGTCGTCAGCCCAGGCCGGGGGGCGGACCTCGACGGCGGTCCCGGTGACCTTGACGTCGACCGGCGCACCGAGCAGCGGCGGCGACGCGAACGCCGCGAGCTTGCCCGGGTCGCAGGTGCCGAGGGCCTCGACGTGGATCCGCAGCTCCGCGAGCCGCGCGAGCGACAGCGCGAGCTTGCCGGCGTACTTCGCCACGGCGGGCTGGGCGATCGCCTTCAGGATCGAGACGATCGATCCGCGGATCTGCTTCCGTGCGGACTCGACATCTCCGGCCTTCGCCGCGACGGCGAGCCCCGCGTAGAGCTTCCCGAGATCCTCCTCGGGCGCGGGCGTCGGCTCGCTCGCGAGCTTCGCGAGGCCGGCCTGGCACTCGGCGTAGGTCGCGGTCGTCGGGCACGCCCTCGTCTGATCCGCGGCGGTCTCCACGGTCATCGCGAGCAGCACCGCGGCTTCGTCGCGCGGATGGCCGAACCGCTTCGTCGGGAAGCTGTCCTTGCCGGACGTGCGCGGGTGCAGCTCGTCGGCCCAGCCACCCGGTGGCGTCCACGTGTCGGGCATGAGCTGGGCGGCACCGAAGTGAATGTCCATGCTGTCGCGCTCGCCGGCCTGGATGTCGGCGAACCGGGGCATCCCGGTGGCCAGCGCGTCGAGTCGCGCGGCGACCTTCGCCCGCGCCTCGGGCGCGAGCTTCGCGCCGTCGAGGATCGTGTCCGTGCTCGCGGCGATGATCTCGGTGGACGCGCTCGCGATCATCGCGGTGATGTACGTGACGTGACCGCGGGCGAGATCCTGATAGACGCGCAGCGCGCTCGTCGACAGATCGAGCGCGGCCGCGACCTCACCCTTCGCCGCGAGCTCGCGCGCGTGGAGCGCGACGACGTGCGCGACGCGGATCGCCTTCACCATCTCCTTCGGCTCGGTCTTCACGCCGACCTGGTACGGCGAGCACCCGTCGGTGCGAGCGGCGGCGTCGATCACCCTCGCGGCGAGCTTGCCGCCGCACTCCGTGTCGAACGCCATCACGTCGGGCGCCTTCGCCTTCACCGCGGTCGCGAGGTCGGTCTTCGCCAGCTCTCCGAGGCGCTTCGTGCACTCGGCGAGCCCGCCGGTGCCCTCGAACAGCTCGACGAGGAGCTCCGCCGACGTTCCGGTGACCGGCGCGGCGGCGATCTGCGGGGCGGGGCACGTGCGCTTCGCCGTCGCCTCGAGGCGCTTCGTCAGATCGTCGAGCAGCGCCGTGATCTCGGCCTCGGTGAACAGCCGGCCCGCCTCGCTCGGCGCCGCGCTGCCGCTGCCGCTGCCCGGCGCCACGTACGGGGCGGGCTCCTTGCGCTCCTTGCACGCGATCGCGGCGATGACGATCAGCACCCAGCCCGCGCGTCGGATCATTCTCGCGACGATATCACCAGACGACGCAGGCGTTCGCCGGGGCGAGCTTCGCGGTCGCCTTGCAGCGGAAGGCCTTCGCGAACTCGGGCGTGGCCGACAGCGTGCCGTTGACGCGCCACTTCGGCGGCGAGTGCACGTCGATCGTGGCGAGCAGCTTCTCGAAGTCGGGCCGCATCTTCGCGCACCACGCCTGGCCGAAGCCGAGGAAGAACTGCTGGTCCTCGGTGAAGCCGTCCGCGACCACCGTGTCGGGCGCGGGCGCGCGCAGCGCGCGATAGCCGGCGAGCGCGAGCTTCACGCCGCCGATGTCGGCGATGTTCTCGCCGACGGTGTTCGCGCCGTTCAGGTGACCGCCGCCGATCACCTCGTACTTCTCGTACTGATCGATCACGCACTTCGTGCGCGCCTTGAACGCCTTCTCGGTGTCGGGCTGCCACCAGTTCGCGAGGTTGCCGACGGCGTCGAACTGCGCGCCCTGGTCGTCGAAGCCGTGCGTTAGCTCGTGCCCGACGACCACGCCCATCGCGCCGAGGTTCACCGGGATCGAGGCGTCGACCGAGTAGAACGGCGGCTGGAGGATGCCGGCCGGGAACACCATGACGTTCTGCTGCGGGTCGTAGTACGCGTTGACCGACGGGACCGACATGTACCAGTCGTCCTTGTCGACGGGCTTGCCGATCTTCGCGTTCTTGCGCGCGGTCTCCCACTTGCGTGCGGCGAGCGAGCTCTCTCCCCACTTCTTCGCGTCGATCTTGAACGGGTACTGCTTCCACTTCTTCGGATAGCCGATCTGGTAGGTCATCGCGGCGAGCTTGGTCTTCGCCTTCGCCTTCGTCGTCGCGTCCATCCACGGCAGGGCGTCGAGGTTCGCCGCCATCGCGGCGACGATCGCGTGCACTTGCTCCTCGGCCGCGGACTTCGACGCGCCCGCGAACCGGTCGCGCACGAACACCTGGCCGAGCAGATCGCCGAGCGCGCTGTCGGTGCGACCGACGCAGCGCTTCCACCGCGCCTCCATCTCGGTCTGGCCGGTGAGCGCCGCGTAGAACTTGAACTGCGTCTCCTCGATCTTCTTCGTCAGCGAGCCCGCGGCCTTCGACAGCAGGTGCACCGCGAGGTAGTTGCGCCACACCGCGGGCTTCGTCGAGGCGATCAGCTTGTCGAACCCGGCGAAGAAGTCCGGCGCCGCGACGGTGACCGCGGTCTCCTTGTCGAGGCCCTGCGCCTTCCAGAACGCCGTCCAGTCGAATGACGGCGCCGCCTTCGCGAGGCCCGCCTTCTCGAGGCGGTTGTACATGCCCTTGGGATCGCGGCGCGCGACCTTGTCCTTGCTGACCTTCGCGAGCTCGGTCTCGAGCGCGACGATGTCGGCGGCCTCCTGCTTCGCCGCGTTGGCCTTGTGACCGAGCTCGACCAGCATCGCCGCGACGTAGCCCTCGTACGCGGTCTTCAGCAGCTTCGACTGCTCGTCGGTGCCGAGGTAGTAGTCGCGGTCGGGCAGGCCGAGGCCGCCCTGGTCGAGGCCGATGATCACCTGCGTCGCATCGACGGAGTCCTGCGTCGGCCCGAGGTCGAACACCAGGTCGAAGCCCGCGGCGTGCAGCTGCGCGAGCGCGGCCGACAGCGACTTGCCGTCCTTGACCTTGTCGATCGCGCCGAGCAGCGGTTTCACCGGCGAGAGGCCGGCCTTCTCGATCGCGGCCTCGTCCATGCACGAGCCGTAGTACGCGGCGAGCTGCTTGTTCACCGGATCGTCGCCGGGGGTCGCGCGAAGCCTCTCGAGGACGCCGTGCTCGTACGCGAGGTTCCGGTCCTCGATCTCGACGAAGCTGCGCTGCGCCATCGGCTTGTCGGCGTCGATCTGCTTGTTCGCGATCCAGCCGCCGCAGGCGAACTGGTAGAAGTCGTCGCACGGGTCCGCGGTGCGGTCGAGCGCGTCGGGGTCGAGGCCGATCGACGCGAGCGAGCGGTTCGTCACCGGCTTGCCCGGCGCGGCGGGCGCGGGCGCGGGCGTCGCGACCGGCGGCGCCTCGTCACCGGCGGGTGCCGGCGCGGTGGCCGGCGGAGACTTCGAGCCGCCGCAGGCGGCGGCGAGGAGGGCGACAGCGAGCGCGGATCTCATCGCCCGGTGGCGTACCACGGCATCGAGGACGATCCAGAGCGTCGCAGCCTGTCGCGGGGAATCCACTGATCCGCCACCGGCGCCGGCCAGACGCCGATGCCCGGCGAGCGGCAGGCCCCGGAGCTCAGCAGCTCGACGTGCTGGCGCAGGTGCGGTTCGCCTCGTTCGTGCCGGCCGCGCCCGTCGCGCCGTTGTTGCCGTCGCGCTCCGCCGCCGGCGCGCTCGGCGCCGACGCGCCGCCGCCACCACCCATCCCGCCGGTGCCCTGCGACTGCGTGCAGGTGCCGTTCACCGAGGAGTCGCTCGTGGTCAGGATGCCGACCGAGCGGCCGCCCTGGCCGCCGCCGCCACCGCCACCGTGACCGCCGTGCGCGCCGGCGCCGCCGTTGCCCGGCGTCGTCGAGCCCGGGTGGAAGCTGCCGCCGAAGCCCATCGCCCCGCCCGACTGGCCGCGCCCGCCGGTGCCGCCTGTGCCGCCGGTGCCCGCGACGCCCCGCACGAGCGTGCAGCTGTCGACGGTCACCGTCGACGTGCCGACCGCGACGATGCCGAACGCGCCGCCACCGCCACCGCCGCCCGCGCCGCCGCTGCGCGCCGCGCAGCCGCCGGCACCACCGCCGCCGCCGCCGGCGCCGTACGCGTCGGTGCCGCTGTCACAGCCGCCGCCGCCGCCACCGCCGCCGCCGCCGCTGCCGTTCTGGCCCGTGCCCCCGGCGTTGCCGGAGCGCGCGTACCAGTACTGGCTGCTCGGTCCGCCGAGGTAGCCGCCGCTCGACGCCGTGCCGCCGGCGCCGTTCGCGATCATGCCACCGTTGCCATCGGTCGCGATGCCGCACTGATCCGTGCCCGAGCCGCCGGTGCCGCGCAGGCCGAAGCTCCCCGACGTGAACGCCGCGTTGCCGCCGTTTCCGCCCGGGCGTGCGTCGAAGTTGGACGAGAACACGCCGCAGTCGGTGTCCATCGTGCCGCCGCCGCCGCCGGCGCCGCCGGTCATCAGCCGGCTCGACGGAGACGAGCCGCACGAGTTCGTGCCCGCGGGACCGCCACCGCCCGCCGACGAGCTGTTGCACACCGTGGTGAACTCGTCACCGTTGCCGCCGGTGCCGCCGTTCATGAAGCTCTGTGCGTCGACCAGCACCGCATCCGTGCCCGCGGTACCGGTCGCGCCCGGAGCACCGCTGCCCGCGGTGATCTGCACGCGCGTCAGGGCCACGCCCGCCGCCTTCGCGTGCACGACATAGCTCGAGCGGCCGTCGAGGCCGCTGGTGCCCGCGGTGCCCTGCGCGGTCGGTCCGACGAGGATCATGTCGGCGATCGTCGCCGGCACGATCAGATCGTGCGCGCGCACGGTCATGTACTCGCCGTCACCGCCGGTCGTGGTGTCCTGCGCGCCGTTGACCGTCACCTTGTTCGCGTTGTTCGAGTACGGCCCGCGCTGCCACTGGAAGTCGTAACCGCCCCACACGCTCAC
>JAEUJX010000198.1 GCA_016794545.1 Myxococcales bacterium
GGCGCCGCGGCGGCGCCCAACACCGACCTCGCCGCGGGGCTGTGGGCCCGTGCCGCCGAGATCCACGAGACGCAGCGCGGAGACCTCCCGCTCTCGATCCGTGCGTGGCGCAAGGTGGAGGAGGCGCGGTCGGATGACCTCGTGGCGCTCGCCGCGCTCGACCGCCTGCTCGCGATGCAGGGCCGCGTCGACGAGCTGGTCACCGTGGTCGCGCGACGCGCCGAGCTGTCCGAGGACGCGGGTGTGCGGCTCGTGCTGCTCCACCGGGTGGCGGCGCTCTACGAGGAGACGCTGCGCGACCGCGCGCGCGCGATCGAGGCGTACAAGGCCGTGCTGTCGGTCGATGACACCGACCTCGCGGCTCTCGACGCGCTCGAACGGCTCTATCGCGCGGCCGTCGATGGCGTCGGGTACACGATGGGGGCGGCGGACGCACGCGAGCTCGCCCTCGTGCTCGAACGCAAGATCGAGCTGACCGCCGACCTGCAGGTCCGTCAGGAGCTGCGGCACAGCGCGGCGGAGGTCTACGAGCAGCACCTCGACGACATCCACCAGGCGATCGGGCAGCTCACCGCGATCCTCGATGACGATCAGGGCGAGCAGCGCGCGCTCGCCGAGCTCGACCGGATCTACGGCAAGCAGAAGCTGTGGCCGGAGCTGCTCGACATCGTCGACCGGCGGGCGCTGCTCGCCGCGAACACCGCGGACCGCGCGGAGCTCGCGTTCCGCGCGGCGCACATCGTCGAGGTCGAGCTGATCGATCCGGACGCGGCGATCCCGCGCTACGGGGCCGTTCTCGGCGTGCTGCCGGCGCACGCCGGCGCGCGCGCGGCGCTCGAGTCGCTCATGCTCCGCGACGAGCACGTCGCGGCGGCGACCGCGATCCTCGAGCGCGTCTACCGCGCGGATCGAGAGGCCGCGGGGCTCGTGCGGCTCTACGAGCGCCGCCTCGCGGTGCCGACCGACGACCCCGGGGCGCGCCGCAACGACTGGGCGCTGCTCGCCGAGGTCCACGAGACGCTCGCGAACCAGCCCGTCGAGGCGTTCGGCGTGTGGTCGCGCGCGATCGGCGCCGACCCCGACGACGCGGAGCTGCTCTCGCCGCTCCTGCGGATCGCCGAGACCCAGAACCTGTGGGGCGACCTGGCCGCCCGGCTCGAGCACCTGCTGAACGAGTCCCTGCCGCCCGACGTCGAGCAGACGTACGCGATGCGGCTGGGCCAGATCTGCGAGGACAAGCTCGGCGATCTGGCGCGCGCCGCGATGGCGTTCGAGCGCGCGTCGCACGGGCCCGAGCCGCGTCCCGCGCTGACCGCGCTCGAGCGCGTGCTCGCCCGGTCGAGCCGGTGGTCGGATCTCGCGACCGTGCTGCGCCGTCAGGCGGATGCGTCGGACGACGACGCGCACACCGCCGAGTACCTGTTCCGGCTCGCCGATCTTCAGGAGACGACGCTGCACGAGACCGCGGGCGCGGTCGGCGCGTACCGCGAGGTCATCCAGATCCAGCCGGGGCACCCGCAGGCGCGCGCCGCCCTCGAGCGCATGCTGCTGAGCGTGCCGGAGCAGCGCGCCGAGATCGTCGAGATCCTCGAGCCGCTGTTCGAGGCCGACGCCGACTCGCCGCGCCTGATCGGCGTGCTCGAGGCGCGCCTCGCGATCACGCCCGATCCGATCGACAAGGCGATCCTGCTCGGCCGCATCGTCGAGCTCGCCGAGACCAAGCTCGGCGATCGCGGGCGCGCGCTCGATGCCGCGCTGCGCTGGCTCGCAGTCGATCCGGGGAGCGAGCAGGCGCTCGCCGAGACCAACCGCCTCGCCGAGCGGCTCGGTCAGTGGCCGGAGGTGGCGGTGCGCGTCGCGGCCATCGTCCACGCGGACGATGCGCCGATGCGCGACTCCGAGGTCCAGGTCGAGCTGTTGACGTTCCTCGGCCGGATCCAGCGGCAGCGGCTCGGCCAGCTCGAGGAGGCGGCCGCGACCTACCGCGCGGCGCTCGCGCTCGAGCCCGAGTCGCTCGAGGCCCTCGACGAGCTCGTCACGATCCTCCGCCAGCGCGGCGACGCGCTGGGCCTGGCCGACGCGCTGACCCAGCGCGGCCAGATCGTGCAGGACGTCGGCGAGAAGCGCGCGGCGTTCGCCGAGGTCGCGCAGCTCGCCGAGCGCGGCGGCGACGTGCCGCGGGCGATCGCGGCGTGGCGCGAGATCGCGGACAACGACGACACGGATCGCGAGGCGCTGGACGAGCTCGCGCGCATCTACCGCGCGAGCGGCAGCCGCGCCGAGCTGATCGACGTGCTGGGCCGCGCCTCGCGCGTGTCCACGTCGCAGGCGGACGAGAAGGCGTTGCGCGTCGAGATCGCGCAGCTCGAGCTCGATGGCCCGCGCGCGATCGCGGCGTGGCAATCGGTGCTCGATCTCGATCCGGACGATCTCTCGGCCCTCGGCTCGCTCGAGACCGCGTACGGCAAGGCCGGCGACTGGATGGCGGTCTCCGACATCCAGACCCGGCGCCTCGCGCTGGCGAAGAGCAACTGGGACAAGGTCGCGATCCACGCGGAGATGGCGCGGACCGCGGAGGACAAGCGTCAGTCGGTCGATGACGCGATCGCGAGCTGGTACGCCGCGCTCGACGTCGACAAGGCGTATCAGCCCGCGTACGACCAGCTCGATCGCCTGCTCACCCAGGCGAACCGCTCGCACGATCTCGTCGAGCTGCTCGAGAAGCGCGCGGAGCTGATGGCCGCGCTCGGCGACGGGCCCGGCGAGATCGCCGCGCTCGCGCGTGCGGCCGACGTCTGGGAGGCGCAGCTCGACAACCCCGATGCCGCCGGCGAGATCCTCGAGAAGATCCTGCGGCGCGAGCCCGGATCGGTCGCGGCCCTGACGCGGCTGTCGAAGATCTACGAGCGCTCGGGCGACTGGGACAAGTGCAAGGCGACACTCGAGCAGGCGCTCAAGCTGTCACCCACCGGGCGCGACGCCGCCGATCTGTTCTTCCGCCTCGGCGAGGTCGCCCGCGTCGGCGACTCGGACACCGACACGGCGCTCCTGCACTACCAGCAGGCGCTCAAGCACGAGGCCGCCCACGCCGCCGCTCTGTCCGCGCTCGAGAAGCTCGCGCGCGAGCGCCGCGACGGCGCCCTGCTCGCGGACCTCCTGCAGCGCCGGGTCGAGGGCGTGACCAATGCCAGCGAGCGGGTCGCGCTGCTCGTCGAGATCGCGGATCTCGAGCGCAAGGCGAACAAGAACGAGCAGGCACTGGCCGCGCTCGTGCGCGCCGCGCAGGACGCGCCCACCGACGCGCGGGTGCTGGGCCCGCTGGCGGATCTGTACTTCGCGACGAACCGCCTCGACGAGGCCGCGCCGATCTACGACCGGCTCGCCGAGGAGGCGAAGGCGCAGCGGCGGATGAAGGACGTCGCGCGCTACCGCCAGCGCCAGGGCGGCATCCTCGAGGCGCGCGCCGATCGCGCCGGCGCGCTCGCCGCGTACGAGGAGGCGCTGCGCGTGAACCCGACCGACGTCTCGACGATGACCGGGCTCGGCCGCCTCTACCTCGCCGCCGAGGACTGGGAGAAGGCGCGCAAGATCTACCAGTCGCTCGTGCTGCAGAACATCGACTCCGAGGCCGGAGTCACGAAGGGCGAGGTCTACTGGGCGCTCGGCAAGATCCACCTGCAGCTCGGTCAGCCCCCGAAGGCCAGGAGCATGTTCCAGCGGGGCCTCGAGATCGAGCCGCAGAACCAGAAGCTCAAGGACGCACTGTCGTCGCTGCCGTGACCGGGCGCGTCGCGCGCATCGCCTATCTCGTCACGGGCCTCGTGTTCGTGGTGCTCGGCGTGCTCGGCGCGGTCCTGCCCGTCCTGCCGACGACGCCGTTCCTGCTCGTCTCGCTGTGGGCGTTCTCGAAGAGCTCCGCCCGGCTCGAGCGCTGGCTGCTCGAGCACCCGCGGTTCGGACCGCGGCTCGTGGCGTGGCGCACCGAGCGCGTGATCCCGTGGGCCGTCAAGCTGACGGCGTGGGGATCGATGACCGCGAGCCTCACGATCATGGCGGTCACGGGCGTGCCGCTGACCGCGCTGCTCGGCGCCGGAGCCGTGATGGCGATCGGCGCGATCTACATCGCGACCAAGCCGTCGCGGCCGCCGCGCGACGAGACCGCCGCGCCGTAGCGGCCGCGGCTACAGCGACGCGGTCGGCTTCAGCGCCGCCTCGGCCGCGGCCTGCTCCGCGCGCTCCTTGGCGGCCGCACCGAACACGCTGCACGTGTTGTTGCGGATCGCCCAGACCGCCGAGTCGAGGCACAGGTCGAGGTCGAAGAGCTCGCAGTCCACGCCGTCCTCGTCGACGAGCAGCGCGTCGTAGAAGCCGCAGTCGACGCCGAGCGTGATGGTCTCGTCGGGGAGGAGGATGTCGCCGAACAGCAGGTTCGGCCCCCACGACGACGAGTTGACATCGGTTAGGTACAGCTCCTCGATCACGAAGTCGGACTGGTTGTCCACGACCAGCGCGGCGTCGGGCGAGTCCTCGACGACCACGGTGCCGCCACCACCGCCGCAGGCGGCGAGCGACAGCGCGGAGGCGAGCAGAGCAGAAGCCAAGAGTCGAGTGGTCAGCATGATGACCTCACGCAGAGCAACTGTCGTGCCGCGTACAACGCGCGTGACATCGCGGAGTCCCGTGGTCGCGGTGGCGTGCGCCCGTGCGCACGTGCGCCGGTGGAGTAGGGAGGGTTCTCAGCGGCCGCACTGCTGCGCGGCGCGCTTGGCCGCCGGGGCCGCCTGGTCGTCACCGGCGCCGAGCTGGGCGAGCTTCGCCTTCGCGGCGGGTGGGCAGTCCGGTCCGAGCGCACCGAGCGCCTGCGCGGCAGCGCTGACGATCTCGGGGAACGCGGAGTCGTCGAGCGCGGCCATCAGGGCCTGTGCCGCGCCGGGCACGCGGAGGCGTGCGATCGAGGCAGCCGCGCTCTGCGCGAGCGCGAGCGCCTCGGCCGATTCGATCGCGGCACCGCGCCAGCGCGTGAACTTGCCGATCAGGGCCGCTCCGAGCCTGGGATCGCCCAGCGCGACCGCCAGATCGACGGCCTGCACGCGCACCTCGATCGGGGCCTTGCCGTCGTCCCACAGCTTCGCGAGCAGCTCCGCCACGCCGGGCGCGCGACACTCGACGAGCGCGATCAGCGAGTCGCGGCGTACGTCCAGGTGATCGTCCTTCTTCACCGCCTCGGTGAGCGCGAGCGCCGGGCCGGGACGCAGGCAACGCGCGCCGAGCGCGGTCGCGGCGCGACGGCGGACCTCCGGCCAGCGGTCGCCCGAGAGCGCGTTGATGATCACGCGGTCGATCCCGTCGGGCGTGCCCGACGAGTGCCACGGCGAGGCCGGATCGGTCGCGGCGCCGGCGAGCACGGAGAGCACCGCGAGCCGCACGCCCGGATCGGGATCCTGGGCGTAGCCGAGCACGAGGCCGAGCGCCTCGAGGCGGGGCATCGAGCCGATCGCGCGGATCGCGACCTGGCGGAGCGCTGAGGTCTCGGCGCCGGCGGGGAGCGACGCGAGCAGCCTGGTGATCGTGGTGATGGCGGCCGCGTCGCCGAGCGTCGCGAGGCCATCGATCAGGCGATAGCGCCGCTCGTAGTCGGTCGCGGACGGCAGGGCGGCGAGCAGGGCGGCGAGCGCGGCCGGGCGCTCGGCCGGCGTCGCCCGCGCGCGGCGTGTCGCGGCGCGCCACAGATCGCCGGCGGCTGTCGGGCGCGTCTGCTGCGCCGCTCGCTCGACGAGCGCGTCGACCGGCGCGGACGCGAGCCGCTCGATCACCGCGCGGCGCAGCGGGCGCTGGCCCTTGCCGGCGAGGTCGACGAGCAGCGGGAGCTCGTTCGGCCCGACGCCGATCCGCGCGACCGCGGCGACGCGCGCGTCCATCTCGAGGCTCGCCCGGCCGGCGAGCTGTGCGAGCTCGGCGTGCATGCCGAGCTCGCCCATCGCATCGATCGCGGCGATCAGATCCTTGCCGCGCACCCAGCCCGACGCGGCGGCGCGCGCGAGCGGCGGCCCCGCGGCGGGATCCTTGATCGGCACCAGCGCCCGGACGAGGCGCGAGCGCGCGCCCGGATCCGCGGTGCGGAGTAGCTCGGTCTCGATCGCCTGCGCGCCGGCTGCCCCGCGGCGCGCGAGCGCCTGTGCGGCGCTGTTCGCGCCCTCCTTGCCGTCGGCGACCGCCTTGACCAGCGTCGCGTCGCCGCCGCCCGCGCGTTCGCCGTCGGCGAACACCTCGAGCTCCGCGATCGCGGTCGCGCCGGTGCCGGGACCGTACGTCTCCTCGATCACGAGCGTCACGCAGCCCGCGATCGGCTCCGGCAGCTCGGCGACGTACGCGCTTCCGGACGGATCGATCGCCGCGTCCGGGAAGTCGACGTGCCACGCACCCTGCGCGGTGACGACGCCGAGGCGTTTCAGGCGGTTCGCGAGCCTGGTGCCCCCGGCGATGAAGCGGAGCTGCTTCGCTTTCGCCGCGGCGACGCGCGTCTCGAACGTGAAGAACTGACCCCGTGCGTCGCTCGTCAGCTCCTCGCGCCACTGCGTGTCGGGCTTCGCGTCGTCGAGCTCGGCGGGCGTGCCGAGGCCGCCGGCATCCCCGGCGCCGATCTGGTGCGAGGCGACGCGCGCGCGGAACAGCACCGGCGGCGGCGCGGGATCCTTGTCGAGGTTCGCCGCGATCGCCGGTGCCGCCGCGGGCACGCCGGTCGGGATCCGCGAGAGGCGCTGGAACTTCGTCCCGGTCCAGCCCTCAGGAAACAGATAGGCGGGCGTGGCGTCGCAGCGGCGCAGCCCGGCGCGCGACTGGTAGCGGATGATCCCGATCGGCGTCGCATCCACCTCGATGGCGTAGTCGGCGTCGAGCCCGACGCCGCCGATCTCGAACCGGGTCGCGATCTTCCACGCGCCACCCGTGCGCTCGAGGATCAGCGCCTCGCGTCCCGCGCCCGACGTGACATCGACGAGGATCGCCGGCCCGGCGGCGCTCTTGCTCGCCACGACGCGCCCACTCCTCGCCGTGGCGGCGACCTTCACCCGGCCCGCGAGCTTGCCGTCGATGGTGACGACGCCCTCCGTCGTCAGCTCGATCGTCTCGGTGGTGCCATCGCGGTCGAGGTCCTCGGTGACCGTCGCGATCTGGCCGGCGGACGCCGACCGCGCGAGCGCGAGTACCGTGCCGGCGACGACGAGCCTCTGCATCTCGGGCAATCTACCACCGGCCGGGGGCATGCCCACGTGGACACCGGGCACGGGGACCGATTGCACCGTGCTAAAGGTCCAGACGTGTTCGCCCCGTCGGACTACACGTTCGAGCTGCCGCCCGAGCTGATCGCGCGCGAGCCGGCACCGTCGCGCGACGCCTCGCGCCTCCTGCACGTCACGGCGTCGGGGCCGTTCGGAGACCACGCCTTCGCCGACATCGTCGAGCTCCTGCCCGCCGACGCGATCGTGATCGCGAACGACACGCGGGTCATCCCGGCGCGCGTGCTCGGCACGAAGGACACCGGCGGCAACGTCGAGGTCCTGTTCCTCGAGCCGGAGCGCGGCGACGGCGACGCGCCGGCCGGGATGGCGAGCTGGCGCTGCCTCGCGAAGGCGCGGCGCGCGCTGCGGCCGGGCCAGAGGATCAACGTCGCCGGCGGTGCGAAGTCGATCGCGCTCGAGATCCTGTCGGAGCGCGCCGCCGACGGCTCGCTGCTCGTCGGCGCCCCCGCCGACACGCTCGCGTTCCTCGAGGCCCACGGCCAGATCCCGCTGCCGCACTACATGGAGCGCGAGGCGACCGAGGCGGACCGCGCGAGCTACCAGACGATGTTCGCGCGCGAGCCGGGCGCGGTCGCCGCGCCGACCGCCGGCCTCCACATGACGCCGGCGGTCGCCGAGCGCCTGCGCGCCCGCGGCATCGCGCTCGCCACGCTGACGCTGCACGTCGGCTGGGGCACCTTCGCGCCAGTGCGCGCGGCCGACATCCGCGATCACCGGATGCACCGCGAGCGGTTCTCGATCCCGGAGGCGACCGCGGCGCTCGTCGCGTCGGGCCGGCCCGTCGTCGCGCTCGGCACGACCGCGCTCCGCGCGCTCGAGTCCGCCGCGACCGCGCCGCGCCGGCTCCGCGTCGGCCCCGGCGCGACCGACATCTTCATCCACCCCGGCGCGGATCACGCCTTCCAGATCGTCGATCACCTGATCACGAACTTCCACCTGCCCGAGTCGACGCTGCTCATGCTGGTGTGCGCGTTCGCCGGCACCGAGCGCGTGCTCGCGGCGTACCGCCACGCGGTGGAGCAGCGCTATCGCTTCTTCAGCTACGGCGATGCGTCGCTGATGCACCGCCTTGCGGGGCACGAGCCCGGGGCGTAGGGTCTCGCCCCTTGCTCACGCAGCTGCCGACCCCGGGCTTCTCCTTCGAGCTCCTCGCGACGCTCGGGAACGCGCGCGCCGGCATCCTCCACACGCCGCGCGGAGACATCCCCACGCCGGTGTTCATGCCGGTCGGGACCGCGGGGACGGTCAAGGCGATGACCGCCGACGAGCTGCGCGCCGAGCCGATCGACGCGAAGATCATCCTCGGCAACACGTACCACCTCTACCTGCGTCCGGGCCTCGAGGTGATGGAGCTCGTCGGCGGGCTCCACAAGTTCGCCGCGTGGGATCGACCGATCCTGACCGACAGCGGCGGCTATCAGGTGTTCTCGCTCGCCGCGATCAACGAGATCGACGACGAGGGCGTGACGTTTCGCTCGCACATCGACGGCAGCAAGCACCGCTTGACACCCGAGGTGTCGATGCACATCCAGAAGGTGCTCGGCTCCGACATCGCGATGTGCTTCGATCAGTGCCCTCCGGGTGACGCCCCCGCGGACGTCCAGGAGGTCGCTCTCGAGCGCACCACGCGGTGGGCCGCGCGCTGCCGGCGAGCCGAACGCGCCCGTGGTCAGGCCCTGTTCGGGATCGTCCAAGGTGGCATCGACACGCAGCGCAGGCACCGGCACGCCGCCGAGATCACGAAGCTCGACTTCGATGGTCACGCCCTCGGTGGGCTCGCGGTCGGCGAGAGCGTCGAGGACACCTACCGGGTCCTCGACGAGGTCGCTCACACCCTGCCGGCCGACCGGCCGCGCTACCTCATGGGCGTGGGCACCCCCGCGGACATCGAGCGCGGCATCCTCGCGGGCATCGACATGTTCGACTGCGTCATGCCGACCCGCAACGCGCGCAACGGCTACCTGTTCGCCGCCGGCGGGAGGGTCAACATCCCGAACGCCGCGAACCGAACCGACCTCGGGCCCGTCGATCCGACGTGCCCGTGCTCGACGTGCCGCACCCACTCCCGCGCGTACCTGCGACATCTCTACCAGGCCAAGGAGATCCTGTACGCCCGGCTCGCAACCCTGCACAACCTCACGTTCTACGCGCGGCACGTGCGAGCCCTCCGCAACCGGATCCTCACGGACGGCGTGCGTGCTTGACCCATCCTGCCCCGAGTGCTACGAACCGCTGATTTTTCAGCGGCCTAGCCCGCGAAGAACGCCTCCAGGAGACGCCGATGCAAGCGATGCAGCCGATCATGATGATGCTGGTGATGTTCGGGATTTTCTATTTCATCCTGATCCGCCCGCAGGTCCGTAAGCAGAAGGAGCATCAGGCGGCGCTCTCCAAGCTCGGCAAGGGCGACGAGATCATCACGCGCGGCGGGATCATCGGAAAGATCACCGGCGTGTCCGACGACGGCATCCTCGTCGTCGAGCTGCAGGAGAAGGTTCGCGTTCGCATTCCGCGCGCGTTCGTCGAGGGTAAGTGGGAAGGCAAGGTCCCGGAGTCCGCCGCGAAGGCGGCCTGAGCACGGGCCCAGCTAGGCCTTTCGCACCGTTCGAGGTGGTTTCATGGACCGTAGTCTGAAGTGGCGCCTGTTCGCCTTGTTTATGTCGTGCCTGCTCTGTGCGGGCGCGGTCTTGCCGACCTTTCTCGAGAGGGACCAGCTGCCGAGCTGGTTCCCGTTCTCGAAGAAGATCCAGCTCGGCCTCGATCTCCAGGGTGGCCTGCACATCGTCTACTCGATCGATCTCGACAAGGCGATCGACGACAAGGCGAGCGAGATCCGGCGCGACCTCGAGTCGCGATTCGCCGACGAGAAGACGGCCGCGACGGTGAAGACGCCGTCGAGCCCGCTCGGCGCGGTGGTCGTGACGCTGACCGATCCGGCCAAGCGCGAGGCGGCGCTGTCGGCGATCCAGGCGGACTACGGCGGTGACACCGTCTCCTACGACTGCGCCGCGGACCAGCCCCCGGGCTCGATCTGCTTCCGCGTGTCGTCGGAGTACGCCGACGGCATCAAGCGGGCGGCGCTGACCAACGCGGTCACCACGATCCGCGAGCGCATCAACGAGAAGGGCGTGGCCGAGCCGACGGTGGTGGAGAAGGGCGACGAGATCGTCGTCGAGCTGCCGGGCCTCGACAAGGCCGCGATCCAGGAGACGCGCGACATCATCGCGCGCACGGCCAAGCTCGAGTTCAAGGTCGTCGACAACAACTCCGAGTACATGAAGCGGCTGTACGCGCACGTCGGCAGCGAGGGGAAGGAGGGCAAGCCCACCGAGCCGCGCGCGATCGAGCTGGAGATCCAGGCGGAGATCGATCAGTGGCGCCCGGAGGACGGCAGCGGCCTCCAGACCGACTACTTCCTGCTCGCGCACGACCGCGAGGAGTGGCTGACGCTCGACGAGGCGAAGGCCAACAACTGCCTCAACAAGGACAACAAGGAGAAGATCGAGAACGGCAAGGTCAAGTGCCTCGTGAGCGGCCGGCGCCGCATCGAGCTCTACCTGTTCGGCGACAAGAAGCTGAACATCAAGGGCCTGGTCGAGATCGATCCGACGTTCAAGCTCCCCGACGATCGTCAGATCGGCTACGAGTTCAACGAGCCGACGCCCGAGGCGAAGGACCGGCGCAACTTCTGGCGCACCTACTACCTCGACCGCGCGGTGCGGCTGACCGGTTCGGGCATCTCGGACGCGATGGGCAGCTACGATCCGAACACGAACCGCCCGATCGTGCTCCTCGACTTCAATCGCCACGGCTCGCGCGTGTTCGGCGACCTGACCGCGGAGATCGTGGGCAAGAAGCTCGCGACGATCCTCGACGATAAGGTCAAGAGCGCGCCGATCATCAACGGCGCCATCCGCGGCGGCCGCGCCTCCATCACGATGGGCGGCAGCGACGCCTCGCGCATGGAGAAGGAGCGCAACGAGCTCGTCAACGTGCTGAAGACGGGCTCGCTGCCGGCGCCGCTCCACGAGGAGTCGAGCTCCGAGGTCGGTCCCACCCTCGGCCGCGATGCGATCGAGAAGACCCGCCTGTCGTTCGGGCTCGGCATCGCGCTCGTCATCATCATCATGGTCGGCATCTACCGCTGGTCCGGCTGGATCAGCGTGTTCGGCGTCGCGTTCCACATCTCGCTCATGCTCGCGGTGATGGCGGTGTTCGGCGCGACGCTGACGCTGCCGGGCATCGCCGCTCTCGTGCTGTCGGTCGGCATGCTGGTCGATGGCAACATCCTGATCTACGAGCGCATCCGCGACGAGCTGACCCTCGGGAAGTCCGTCCGCGGCGCGATCGACCTCGGGTTCTCTCGTGCGTTCAGCGCCATCCTCGATGGTCAGCTGACGACCGCCGCCGCCGGCTGGGTGCTCATGCAGTACGGCTCGGGTCCGATCAAGGGCTTCGCCGTGATGCTCCTCGTCGGCGTGTTCACCACCCTCGTTACCAACCTGTGGGTCTCGCGGATCTTCCTCGACTGGTACGTCAGTCGGAAGAAGGGCACGCTGGCCACGATCTCGATCTGAGCAGCAGCCATGAGTGACCACCACAAGTTCCGTTACCTGCTGCCGCCCGGCAACAACTTCGCGTTCGTGTCGAAGTTCAAGGCCTGGCTGATCTTCTCGATCATCATGATGATCGCCTCGATCGGCATGCTCTTCGTCAACAAGAGCATGCGCGGCGACTACATGAACTGGACCATCGATTTCAAGGGTGGCTCCGAGATCATCGTCGCGTTCAAGGACGCCAGCGGCAACTACGCCCAGGTCGATCCGGGCAAGGTCCGCGACGCGCTCGAGAAGGACGAAGCGGGCGTCGAGGTCTCCGACATGTCCTGGACCGCCCAGGACAAGGACGGCAACGACGTGCCGGTCAACGGCATGATCATCCGCACGACGCGGTTCTCCGCGCTGTCGCCGGAGACCGCCGCCGCCGCGATCGCGGACTTCAACACGACGTTCAAGGATCGCGAGATCTCGAAGGCGAGCTGGTCGGGCGACCGCATGAGCGTGCGCTCGAAGAAGCCGATCAAGCCGGAGGAGGCGGCGCCGGTGTTCAAGAAGCACGGGCTCGACCTCAAGCTGTGGAGCGAGGGAGAGGCCGCGCTGTACAGCCACCCTGACGAGGGGACCGGCGAGTACAACCTGTGGTTCTCGATGTACGGCCTCGATCGGGCCTACGAGCAGAAGCTCGACGAGGCGCTGAAGCCGGTCGATGCCACGGTGGTGCAGAGCTACGGCGTCGGCGCCAAGGCCGGCGACAAGCTGCGCAACGACGCCGCGAAGGCGATCGTGTACGCGATCTTCCTGATCATGCTGTACCTCGCGTTCCGGTTCGACATCCGGTACGCGCCGGGTGCCGCGTTCGCGACGATCCACGATGCGGTGATGGTGATCGGCGTGTTCGCCGTGACGTGGACCGAGGTCTCGCTCACGTCGGTCGCGGGCCTGCTCACCGTGATGGGCTTCTCCGTCAACGACACGGTGATCGTGTTCGATCGCATCCGCGAGAACCTCGCGAAGGTCAAGGACAAGAAGCTCGAGCGCATCATCGACATCTCGATCAACGAGATGCTGGTCCGCACGATCCTCACGTCGTCCACGGTGTTCGCGACCACGCTGATCATGAACATCTTCGGCGAGGGCCTCGTGCGGAACTTCGCCTTCGCGATGAACGTCGGCGTGATCGTCGGCGTGTACTCGTCGATCTTCCTCGCGGTCCCGTTCTTCCTCTGGATCTCGAAGAAGTGGTACTCGGGCCCGGCGCCCTCGCGCCGCCGGCTCGGCAACGTCGTGCCCGCCTCGGCTGCCAAGCCCGAGGTCGAGGCGTCGGCGTCCGGAAAGCCGGACGACGAGGAGTAGGCCGATCCCGGGATCGTTCGCGATCCCGAGGATCTAGGCCCCGGAGTGTCATACCCGCCGCGTAGCGTGCGGGCGTGCATCTCCGGTTGCGTCCCGTCGACGACCAGCTCGTCGCCCGTCTCGCGTCCGCGCTGCGGGTGCGCACCGCGACCGCGCGCTGCCTGGTCGCCCGCGGCGTCCACGATCCGAGGGACGCGCAGAGCTTCGTCGATCCACGCCTCGCCGCGCTCCGGCCGCCGGCCGGGCTCGCCGGACTGCCGCGCGCAGTCGAGCGGATCGCGGATGCGGTGCAGAAGGGCGAGCGCCTCGGCGTGTTCGGGGACTACGACGTCGATGGGGTCACCACCGCGGCCCTGCTGACCTCGTTTCTTCGCGCCGCCGGTGCCGAGGTCGAGCCGTGCGTGGCCCGCCGCGATGCGGGGTACGGCTTCACCGCCAGCGCGGCCGCCGACTTCGCCGCACGCGGCTGCCGGCTCGTCATCACGGGGGACTGCGGCACCAGCGACCTCGATGCGCTCGGCGCGGCGGCTGCGCACGGGATGGAGGTCATCGTCGTCGACCACCACACCGTGCCGTCCGATGCGTCGACGCACCCGTCGTTCGCGCTGGTCAACCCGTTCCGCGCCGACTCCACGTTCCCGTTCCGCGGCATGGCCTCGGTCGGCCTCGCGTTCTATGTCGCCGCTGCCGTCCGCACCGAGCTGCGGGACCGCGGCCACTTCCGCACCATGCCCGAGCCCGACGTCCGCGAGCTGCTCGACCTGGTCGCGCTCGGCACCATCGCGGATCTCGTCCCGCTCGCCGAGGAGAATCGCATCCTGACCTCCCTGGGCCTCAAGCGCCTCCAGTCCCGTGCGCGGCCCGGCATCGCCGCGCTGCTCGCGGCGGCCGGCGTGGATCCCGAGCGCGAGATCGACGAGCGCGTGATCGCGTGGAAGCTCGCGCCGCGGATCAACGCGCCGGGCCGGCTCGGCGCCGCGATGCCGTCGCTCTCGCTCCTGCTCGCCGACGAGGCGAGCGCCACGGAGCGCGCGTCCGCACTCGAGGCCGCGAACACCGAGCGCCGCAGCCTCCAGGACAAGGTGATGTTCGAGGCGCTCGAGCAGCTCGGCGACCGCGATCCAGGACCCGCGATCGTGATCGCGGGCGAGGGCTGGCCGCACGGCGTCGTCGGCATCGTCGCGGCCAAGCTGGTCGACAAGTACCAGCGCCCGGCGTTCGTCGTCGGCATCGACCGGGAGACCGGTATCGGCCGCGGCTCCGCGCGCACGGCCGCCGGCATCAACCTGTATCAGGCGCTCACGATGGCATCGGAGGCGTCGCCCTGCCTGACGCGCTTCGGCGGACACGCCGCGGCCGCCGGCTTCACGCTCGATCGCGCGCAGGTGGCCGCGCTCGCCGACGCGCTCGGCAGCGCCTGCTCCAGGCTCGCCGAGGGCTCCGGCCCGGTCGTCGCGGGCCGCGAGATCGACGCCGAGGTCCGGCTCGCCGAGGTCGACGAGCGACTCGCGGCCGAGCTCGCCGGCCTGGGCCCGTTCGGCCAGCAGAACCCGTCGCCCACGCTCGTCACGCGCCACGCGCGTGTCACGGCCGTGCGCGTGGTCGGCAACGGCTTCGGCTCGAAGGCCGGCAGCCCCGGCCACCTGAAGCTCACGCTCGAGGACGACACCCAGACCATCCGCTCCGCGATCGGCTTTGGCCTCGGCGACCGCGCCCAGGGGCTCGACATCGGCGCGCGCGTCGACCTCGCGTTCGTCCCGACCGTCTCGACCTGGAACGGCCGCCGCTCCGCCGAGCTCGAGGTCGCCGACCTGGCACCGTCGGGCTGATCGCGGTATCTCCACCTCGTGGCCGCCGACGAAGACGAGCAGGTTCCGCGGATCCCGCGCGGCCGCGGCCTGTCGCTCGACAAGGGCACGATGTTCCGCATCGCGGCCACGCTCGCGCTGTTGATCGCGATCCTCGTCATGCGCCGCCCCTGCGCCGACGCCACCGGCAAGTTCGTGACGAACTTCGGCGACGGCTCGGGCTCTGGCGCCGTGAAGAAGCCCGGCACGATCGACGTGCCGGCGAAGGGCTCGGGCTCGAGCGCGGGCTCCGATGGGCTCGAGTACGTCGGCGGCTCGGCCTCCGACGAAGAGGTCCGCGCTGCCTGGGAGCGCGCGAAGGCGAAGGCCCGCGCGGAAGGATCGGGTTCGGGGTCGGCGTCGGGATCGGCATCGGGTTCGGGTTCGGCATCGGGTTCGGGTTCGGGTTCGGCGTCGGCGTCAGGCTCCGCGTCGGCATCGGGTTCGGGTTCGCGCTAGCGGCGCTCGGGTTCGGGCTCGCCATGGGCTCGGGTTCGGGCTCGGGTTCGGGTTCGGCGTCGGGCTCGGGTTCGGCGTCGGGGTCGGACATGCACACCACGTGGGGGTGGGCCACGTGGCCCAAGGGGCTCACCGCGTGGCGAGGCGGTACGTCATCGCGCGGACGCGATCGACGAGCTCGAGTGCGTCCGCGACGAGCGCGCGCGGCACGAGCGCGAACGCCACGGCGCCCTCGAGCGCCGCAGCGACCTCGCCGGCGCTCGCGTACGCGACGCGGAACAGATGGCTGCGGTCTTTGCCGGCGCGGCCGTTCGCCTCGGCGATGTTGAGCTGCACGCTCATCGCGGCGCGCCGCAGCTGCTTCACGAGGTCGGGATCCTGCGTGCGCAGCTTGGCGACCACGGGCACGAGGCACGAGAGCAGCTGGAGGGAGCGATCGTAGGCTTCGAAGGTGACGGGGGACGGTTGGTGGGTCATGCCCCGAACAGCGAGAGACGCGCGCTGGGATGAACAGCGCGAGCTCTGCAGCGGTCGCCATGCGCGCGGCGCGCTTCTCTCGCGGGGGCATGAGACCCACCAACAGGCCCCGGCACCGGAGAAGCCGGAGAGCGCGACCTCCAGCGTTGCGCGGCTCCCGACCACGAAACGCGCGAGCACGGCCTCGTGCTGCGGCGCGCCGCCCGTGCAGCTCATCGCGGGGCGAGGCCGCGCCGGCGAGGCGCCACCAGGCCGCGACGCACGCGAGGCCGGCGACGCGCGTCGCACGCGGCGCCGGCGACGCGCGCCGCGGCGCGGGCCTCGGCGGTGAGCGCGGTGCTCGCCTCCCGCTGCTGGCGAGAGCGCGCCCGCTCGCGTGGGGGAGAGCGCGGCTCCTCGTCGAGGACGCGGTCTCCGGCGCGAGCCGCATGCCTGCGCCCCTGTGAGGGTCCGTGCCCTGACGCGAGACCGCCGCGCCGCGCGCATGCGGACCGCCGCCGATCGCGAGCGCCTCATCCCAGCGCGCGTCACGGCGCTCTCGCGGTGGGGCTCGAAACCCTCACCAGGAGCTCCGTCATGCGTCTCATCGCCTTCGACCTCGCCCTCGATCTTGTCACCGCACTCACCCCCACGCTCGCTACGTTCCGCCGCTACAACGCGCGCCACGCCAAGCAGCTCGACGACGCGTCGACGAGCATCGCGCTCAACGTCGCCGAGGCCACCGGCCGGTTCGGCCGCGACCGCAAGCACCACGTCCGCATCGCGCTCGGCAGCCTCCGCGAGGTCAACGCGGCGCTGCTGGTCGCCGTCGCCAAGGGCTGGATCGCCGAGGCGCCCATGGCCGCCGAGCGAGACCGACTCGGCGGCCTCCTCTACGGCCTCCAGCGCGAGTAGCCGCCCCCCCGGCCCGGCCCGGACCACCGGGCCACGCGCCCGGCGTCGGATTCGGCGTCGGTATCGGGTTCGGCGTCAGGCGTCGGGTTCGGGTTCGGCGACGGGCTCGGGCTCGGGCTCGGGCTCGGGCTCGGGCTCGGGGTCGGGCTCGGGCTCGGGCTCGGGCTCGGGGTCGGGCTCGGTTTCGGTTTCGGTTTCGGTTTCGGTTTCGGTTTCGGTTTCGGTTTCGGTTTCGGTTTCGGTTTCGGTTTCGG
>JAEUJX010000202.1 GCA_016794545.1 Myxococcales bacterium
CGTCGGGGACGTGCGTCTCGCACCCGGTGGTCGCGAGACACGCAGCGAGGGTGAACGTTCGCTGGAGCATGTCGCGATCGTATCGCTTCTCCACGGCGCGCGGGCCGCGGATCACGCGCCCAGCGAGCGCAGCACGCGCGCGAGCTCGCCGGGCTGGTCGAGCGTCGGATCGTGGCCCGCGTCGGCGATGATCGTGATCGGCGCGTGGAGCGTGCGCGCGATCGCGACGAACTTCGCGTCGCGCGCGCCTGCGATCACGTGGCTGCGGCCATCGACCGAGAGGCGGTAGTCGGGCATCTCCGCGAGGCCCATCACCTCGAGGTTGCGCGCGAGCTGCTCGGGATCGAGCGCGAGGCGCTCGGCGCGGCGCGCACGGAACGGTCGGCCGGCGAACACCGGCTGCGCTTCCCATGCGTCGAGCACGTCGGCCAGCGGCTCGTCGCGGAACCGCCGCGCCCACGCCGCATCGGAAGCGCGGCGCGCGGGGCGCTCGGCGTCGTCGATGCCGGGGTTGACGGAGATCAGCACCGCGCACGAGTGATACCCCTCGGCGACCAGGCCGAGCGCGACGCGCGCACCGAGCGAGTAGCCGACGACGACCTCGGTGCCGGCGACCGCTCTGGCCACGGCGTGGAGGTTCGCCGCCCACGTCGTCGCGACGGGCGCTCCGCCGTGGCCCGGCAGCAAGACGCGCCGATCGGTCTCGCGCGCGATGCCGTCCCACACCGCCGGCGTCCCGAGGAAGCCGTGGAGGTACGCCGCGCGCATCGTCACGTCACACGAGCGTGGTGGGGGGCGCGACGACGAGCTTGATGAACTCCTCGCGCGTGGCGAGCTCGAGGAACACGCCGCGCACGCCGCTCGTGACGAGTCGCGCCTCGTGCGCGCCGACGCCGCGCGCCGCCATGCACATGTGCAGACCCTCGATGTAGACCGCGGAGCCCTGGCTCGCGAGGTTCACGTGGAGGAGGTCGGCGAGCTCGTGCGTCAGGTCTTCCTGGAGGCGCGGACCGCGCGCGATCAGGCGTGCGAGGCGCGACAGCTTGGACAGGCCGAGCACCTTCTCCGTGGGGATGTACGCCATCGAGATCCGGTAGATGACGGGGAGCAGGTGGTGCGGGCAGACGCCGAAGCACGTGTTGTGCTTCGAGATCACCATCTCCGTGTACTTCGCCGGGAACGTCTTCGCGAGCAGGGCGTCGACGTCCTTCCGGACCTGCGTCTGATCGTGGATCAGCTCGTGGAGGCCCTTCGCCGCCCGGGCCGCCGTGTCGGCGAAGTTCTCGTCGGTGACGTCGAACCCGAGGGTCTTGATGCCTTCGATGATCTTGTCGTAGCCCTCCTTGAAGAGGGCGAGCGCCTTGGGGTCGAGCTCCATGGGGTGTCCTGGTACTTCGTCAGGATGGCGGCGGTCGCGGCGGCGATTCCGAGCTGCTTCGCCGCTGCCGTGTCTGCACGAGTGATCGCGTCGTAGCCCGGATCAGGCGGCAGAACAAGGCGCGCGGGTGCGGCACCGCGAACCACGGTCACTCGCAGGCGGCGGTGCGACAGCACCTGGTCGTGATAGGCGACGGGCGTCTCGTCGATCCGCGCCCCGAGCGCCCGGGCGAGCTCGAGGGGCGGCAGCTCCCACAGGCCCCCGAACAGGCCCTCGGGGGCGCGCCGCACGAGCACGATCTCGCGGCCGCGCGCGAGCCACACGAGCGTGCGCGCGAGCTCCGGCAGCTCGTGCGCCTTCTTGCGGACCGGCATCACCGGCAGCTCGGCCTGGCGGCCGGTCGCGTTCGCGGCGCAGGCCTGCGCGAGCGGGCAGGCGAGGCAGCGCGGCTGCGTCGGCGCGCAGATCGTCGCGCCGAGCTCCATCAGGCCCTGGTTCAGCTCGCCGGGAGCGCTGGCCGGGGGGAGCGCGAGCATGAGCTCGGCGGCGCGCGCCCAGGCGGCCTTCTGACCGGCGCTCGACTTGATGTCGTCCTCGATCGCGAACACGCGCGCGAGCACGCGGGCGACGTTGCCGTCGACGAGCGGCGTGCGTTCGCCGTACGCGATCGACGCGATCGCGCCCGCGGTGTAGGGCCCGATGCCCGGCACGCCGCGCAGCTCGGCGGCGGTGCGGGGCAGCGCCTCGCCGACGGCCCGTGCACCGCGGTGGAGGTTGCGCGCGCGAGAGTAGTAGCCGAGGCCGGCCCACGCGGCGAGCACGTCGTCGAGCGGCGCCTCGGCGAGCGCGCGCACCGTCGGGAACTTCGCCATCCAGCTCTCCCAGTACGGGATCACCGTGGCGACGCGCGTCTGCTGCAGCATCACCTCGGAGACCCAGATCGCGTACGGGTCGCGGGTGCGCCGCCACGGCAGGTCGCGTTTGACCTGCCGGTAGTGCGCGACGACCGCGCTCGCGATGTTGTCCACCCACTCGTTGTACCGGTGCATCGCGTCGGGAGGCCAGGCCCGCGGGGTCGCCTGCGGGTCGGGGGTGATCGACCGACACCGCGCGCCGGGCCCCCCGCCCGGTTAGGGGACGTTCAACTCCTGGTTGAGGGTTTCGTCGAGCGGGTCGTAACGCTCGTCCGGCGCGCCCGTAAGCACGGGTATGACGAACATCTCTTCTCTCGCCCTCGCAGCTCTCCTGCTCGCCGGCGCAGCCACCGGCTGCACGGACGACGGCACCTCCGAGAGCCAGCAGGGCATCAAGTGCCAGGGCATCAACAAGTGCGAGGGCATGAGCGAGTGCGCCGGTCCCGACGGCGCGAATGACTGCCAGGGCAAGAACAAGTGCGAGGGCATGGGGTGGGTGACGGTCGAGACCGCCCAGGAGTGCACGGAGAAGGGCGGCACGGTGCTGTGAGCCGCTATGGGGTCGGCCTGAGGACCGAGCACTACGGCGAGTGGCTCGCCGGCGCAGCGCCTCGCATCGACTTCGTCGAGGCGATCACCGAGAACTTCGCGACTCGTCGAGGCCGCCCGTGGGCCGTGCTCGAGGCGGTTCGCCGGCACGTGCCGCTCGTGTTCCACGGTGTCTCGCTGTCCCTCGGAGGGGCCGACCCCATCGACCGCGCGTACGTGCGCGCGATCGCGACGCTCGCCGATCGGTTCGAGCCGCTGTGGATCTCCGACCATCTGTGCGCGAGCACCGCGCACACTCACCACGCCCACGACCTGTGGCCGCTCCCGCGAACCCGGGCGCTCGTGCGGCACGTCGCGCAGCGAATCGGCGAGGTCCAGGATCTGCTCGGACGGCGCATCCTCGTCGAGAACATCTCCAGCTACGTGCAGTACGCGCGCGACGAGATGAGCGCGGCCGAGTTCGTGGCGGCGGTCGTCGACGACGCCGACTGCGATCTGCTCCTCGACGTCAACAACGTCGTCGTCGACGCGTACAACCACGGCTTCGATCCGCACGAGTTCCTGCGCGCGATGCCGGCACGGCGCGTTCGCCAGTTGCACCTCGCGGGCCACGACGACTGCGGCACCCACCTGTTCGACGACCATCGCGGCCCGATCCCCGACACCACGTGGTCGCTGTTCGAGACGGCGGTGTCGCTGTTCGGCGAGGTGCCCGCGCTGGTCGAGTGGGACAAGCACACGCCATCGCTCGGCGTCGTGGCCACGGAAGCGAACACGGCGCGCGAGCGTGCGGCCGCGGTGCTGGAAGGCCGGCGTGCTGCCTCCTGATGACGTGCGCGCGCTCGCGGCGCTGTGGCACGCCGTGCGCAGCGACGTGCGCGCCGACCAGCTGGGCGCGTTTCGCTCCACGGGCGCGCTGGGTGTCGTGCAGGCGGTCGCGGTCTACAAGACCGCGTACTGGGCGCGCCAGCACGCGGTCCTCGTCGAGCTGTTCCCGCTCGTCGTCGAGCACCTCGGCGCGGCGCGGTTTCGCGAGCTGGTGCGGTGCTATCTCCTCGCGCACCCGTCGGCGCACCCGGAGCTCGAACGCCTGGGCGACCGGCTCCCGGAGTTCCTCCGGCGCTCGGCCGACGAGGATCTCGCCGGCGTCGCGATGCTCGCCGGGCTCGAGCAAGCACGCACCGAGAGCGCGCTCTCTCCCGACGATCCGATCGCGCGCCTGTCCGACAGCGTGCCGGCCACGTTCGTGCGCTCGCGGCTGCGGCTCGTGCGGTCGCTGCGCGCCGTCGAGATCGACCCGGTCGCGCTCCGGGCGCTGCACGCACGCGGTCTGAACGTGGTCGGTGCCTCGCACGCGGTCGTCGCGCGGCCGCACTTCGCCGTGACCACGCACCTCGTCGCTCGCGACGAGCAGCTCCTGCTCGATCGCGTGGCGCACGGGGCGAGCATGGGGGAGCTGCTCGAGCAGGTCGCCCACGACGTCGCCGCGCTCCACCGCCCTCTCGATGCGTGGTTTCGTCGCGGCTGGATCGCATCGATCGAGGTGACCGAGTGATCCGCGCCGTCGTCGCGTGCACGTGGTTCGCGGCGGCGTGCGCGACCGAGCCGACGTGCGCCACCGCGCCGGGGCCGGAGATGCGCCCGGGGTGGAACTGCTTGTCGTGTCACCGCGAGGGCGGCGACGCGACGATGAAGCAGTGGAGCGCGGGCGGCACGATATACGAGGCCGCGGACTCGCACGTGTGCGACGGCACGCCGGGCGTCGAGGTCGTGTTTCTGGATCCGCGTGGTCGCGAGATCGAGCGCGTGACCACGAACGCCGCGGGGAACTTCCACACCGCGACCCCGCTGCCGCAGGGCTTTCGCGTCGCCGTCGAGCGCGACGGCAAGCGGTCGCTCATGCCGTTCCCGCCACCGGCGGGCTCGTGCAACGCGTGTCACTCGGCGTCGCCGATCGGTGGCGCGAAGGGGCTCATCCGTGCGCCGTGACCACGCGCCATCCGCCGCGGCGCTGATGACCTCGTACTGCGCCGGAGACGCGAGCGCGTTCCGCGCGCTCCACACGCTCGTCGCGCCGCGGGTGCTCGCCTACCTCGTCAAGATGACTCGCGACCGCGTGCTCGCGGCCGATCTCGCGCAACAGACCTTCATGAAGATCCACCGCGCCCGCCATCACTACATCGCGGGCGCCGATCCGCTGCCGTGGATCATGTCGATCGCGCACCACACGTTCATCGACGAGGTCCGCAAGCGGGGCAGCAGCGTGGTCGTGCTGTCCTCCACGCCGTCCCTTCCCGAACCAGCCACCGAACATGCACCCGTCGATCGCGCACGCGTCGACGCGGCGCTCGCCGCACTCGCGGAGCTGCCATCTCGCCAGCGCCAGGCCGTCGTGCTGATCACGCTCGAGGGCCACAGCGCCGCCGAGGCCGCGCAGATCGCCGGCACGACGGCCGGCACGATGCGAGTCCGCGCTCATCGGGGCTGCGAGGCGCTGCGCACCGCTCTGGGAGCCACATGACAGGACATCCGATCGACGTGCTCATCGGCGAGGAGGCTCGCACTCTCCCGATCTCCGACGAGCTCGAGGCCGAGCTCGCGCGCCTGACACCGGTGAGACTCCGCAGCCCGCACCGCCACCTCGCGACCGTCCTCGCGCTCTCGGCGGCCTACGTGCTGCTCGCGCTCGCGGTGATGACGCTCCGGCGCGATCTCGACGAGCTCCCCGCGCTCTGGGTCATCGGCGTGGCCGCGGCGTGGGTTCTGGGCTGCTCGCTGGCGCTCTGGTTCTCGCTAGCCCCACGGCGGGACTCGATGCTCACGCGCTGGCGGGCGGCCGCGGTCGTCGCGGTGGTCGCCGCCGTCGGCTTCGTCGTGCTCGGGCTCGTGCTGCATCCCCACGGACCGTCGAGTGCCCACTACGGATGGGAGCGGTTCGCGCACGGCCATGCGTGCCTCGAGATCGGCCTCGGGATCGCGCTGCTGCCGGTGGTGGCCGGGACGGTGCTGCTCCGGCGCTCGCAGTACGTCCGCACGCGGTGGATCGCGGCGGCGCTCGGCGGTGGAGGCGGCTGCCTCGGAGGTCTGTTTCTCCACTTCTATTGCCGCATCGCGGACGGGCCACATGTCGGGCTGATCCACGGCGGCGTCGTCGGCTTGGCGATGCTGCTCGCGAGCGTGCTGGCGAGCCGCTTCCTGGAGGCGCGATGAAGGCCCTCGCCCTCGTCGCTCTCTGCGGATGCCTCCCTCCGGGGGATCCACCACCACCGCGGTGGAGCTACCTCCACACGGCGATCATCGCGCCGTCCTGTGCCACCGCGAGCTGTCACTCGCGGTTGACCGCCCTCGCCGGCCTCGACCTGTCCGATCGGGAGGGTGCGTACACGTTTCTGGTCGGCACGATCTGCGGCCAACCCCCGCGCCCGATCGACGCGCCGCGGAACTACGTCACCCCGGGCAGCGCCGAGACCTCGACGCTGGTCTATCAGCTCCGAGGCGCCGACGCGAACGGTCGCCCGTATCGGGATGTCATGCCGCCCGACGTCCCGCTCCCGGCATCGGAGGTCGCGCTCGTCGAAGCGTGGATCGAGGAGGGCGCGTCGTGCGACTGAGCGCGTGCTCGATCGCGATCCCGATCGTCGTCGCGGTGATCCTCGCCGGCGCGGTCACGCCTGCGGCGGCGTACCCGCAGTTCCAGCTCGCGCTCGGAGTCGATCGCTGCGGCGCGTGCCACGTGTCGCCCGCCGGTGGCGGACTGCTCGACGCGTACGGGCGTGACGAGGCGGGCGACACGATCAGCACCGGCGGCGACGGCCGATTCCTGCACGGCGCCTGGGAACCACCCTCGTGGTTCCAGCTCGGCGGTGATCTCCGGGTCGCCACCGCGATCAAGACGCGCGGTCACGAGTCGGAGCTCCTCGCGTTCCCGATGCAGGCCGACGTGAACGCACGCGTCGGCGGCGAGCACCTCGCCGTCCAGCTCACGATCGGCGTCCGCGGCGGCGCACGTGATCCACAGCCGCCGCTGGTGGAGCGCCTCGCGTCACGCGAGCACTACGTCGTGTATCAGCGAGACACCGACAGCTACCTCCGGGCCGGTCGGTTCGCTCCGGTGTTCGGCATTCGCACGCCGGACCACACGGCGGCGATCCGGAGGTATCTCGGGTTCGGTCTGCTCGAGGAGCCCTACGGGATCGGCGGCGGCTGGTCCGGAGAGGCCTCCGAGGTGCATGCCACGGCCTTCGTGCCGCGACCGAGCGACGTGCTCGGCGCGGGCGTCAAAGCATCCGGTGTCACGCTGTATGCGGAGCGACGGATCGGCGGGGACACGGCGGCGCTCGCGGGGCAGGCGAAGATCGCGTTCTCCGATGCCGACGCCGTGGCGACGGCCGGCGTCGTCGGCAAGCGGTGGTTTCCCGGTGCACGTGTCTTGCTCCTCGGAGAGCTCGATCTCCAGCGCCAGTCGTTCGCCGGCGATGGACCGACGCGCTACCAGCTCGCGGCCTACGGTGGCGCGACCGCGTTCGTCGCGCACGGATGGATGCTCGGCGCCGCCGTACAGCGCTGGCAGCCCGATCTTCGCCGGCCCACGGCGCGCGACGCGGTGGAGGTCAACCTCCAGTACTTCCCGCGGGCGCACGTCGAGCTGCACCTCCTGCTCCGGCTGTCGGGCTCCGGAGACTTCGAGCGGCCCGGTACCCTGTCCCTCCTCCAGCTCCACTACTACCTATGAAGCACGCCCTGCTCGTCGCGATCGCCGCCTGCGCGCCCGAGGTGCCGGCGGAACCGTCGTTCCAGCTCGACGTCATGCCGATCCTGGCGGCCAACTGCGTGCGCTGTCACGGCTACCCGACGATCGGCGGCGCGCCTGCGAGCTTCCGGCTCGACACGTTCGGCGACGTCGTGCTGCGTCCGGGGATCCCGAGCGAGCGCGAGCCGTGCGGAGCGCCAGACGATCCGGACGCGGCGCACGTGCTGTGCGGCGCCGCGAGCCTGGCGGTGTTCAGCGCGCGGCGCAGTGCGGACCAGCTGTATCCGATGCCGCCCCGCTTTCCGCTCGACAGCTTTCAGATCGAGACTCTCGAGCGGTGGGCCGAGGCGCCCAATCGTGGCGCTCCGCGGCGCGGCAACCACGCGCCGGACCTCGTGCTCGAGAACATCGCGGAAGCGAGCGGCAGTGTCGTCGTTCGGCTTCGGGTCGACGATCTCGATGGCGACATGGTCGGGGGGACACTCCGCGCCGTCGGAGGCGGCTCGTCGATCCTCGTCGGAGTCCTGCGGTCGGGCGCGCAGGCGCTCCACTGGGACACCACGGGCGTGCCGGCCGGGGACTACGTGCTCCGGGCGACGCTCGACGACGGAGCGGAACCGATCGACGTCGATCTCGGCGCGTTGACGACCGGAGCGGGGTCGTGACGCGGCGGCTCGCGGGGCTCGTCTTGCTGGCGGCCTGCACCGAGGCCGTCGACCCGGAGCCGCTCGGTGACTACACCACGTGGACGCGCGAGGACGTCACCGGCGCGGCGCCCGGGCACGGCGACACCTACCGGATCATCTACGCGAACGAGCTCGCGATCGATCCCGCATGGACGCTCGAGCGCGGATATCAGGAGGGGGCGATCCTCGTGAAGGAGATCCGCGACAACGTCGACGGCATGCCGGGCGACCTCCGCTACGTCGCGATCATGCGGCGGATCGGGCCGCTCGCGACCGGGCTCGAGCGCGAGGGCGGGTGGCTGTTCAGCTCCAGCTCCACGCCGAACGGGAGCGAGCGCCACTCCGCGCTGTGCTGGAGTCGCTGCCACGTGGCGAGCCCGTACAACGGTGCGTGGTACGACTACCGCAGGTGAGCTGCGGCGTGCGTGCACGCCCGGTCGCGCCAGCGCAGCGGCGCGCTGTCTCCGCCACGTGCGCGGCGCGTGGTCGCGTACATCGGGCACGGTGGAAGCACGAGGTCGGGGGTGTCGACGATCCGCAACCGGAACGCGCGAGCGATCGCGATCGGGAGCACCGCCGCGAGCATGCCCTGGGTCACGACGGCGGCCGCGTGTGCGAGCGAGTGGGTGACCACTGCGACGTCGCGGGTGCGTTCGACGGGCCAGCCGTCGGCGATCGCGCCGCGGATGACGATGGCCGCGAAGCCACGGGGCTCGTCCTCGCTCGCCGTACAGATCGCGCGGGCGAACGCCCCGACGGGTACGGTGTCGAGCTCGGGCGATGCGACCGGCTCGCCGTGGAGGACCACGTCGGCCTCCCCGCGCAGGAGTGCGCGAGACACGGCGGCCGGCGCGTCGACCAGCTCCACGCCAGTGCCCGGTGGAACGAGCACGCCGGCCCATGCGGGATCCATCGCCACCCGCACGAAGTCCGGAGCGCGTGTGCTGCGAATCGCGGTGATCACGTCGTCGAGATCGCGCATGTCGTTGCGGATGACCTCGAGCAGCGCTCTCCCGCGAGCGTTCAACCGGAGCTTCCCGCCCGCGCGATCGAACAGCTCGACGCCGAGGCCCTTCTCGAGCGTGCGCACCGCCTTGGACAGCGCCGCCGACGAGATGCCGAACCTACGTGACGCCCGCGACAGGCTCTCGTACTCGGCCACCACGCGGAAGTGCGGGAGCCACGACCAGACCTTCGACAGCTCGAGAAACGCCTTCATCGCAGGCGATCCGCGACGACCCGGGCTGCGACGCGCAGCCCGCGAAGCCTGCGTCCAGGCTCGCGGTGCACGGATCCGCGTGAAGCCCCACGTCGTCGGCGCACCACTCGAGCATCGGTGCGAGCTGCACTGGGCACTGCGCGGTGCCGCGCTCGAGCGCCGCGACGACGCACCCCGCCGGGCGAGCCCTCGCACTCCGAACGTCTCGGATGCCGCGCGGCGCGCCGGCAAGGGCTCGGCTGGATCGGCCGCATGCGACGGACCGCGCGGATCACTCGGCGCGGATCGGCCATATGCGCCACGCCACGCCGCCATCGGCCTTGCGCAGCACCACGGCGAGGTCGCCCTCCGTCGGGTCCTCCTTCTCGACGCGGAGGTAGGCCCTCGGGAGATCGAAGTCGTGCATGGTGCCGCACGAGGTCAGCCAGTTGACCACATCCGGATCCTCGCCCTTCACCGAGAGCGGGACGTCCGTGAGGATCGGCACGACGATCTCGGTCTGCGGCGGCGCGGCGCCCGCGATCATCATGTCCTCGAGCACCGGGTTCTGCCGCGCCTCGCCGAGGTACACGGTCTTGAACCCGACCAGCGTCATCTGCGCGTACGACACGCCGACCATCAGCGGCACCGGCGCGCCCGGCTCGAGGCCGAGCTCCTCGCGCGCGGCGACGAGCCTGGCCTCGTCGGGCGCGGTCACGACCCACCTCCCGGCATCGGGACGAACGAGGCCCGCGAGGCTCGTCGGCGAGATCACCGTCGCCGCCTCTGGTGGCGCCTCGACGGGCGAGGCCTCCTTCGATCCGATCAGCGCGTCGATCGTCGCGGTCTCGCCGGGCAGGATGCCGGGCGGCGTCGCGCGCACCGCGATGATGCGGTCGTGACGCAGCTCCCACTGCTC
>JAEUJX010000173.1 GCA_016794545.1 Myxococcales bacterium
ACCACGTCACGGTCAAGTACCTCGGTGCGACGCGGCCCGAGGCCGTCGACGCGGTCGTCGACGCGCTCGCACGCGCCTGTGCGGGCGCGCAGAAGCACGCGTTCAGGACCGGCCGGCTCGGCGCGTTCCCCTCGCTCGAGAAGGCGAGCGTGCTGTGGGCCGGAGTCGACGAGCCCTCCGGCGCGCTCGGCAGGCTCGCCGCCGCGGTCGATGCGGCGATGACGGAGGTCGGCTATCCGGAGGACCAGCGCCCGTTCCATCCGCACGTCACGCTCGCCCGCGCGAAGGAAACTCGCGTGCTCTCCCAGCTCGTGTTACCGGTAGCTGAACAGATGTTCGGTGAAACACGGGTCGAGGGTGTCACGCTGTTTGAAAGCGAAACGAAACCGACAGGTTCGGTCTACAAAGAAATTTCGCGAATCGACTTCAAACCGGTGGTGATCCCCGCTCCCGCGGACGCTGAACGTCAGACCAGGGCGCTAGAACTGGGCGCACAACACGGGCTGGAGGACACCGATGACGGGTGGCCTCGTGGCCAGCATTGACCACCGCAAGGGAGCGAGACCAGATGGCCACGAAGGAGACGACGACACAGCCCGCAGCTGCCAATCCACAGACGGCGGCGCGTGACAAGGCGATCGATCTCGCGCTGAGCGCGATCGACAAGCAGTTCGGCAAGGGCGCGATCATGCGCCTCGGCAAGGATCCGCTCGACCGCGAGGTCCACGTGATCCCGTCGGGCTCGCTCGGGCTCGACATCGCGCTCGGCATCGGCGGCTTGCCGCGCGGCCGCATCGTCGAGATCTATGGACCGGAGTCGAGCGGCAAGACCACGCTCACGCTCCACATCGTCGCCGAGGCGCAGAAGCGCGGCGGCGTGTGCGCGTTCATCGACGCCGAGCACGCGCTCGACGTCGGCTACGCGAAGAAGCTCGGCGTGAAGACCGAGGAGCTGCTCGTCAGCCAGCCGGACTGCGGCGAGCAGGCGCTCGAGATCGCCGACATGCTGGTGCGGTCGAACGCGATCGACGTGATCATCATCGACTCCGTCGCGGCGCTCACGCCGAAGGCCGAGCTCGAGGGCGAGATGGGCGACGCGCACGTCGGCCTCCAGGCGCGCCTCATGAGCCAGGCGCTGCGCAAGCTGACCGCGGCGATCGCCAAGTCGCGCACGATGGTCGTGTTCATCAACCAGATCCGCATGAAGATCGGCGTCATGTTCGGCTCGCCCGAGACCACGACCGGCGGCAACGCGCTGAAGTTCTACTCCTCGGTCCGCCTCGATATCCGCCGCATCGGCGCGATCAAGAAGGAGGAGGACGTGATCGGAAATCGTACGCGCGTGAAGGTCGTGAAGAACAAGCTCGCGCCTCCGTTCAAGGAGGTCGAGTTCGACATCCTCTATGGACAGGGCATCTCGCGCGAGGGTGATCTCGTCGATCTCGCGTCCGATGCGAACATCGTCGACAAGAGCGGCGCGTGGTTCTCGTTCAACGGCGAGCGCATCGGTCAGGGTCGCGAGAACGCGAAGCAGTTCCTCGCCGATCACCCCGAGACGTACAACACGATCGAGGCCAAGGTGCTCGCGCACTACGGCGTGCGGCGGATCGGGATCGACGTCGTCGATGGAGCCCCCACGCCCATCGGCGCGGAGCTGTCGGACGAGAACAAGAAGGCGGTCCGTCCACCGGACACTGCACAAGTGTCCCGCGTGCCGGCGGCTGCACCCACTGTCGCACCTCCTTCGGGCACGGCGGCGGGCAGTGGGCCGACGGGAAATGGGAGTAAGCGCCCGAACGCTTGATGTCTGTCGATCTCCTTCAGAGTGTGTCGATCGAGCTGCTGAATTAGATTTCAGATAGGCGAGCAAGACCCGGTGTAGCGCGTGCGCTCGCCGGGTCTTTCTCATTCTGGGGTGCGCATCACGGGCCTACTTTCTTGCTCAACCTGGTGATCTGCTTCGCTTGCGTTTGTCACAGGGATGGGCGATGACTCTCGCGCCATAGCAGGGAGTGCGGCCCTGCTCGGCGACAACGCAGTCCTTAAGGGAGGCTCAATTTTATGTTCGTCGATCCCACTCGTGGGCGATCGCTAGGCGTAGGCCTGATCGCTACCGGTGTCTTCGCGATCGGGGCGTGCAGCGACCCCGAGCAGAACACCGATCTTCGTCCGGAGGGTGATCCGGAAGTGCTCGCGGTCCTCGTGATGAACGACGCCGCAGGCCACCTGATCGAGAGCGCGACGTACTGCAAGGTGGGCGACGAAAAGCGGCCTGCGCGCGTCGGCCTCCCGGACTTCACGGCTCCCGACGTCTGCCCGCCGGACGTCTCGAAGAGCGCCGAAGAGATCGTGAACGCGTATCCGGACGGCTGGTACGTCCGCATCATGTTCGACGAGCTCCTCGACCCGAACATCGAGGAGCTGATCGAGATCGAGGATCCGGAGACCGGCGAAGGCACCGATACGTACACCGGCACGATCGCCAACACCCACCCGGTGAAGCTCGAGTGCGAGAGCGTCGGCGGTGGCTTCGTCGAGGTCGAGTACGACGGCTACTACTCGCCGGCCGGTAACGCGGTGACGTGGCCCCTCGGCCCGTCGCTCGTCATCCTGCCGAACGACCCGACCGAGGTCGCGACCGGCAAGCAGTGCCGCGTCACGATCAACGACAACGTGACCGACAAGCAGGGGAACAAGGTTCCCATGGCGCAGCGCGGTCCGTTCACGTTCAAGATCGCCCCGATCCAGGTGGTCCTGATCGATCCGGCCGACGACGCCGAGGCGCACTCGCCGGTCGACGGCCAGCAGATCTACTTCGACAACTTCTACGTCCAGTTCAACACCGACATCGACGAGTCGTCGATGTGCGACGAGGGCGCCGGGATGGACGAGTGCGAGTTCTCCATCGGCCCCGAGGACACCGGTCACTGCTCGACCGGCGGCGAGTACTGCATCGTCAACGGCCCGGCCTGTCCGACCGCCGGCGACACGTGCGAGCCGCGTGGCTACTACGCCTACAACCTCGGCCCGTTCGGCCTGACGTTCACCGAGACGGGATGGGGCCCGGACGCGCCGCTCCAGTCCGACAAGGCGTACACGTTCGGGTTCAAGCAGGGCACGAAGCTGAAGGACCGCTGCGGCGTCGAGACGACGTTCGGCGCGCCCTCGCCGGACGACCAGACCCAGGTCCGGTTCACGACGAACAAGTTCGCGGCCAAGACGGCGAACATCGGCTCGGGTGACCTCGTGTCGGCGATGAAGAAGCTGTCGCTGCCGTTCACCAACCCGATCGACTTCGCGACGATCGACGCGGCGGACTACACGTTCACGCCGACGCCGGTGGCGGCGCCGGGCGGTGACCCGCTCATCACGACGACCGAGGCGGACATGTTCTTCGCCGGCCACTACCAGCTGAACACGGAGTACACGTTCACGCTGAAGGCGGGCGCGAAGATCAAGGACGTCTACGGCGCCGAGTACACGGTGCCGGCCGACAAGACGGTGAAGTGGAAGACCCAGCCGGCGATCACGATGACCTCGTCGCCGGCCAACGAGGCCACGGTCACGAAGGCGACCCCGACCTCGGTCGTCGGCGTCACGCTGACGTTCAACCAGGCGATGGACGCCACCACGCTCACCGCGGGCACGGACTACACGTTCAAGGACGCCATGGGCGCCGACGTCGTCGCGACGCCGGCCGTTGGTGCCGCGCCGAACGCGTGCGCCATCAACTCGACGGGCTGCCAGCTGCGCATCCGCGCGAACCTCGCGCCGGGTGTGTACACGTTCACGCTGAAGGCCGGCGCGATGATCTCCGCGAACGCGGCGCTCGTCGGTGAGTCGTTCACCAACGCGGCGGACAAGGTGATCAAGTTCACCGTCAAGAACGCCGATCCCGTCTCCCCCCACGTGTGCCTCTGAGGAGCAAGACCATGAAGAAAATCATCGAATCCGTGATGGTCGCGGCGCTCCTGTTCGGAGGAGGGTCGCTCGTAGAGCAGCAAACCGCGTACGCCCAGGCGTCCGGTACCGTCGGTAGCCTGCGCGGCGTGATCCGCGACAAGGCGACCGGGGAGCCGGCCGTCGGCGCCACGGTCGTCGCGACCTCGCCGTCGCTCGTCGGCGAGCAGGTCGTGATCACCGAGGACGGCGGCCAGTACTTCATCACCGCACTGCCTCCCGGCAATTACATCCTGACGGTCTACTACAACGACTCGACGTTCTCGCGCGGCAACGTGCTGATCCAGGTCGGCAAGGAAGTCGTCGTCAACGTCACCGTCGACTCGGCGGCGTCGGCCGGCAAGCCGAAGGGCGAGGTCATCGAGATCTCCGGTTCGGCGCCCGTCGTCGACCAGGGCTCGACGAAGACCGGTCTGACGGTCACCGACGATTACACCCGCAACATCCCGACGGGCCGTACGTTCGGCGCGGTGCTCGGCGCTTCCGCCGGCGCGCAGGCCGACAACTTCGGTTACTCGTTCGCGGGCGCGGGCTCGCTCGAGAACGTGTACATCGTCGAGGGCATCAACACGACGGACACCGCGAAGGGCTTCCTGTCGTCGAACCTGCCGAACGAGTTCATCTCGGAGACCGAGGTGATCACCGGTGGCTACAACGCCGAGTTCGGCCGTGCGACGGGCGGCATCGTCAACGTCGTCACCAAGCAGGGCTCGAACGAGTTCAAGGGCTCGGTGTTCTCGTACATCCAGCCCGGTGCGCTGATCTCCGATGCGAAGACGATCGAGCGTCAGGGCAGCGCGATCGCGAGCGAGACCAACCTCGACTACCGCTACGACATCGGCGCGGAGGTCGGCGGTCCGATCATCAAGGACAAGCTGTGGTTCCACGTCGGGTTCAACCCGTCGTTCACCCACTACACGACGGACCGCATCGTCCAGAGCCAGCGCGACACGGACATGGACGGGATCCCCGACCGCGATCCGGGCACGGGGTTCACGCAGTTCGAAGAGGTCAGCCGCCGCGAGATCCCGCGCGACTTCAAGACCTACTACTTCACCGGCAAGATCAACGGCGCGGTCAACCAGAACAACCAGTTCCAGCTGTCGTTCTTCGGCAACCCGCGTAGCGCCGAGGACGTGTACACGATCACGCGCAATCCGGCGCAGACGCAGTGGAAGTACACCGACGGTGCGTACGACATCGCGGGGAAGTGGACGAGCAAGTTCAACGGCGGCAAGACGCAGGTCGACGTGGTCGGCGGCTACCACCGTGGCTTCCTCACCAACGACCCGTTCACCGAGGCGCAGAACGTCCCGACGGTGTTCTACAACTTCACCCGCTCGCTGTACGACTTCGCGGATCTCGAGGGCGAGAGCACGATCGCGAAGTGCCAGGACGGCGGCATGAACGATCCGTACCCGATGATCCGGAACTGCCCGGTGCTGCAGTACACCCAGCAGGGACTGTCGCTGCTCGAGAACCAGATCACCGACCGCTGGTCGGCGTCGGCGGCCGTCACGCACCGCGTGAAGCTCGGCCCGACCGGCTACCACGTGTTCAAGGCCGGTGGTGACATCGAGCTCGCGGGCTACGACCAGAACAACCGCTACTCCGGCGGCGCGATCTGGCGCCGCTCGGCGAACCCCGCGAGCGGCGCGCCCGGCATCTGGCAGCTCCGCGAGTACTACAAGTTCATCCGCAACCTGACTCCCGAAGAGCAGATGGATCCGGACTCGGTGGTGCTCGGGATGAACCAGTCGCTCTGCTCGAACAATGCGGCGCTGTGCGGCCGCGCGGACGAGCTGCGCGCCGACACGTCGAACACCAACATCGGCGCGTACATCCAGGACCAGTGGCAGGTTCGTCCGAACCTCACCGTGAACCTCGGCCTGCGCTACGAGAAGCAGGTCGTCGGCGCTGCCGAGCAGCTCGCGGGCTCGACCACGCCGGAAGGCGAGATCTTCCCGGAGACGGCGTTCACGCTCGACACGTTCGCGCCCCGCCTCGGCTTCATCTACGACCCGACGAAGGAAGGCAAGGCGAAGCTGTTCGGGCACTACGGCCACTTCTACGAGAACGTGCCGATGGACCTGAACGTCCGCGCGTACGGCGCCGAGATCACCAACTTCACGGCCGTGAACGCGACCCGCAAGACGCCGACGCAGGGCGGGTACGACCCGAACTGCGACGTCGACCACATCCCGGGCCAGACCGGCAACGACATCATCACGAAGCTCGAGCAGTGCCAGGACCGCGTCCAGCAGGCGATCCTCGGCGGTGGCCTCGAGTTCGTGTCGCCCGGCCTCAAGGCGCAGCGCTCCGACGAGATCGTGCTCGGCGCCGAGTACGAGTTCGCGCCGGACTTCAAGATCGGCGCGACCTGGCAGCACCGCGAGCTGCCGACGGTGATCGAGGACATCTCGGTCGACGGCGGCAACAACTACCTGATCACGAACCCGGGCGACAACCTCGACTCCGAGGCCGACAAGCTGATGGCCGAGGCGATGCGCCTGCAGGCGTCGTCGAACCCGCAGGAGCAGGCGCTCGGTGCCCTGTACGAGTCGCGCGCGAACCAGATGTACTACGTGAAGGAGCTCGAGAAGCCGGTCCGCAACTACGACGCGATCCAGCTGCAGATGACGCAGCGCCCGTCGCAGAAGTCGTTGCTCCAGGCCTCGTACACCTACTCGAAGTCGCGCGGTAACTACCCGGGTCTGTTCTCCACGGAGACCGGCCAGGACGACCCGAACATCACGTCGCTGTACGACCTGCCGGACCTCATGGCGAACCGCTACGGCAAGCTCGGTCACGACCGTCCGCACAACCTCAAGGTCGACGGGTTCTACCTGTTCGACTTCAAGAAGGCGGGCGTGCTGACCACGGGCGCGTCGTTCCGCGCGCAGTCGGGCATCGCGCACAACGTGCTCGGCGCCGGCGTCCACCCGGGCTACGGCAACGGCGAGGCGTACCTCCTCAACCGTGGCGCGGCGCCGCGTTCGCCGACCACGACGAACTTCGACGTCCACCTCGCGTACGGCTACCAGATCAACAAGAAGGTCAAGCTCGAGGGCTTCGTGAACATCTTCAACCTGTTCAACTCGCAGGAGGAGCTGAACCAGGACGAGAACTACACGTTCGACTTCGTGAACCCGATCCTCGGCGGCGACATGGAGGACCTGAAGCACCTGAAGACGCTCGACGGCCTGTCGGGCACCGAGCAGAACGTGACCCCGGAGAAGAACAAGAACTTCGGCCGCACCGGCACGAACAACGCGAACATCGTCGGTCCTCAGCAGGCACCGCGCGCGGTGCAGCTGGGCTTCCGCCTGACGTTCTGACTGTCATCCTCGACGGCTGACGCCGTCGGAGGCATCCTCCTTGGATGAAAAAGGCCCCGTGAAAACGGGGCCTTGCTGTTTTTCGGGGCGGCCTCGGGTTCGCGAGTCTCGCTAGATCGAAGGCAGGTCATGGCGCGTCTATAGACCTCCATGGACATCCGGTTTGGCGATCACGCGTCGTTTCACAAGGCGGCCCTCGGCATGGTCGGCGGCTCGCTCCTCCTCGGTCTGGCCCTGCACCCGGTGACTCCGCTCGCGCCGTTCGCGGGCGGCATCCTGGGCATCGCGGCGGGGGCCGCCTGGGCCCACGGCAAGGCGGCGTGGCGGATGGCGGCGGCGGGGGCGGCGGTGATCCCGCTGTTCGTGATGACGCCGAGCTGGCCGCTCCTCGCCGGCGTGTCGAGCGTGCTCGCGCTCGGGCTCTCGATCGGCGGACCGCGCGGCTGGAAGGGCGCGCTCGGGGTCGGGCTCGCGGCCGTGACCGCGCTCGTCGCGATGTGGTGCGCGCTGCGGATCGACGGCGCCGATCAGACGGCGACGTGGCCGCTGTGGGTGAAGCACATGACCGGCGCCGCGGCGATGGGCATGGTCGGCGTGCTCGCGATGCTGCCGCGCCACCTGAGGCTCGCGCTCGACCCCGTGAAGACCGCGATGGCGAACCTGCCGACGGGCCTCGACGCCGAGGTGAAGAACCTGTGCGATCGCTCGGTCGCGATCTGGAACAGCACGAAGGAGCGCCTCGCAGACAGCGACCCGGGCAAGAACCTCGTGCGCGACGGCGTGCTGAAGACGCTCGAGGTCGCGGCGAAGAGCGCCGAGGTCAAGCTGACCGGCGCGAACGATGCGGAGCTCGCGACGCGCATGGAGGAGCTCGACAAGCGGATCGCGGCGGCCACCGACGCCGAGGTGAAGGCGCAGTACACGTCGGCGCGCGCGGCGCTCGAGGACCAGCGCCGCTATCGCGCGCAGATCCGCCAGGGCCGCGAGCGCGTGGTCGCGCGGATGCACAACCACGTCGCCGCGCTCGAGAAGTTCCAGCTCGCGGCGACCGGCCTCGAGGCGACGCGCGTCGCGGCGAGCGGCGCCACCAAGCAGCTCGACGACCTCTCGCAGGAGGTCGCCGCGTCGGGAGAGGCGCTGGCGGAGGTGGAGCTCGGCGTGCCGGCGGCGTTCACCGCACCGGCCGCGCCGGCCGAGGCGAAGCCCGCGGCGGAAACGGACGCCAAGCCCGCGATTGTCGAGGCCTGAATAGGGAGGGTGTGACGCACGTCCAAGGCCGGTCTGATACGCTAGCCGGCCGTAGGAGGAAGCATGCGTCTCGCCCGGATCCTGTTCGCGCTCGGTACGTTGGTCGCGGTGCCCACCGCGTCGTTCGCGGAGGACGCGGACGCCTATTACAAGCAGGGCCTCGCGTACAAGCAGCAGGGCAAGGCCGACGAAGCCATCGGCGCGCTCGAGAAGGCGGTCGCCGCGAACCCCAAGCACGGGATGGCGTGGAGCTCGCTCGGGAACCTCTACAAGGCCAAGGGCGACATCGCGAAGGCGGTCGACGCCTACGAGAAGGCGACGGCGGTGATCAAGAAGGACAAGGTCCTCTGGTCGAACCTCGGCATGGCGTACTACCGCGCGGGCGAGAAGCTCGACAAGGCCGCGCAGCAGGCGCAGTGGGACAAGGCGATCGCGGCGCTCGAGGAGGGCAAGAAGCTCGCGCCGAACGATGCCGAGATCCGCGCGAACCTCGGCACGATCAAGCGGCAGAAGGGCGACATCAACGGTGCGATCACCGAGCTCGAGGTCGCGACGAAGAACAAGCCCGACGACGGCGCGTACTGGAACAACCTCGGCGTCGCGTATCAGAAGGCGAAGCGTCCGGACGATGCGATCAAGGCGTACGAGAAGGCGTCCGCGCTGTCGCCGAACGATCCCAAGCTCCACTTCAACATCGGCGTCGGCTATCGCCTGAAGCAGGAGTACGAGAAGGCGATCCCCGCGTACGAGAAGGCCGTCGGCCTCGAGCCCGAGTTCAAGGACGCGTGGTGGGACCTCGCCCAGTCGTACAAGGCGGACCGCCAGAACGACAAGGCGATCGCCGCGTTCCAGAAGTGGCTCGACCTCAACAAGGGCGTCGACAGCAAGGACAAGAAGGAAGCCGAGGAGGCGATCGGCAGCATGGGCGGGTCGACGAAGAAGGATCCTCCCAAGAAGGACGGGCCCAAGAAGGCCCCGCCGAAGAAGAAGTAGGGGCCGCCGCCCGTTGGGTGCTAGGGTGGGGGAATGCGGATCAGCTGGCTGTCCGCCGAGGAGATCGCGGCGGCCCGCTCGGCGCTGACCGCGAACGGTGCCACCTGGGACGCGCACTTCTCTCCGCAGTTCCGGATCCCCGATGCGCCCGAGGACATCGGGTTCCTCGACTGGCCGCGGATCACCGAGCACGTGGCGCGCGCGGAGCGCGTCAGCCAGGTCGTGCGCGACTACGGGCTCGAGGAGGCGCGCCGGCGCTATGCGGCCGATGCGACGGCGATCGAGGCCGCGACGCTGGCGTCGGCGGCGCACGAGGATGACGTCCTCGAGCTCGACGAGATCGTGCGCGTGCTCGAGAAGCCGATCGACCAGTACGTGTTCTACGCGCCGTTCCTCGAGCTGATGGTCGAGAAGGGCAGGCGCGAGGTCGAGCGCACGGTCGCGGCGTACGAGCACTTCGTGATCGCTTACGCGTACGCGCTGGATCGGGTGCCTCACGGCCACGAGCGGGTCAGCGCCGTGCGAGATGGCCTCGCCGACTTCTACGTCAGCGCGGGCCGGCTCGACGATGCCGAGGCGCTGTTCGAGCGCCGGCACGACGAGGATCAGGGCGATGTCGCGGTGGCGCTGTCGGCCAGCCGTGCGTTCCTCGCCGCCGGCTCCGTGAGCCACGCCGTGCGGTGGCTCGGCGTCGGTGCCGCGCGCGCGGCCGCGCTCGGTCGCGAGGAGCTCGCGGCCAAGCTGCGCCAGAAGCAGGAGTCCGTCCGCAGGCGTCTGTCGTGATGGGGTCCTGACCAGGAGGACCGGGCGCCGGACCGAGGCCGTGACGCCGGCGCGCGGCGCACATGGCCGGCGTACCGCGCGCTCACGCACGGGGACGGAGATCGCGAAGGATCGCACGCGACGCCGTCGCCGCCGGACGGCTCGCCGTGCTGTCCGAGCTGCAGCCCGCGCACGCCGGCGTCTACGCGCTCTACCAGGACGGCGCGTCCGCCGAGCTCGCGCGCCGCGCGGTCGGCGTCCTCGTCGAGCACGTCCGCGCGTCGCGCTGGTCGGTCGATCGCCTCTGACTGTCAGCCCCCGCTGGTACGACCGGTGGGTATGGCCAAGGTCAAGCCGCTGAAGCCGCGCAGCATCCACCGCTGCCAGGCGTGCGGTCACGTGGAGCAGAAGTGGCTCGGCCGCTGCCCCGCGTGCAAGGAGTGGAGCTCGCTCGTGGAGGAGATCGACTCCGCCGGTCACGCGGCGCCGCGCCCGAGCTCCACCGGCGTCGCCGACGGCCACGCGCCGATCGCGCTCGCCGACGTGCGCGAGCTGTCGGCCGCGGATCGGCTGTCCTCGGGCATCGGCGAGCTCGATCGCGTGCTCGGTGGCGGCCTCGTCGCTGGCTCGCTCGTCCTGCTCGGCGGCGACCCCGGCGTCGGCAAGTCCACGCTGCTCGTGCAGGCGCTCGCCGGCCTGTGCGCGCGCAGCGCGGGCCGCGTGCTGTACGCGACCGGCGAGGAGAGCGTCGCGCAGACCGCGCTGCGTGCGCGCCGCGTCGGCGTCGATTCGATCGCCGAGCGCCTCTCGGTCGTCGCCGAGACCGATGTCGAGCGCATCCTCGCCCACGCCACCCAGCTCCGGCCGGCGATCCTCGCCGTCGACTCGATCCAGACCGTCTACACGCCGCTGCTCGACTCCATCCCGGGCTCCCTCGCGCAGGTCCGCGAGTGCGCGTCGCGGCTCATGCAGTTCGCGAAGACCACCGGTATTCCGACCATCCTGGTCGGTCACGTCACGAAGGACGGTGGCCTCGCCGGCCCGAAGACCCTGGAGCACCTCGTCGATGTGGTGCTCCAGCTCGAGGGCGACGGCGGCCCTTACCGCGTCCTCCGCGCCCACAAGAATCGGTTCGGCTCCACGCAGGAGCTCGGCGTGTTCGAGATGCGCGGCGCCGGCATGGCCGAGGTCGAGAACCCCTCCGCCCACCTGCTCGCCGAGCGCGCGATCGGCGCGCCGGGCTCCGTCGTCGTCGCGTCGGCCGACGGCGCGCGCCCGCTGCTCGTCGAGATCCAGGCGCTCGTCGCGCCCGCCACCGCCGGCCTGGGCCGCCGCACGGCCGCCGGCGTCGACGGCAATCGCGTCTCGCTCCTGCTCGCCGTGCTCGCGCAGCGCGCGAACTGCGACGTCCTCGATCGCGACGTGTTCGTCAACGTCGCCGGCGGCCTCCGCCTCGCCGAGCCCGCCATCGACCTCGGCGTCGTCTGCGCCATCGCGTCCTCCGCGCGCGGGCGCGCCATCGACGCCAAGACCCTCGTGTTCGGCGAGGTCGGCCTCGCCGGCGAGGTCCGCGCCGTCCCGCTCTGCGAGCAGCGCCTCGCCGAGGCCGCGCGCCTCGGCTTCACGCGCGCGCTGATCCCGGTGCAGAACCGGCTGCGCCTCGATGCGGGCGCGACGTGCGGGCTCGAGCTCGTCGCGATCGATCGCGTGGTCACGGCGCTGAACGCGCTGTGATCGTCGCTCCGCCGCGGAGCTGCTACGGCGCGCGCACCACGCCGACGCGCACCGCGTTGTTCGGGTTGCCGAGGGTGTAGCTCACCGCGAGATCGCAGCCCGTGCCCGCGATCGACGCGTAGCCCTGGTGCACGTCCTCGGAGTCGATCCGCTTCGGATACCCCGAGGCGTGCTTCCCCGCCGAGTCCACGCGCGTCACCCACACGCGATCGTCGAAGCCCACCGCCGCGCCGACGCGCTGGCCCCACGCGATCACCCACTGCGTGCCGTCGGCCTGGATCACGGGCGTGTTGAGGACCGGGCCGCCGCTCGCGGTCGCGAGCGTGACCGGGGTGGAGAGCGTGCCGCCCGCGAGCGTGACGAAGCGCAGGACGTGATCGTCGGGCGTGACGGGCACGTTCGGCGGGCGCGCCGGCCTGCGGGGAGGCAGCGACGTGGCATCCGGCGACGCCTTCGAGGGGGCCGGGTCGGTCGCGATCTGCGCCGACGAGCGCGTGCCGGGGCGCGTGATGCGATACGCGATCGC
>JAEUJX010000233.1 GCA_016794545.1 Myxococcales bacterium
CAAGGCGGCCGACTACGCGCAGCTCGTCGCGGACGCCGACCGCGTGCCCCTCGAGGACCTCGTCCGGCGCGCCGACGAGCTCTCCGCCGCCGCCTGGCCCGGCGCGCCGGACGTCGCCCTCTGGATCGCGGATGCGCTCCGCACGCGCGGCCGGTCCGCCGAGGCGCTCCGCCGCTACGAGACCGCGAGCGCCCGGTGGCCCGAGCGCGCGGTGGCGGCGCGGCGCGGGGCCGCGGGCAGCGCGATCGACGCGCACGACTGGGCCGCCGCCGAGCGGCTGATCGCGCAGCTGCCGGCGATGACCCCCACCGACGCGCTGCTCCGCGACAACCTGCAGGCCGATCTGCGGTCGGCGCGCACGACGTCGCGCCGCGCCCTCGCGTCCTGGATCGCGCTCGCGCTCGCGCTCGCCGCGCTCGTCGGGTCGCTCGCCGAGGCGACGTTTCGCGGAGGCCGCCGGTGGCCGTCGCTGCGCCCGCCGTTCGAGGTGCTGTTCCTCGCGCCGATCGCGCTGGTGATGATCGCCGTCGCGTTCCTGACGCGCGCCGTGGTCGCGCCCGCGATCGCACAGATCTCGCTCGGCGGCATCGGCTTCGCGTGGCTGTCGGGCATGACGCTCGACCTGCTGCGCGCGCGGGACCGCCGTGTCCACCTGCGCTCGCTCCTTCACATCGTGGCCTGCGCCGCCGGCGCGGTCGCGATCGGCTACCTCGCGATCGTGCGGGGCGGCCTCGTCGAGCTGCTCGCCGAGACCGTCCAGGCCGGGCCCGGCGCGTAGGTGCTAGAGTACCCGTGTGAAGCGCGGCCGGATCCTGGCGATCAAGTGGGGCATGAACCCCAACTCGTCGAGCCTCGGCGTCGATGTCACGTTCCTCCTGCTCGGTGCGACGGCCCTCGCGGTGGTGACCCCCGTGATCGGCGCCCTGCTCCGCTGGCGCAAGCCGGCCGTCACGGCAGAGCCGGAGGCGTAGCGAGCCACCTCTCGATCGCGGCGATCTGCGGGCGCACCAGCTCGATCACGACGCTGCCGAGCAGCACGTAGCGCCGGCCCTCGACGCGCAGCGGCGGCGCGAGTCGCGCCTCGTCGAGGGAGAACGTCTGCGAACCGGCGCGCTGGGCGATCCGCGCGAACGAGCTGCGCGGCAGCCACCGCAGCGCGCGCGCGAGCGTGCGCGAGCTGCGATCGGGGAGGACGAGGTCGGCCGGCAGCTCGAAGCACGCGTGAAAGCAGCGCTCGGCCTCGATGAGGAGCGCGCGGTCGCCGTCGAGGATCACGGCGAACGTGATCTCCTCGTCGGGCCCGCCGGCCGCCCACCGGTACGCGCGGTCGAGCACGTTCTCGCTCGCCGAGACCGCGAGCGCCTCCCGGTACGGCGCGCTCGCCGTCACGTGCACCCACGTCGTGACGCTCTCCGAGGTGGTCGCGCGCGCCGGGCGCACGAGCTCGTCCGGCGCGAACATCTCCGCGAGGCCGAGGCCATCGAGCCCGCGCTCGATCGGCGTGCCGCGCGGCCGCCCGTAGCGCGGCACGAACACGAGCTGGGTCGGCGTCACCACGAGCTCGCCGCCCCGGATCAGGCCGCCGCGCAGGTACACCGGCAGCCGATCGAGCTCGGGCTCGGGCGGCCGCTCGGGGGCGGTGCGGTACGGATCCATGCTCACACCGGCGCGCCGTGGCACGCGGAGCCGCGGAGGATCCGCCGCTCGTCGTCGAGCTCGAGCACCTCGGTGACGTACCGCCGCCCGACGCTCCGGTAATGGATGACGACCTGGTTCACGCCGCCGTACGCGCCGAGCAGCTCGAACCGGAGCGGCGGCGTCGCCGCGAGCCCGGCGGCCCAGTACGGCCGGACCTGGCCCTTCCCGCGCAGCACGCCGGTCTCCGCGAAGCCGCGCTGGACGATCAGCGGCGAGCGCATCTCGAAGTCCTCGACGTAGTGCGCCAGGATCCGCTCGAGGTCGTGGCTGTTCCACGCAGCGATCCACTCCGCGGCGAGCGTCCCGGCGGCGGCGGTGTCGATCACGGCCATGTGCGCACGGTAGCTCATCGGCTACAGTGCCGCGTGCTCCGCCGCGTCCGCCAGCTCGTGGTCCGCACCGTCGATACCGGGCGGGCGCTCGTCGAGCGGGCGCGGGCCGAGCGCGCGCACCCGGCTCGCAAGGTCCGCTTCGAGCGGTTCGGCGCGATCGTCCAGACCGTCGTGCCGCGCGCGCTGGTGTTCGTCGATCGCGCGTACGCCCGTCGCGTGCTCGGCGCGCGCGAGGTCCCGATCTGGCGCGGTGACGAGACCGGTGTGGGCGAGGTCGTGCTGTCCGCACCGCTCGAGGCGCACCTCCAGCTGACGAACCGGTGCACCGCCGGCTGCAGCGGCTGCTACACCGGCGCCTCGCCCGACGGCGCCCCGAACGAGTGGGGCCTCGCCGAGTGGACGCGCGCGATCGATGCGCTCGCCGACGCGGGCGTGTTCCACGTCGCGCTCGGCGGCGGCGAGAGCGCGGTGCTGCCGTGGCTCGGCGAGCTCGCGGCGCACGCGCGGCGGCGCGGCATCGTCCCGAACCTGACGACGTCGGGCCTCGACGGCCTCGATCGTCTGATCCCACTCGCCCCGCTGTTCGGGCAGATCAACGTCTCGATCGACGGCCTGCACGAGGCCTACGCCGCGGTCCGCGGCTTCGACGGCTTCGCGCGCGCCGACGCGGCCGTGCGCCGGCTCCGCGCGGTGAAGGCCGAGGTCGGGATCAACGTCGTGGTCACGCGCCACAACATCGACCAGCTCGACGCGCTGTTCGCGTACGCCGCCGAGCGCCGGCTCTCCGAGGTCGAGCTCCTGCGGTTCAAGCCGAGCGGCCGCGGCGCGCGCACGTACGAGGCGCAGCGCTGCACCGACGCGCAGCACCGCGCGTTCCTGCCGGCCGTGCTCGCGGCGGCGAAGCGCCACGCCGTGCGCGTCAAGGTCGACTGCTCGTACACGCCGATGCTGGCCCACCACGCGCCCGACCGCGCGCTGCTCGCGGAGCTCGCGGTGTACGGCTGCACGGGCGGGGACTTCCTCATCGGTGCGAAGCCGGGCGGCCAGCTCACGGCGTGCTCCTTCGCCTCACCGCCGCCGCCGCGATCCGATGGCGACCGACCGCGCGTCGATGGTCTCGCCGAGTACTGGGGTGCTCCGGATGCGTTCGGCGCGTTTCGCACCTGGGCCGCGGCTCCCGCCGAGCCGTGCGCGAGCTGCACCTATCACTCGCTGTGCCGGGGCGGTTGCAAGGTCGTGTCCGCGCACGCTTGCGGCACGCTCACCGCGCCCGATCCCGAGTGCCCGCGCGTGGTCGACCACGCGTCGCGTCAGCCGAAGCCCCGTCATCACCTGCCCGTGTTATAGAGTCGCGCAGTTATGAAGACGGTCATGATCATCAGCGACGCGACCGGCGAGACCGCCGAGCGCATGGTTCGCGCGGCGACGCTGCAGTTCAGCGAGCCGGTCCAGATCCGACTGTTCTCGCGGGTCCGCCTCGAGAGCGAGCTCGAGCAGATCCTCGAGAAGGCGGCCGAGCAGCGCGCGCTCGTCGTCTTCACCGTGGTCAACACCGAGGAGCGCGCGCTGATCAGCCAGCTGGTCGAGCGCTACAACATCGAGACGGTCGACCTGATCGGCGCCCTGATCAGCAAGCTCGCGGTGTTCCTCGGCGCCGCGCCCGCTGGTGTCCCGGGTCTGCTCCACTCGATCAACGACGACTACTTCCGCCGCATCGAGGCGGTCGAGTTCGCGGTCAAGAACGACGACGGCGCCGAGCCGCGCAACCTGCCGAAGGCGGACCTCGTCCTCGTCGGCATCTCGCGCACCTCGAAGACGCCGCTGTCCACGTACCTCGCGCAGCGCGGCCTCAAGGTCGCGAACGTGCCGATCGTCCTCGGCGTCGACCCGCCCGAGGAGCTCTCGCAGGTCGACGACCGCAAGGTGTTCGGCGTCATCGTCCAGCCCGACATGCTCATGCGGATCCGTCAGGCGCGCCTCTCGCACCTCGGCATGCCGAACGACTCGAGCTACGGCCAGCGCGCGCACATCGAGACCGAGATCGCGTACTCGCGGGAGATCTTCCGCAAGCACCCGAACTGGCCGGTCATCGACGTCACGAACCGCGCGATCGAGGAGACCGCGGCCGACATCCTGCGCATCTACCAGGAACGCAACGCCCACGCGTCGTGAGCGTGTACCGGACCTCGGCGGGCGCGTCGTGCCCGCGCTGTCGCAACGTCCTCGCGCGCGAGACCGACGGCGAGCTCCGCTGCACCCAGAATGGCTGCGGTACCTGGCTGCCGAAGAAGCTCGTCGACGACATCGTCGGGATGGATGCGGTCGCGAGGTCCAAGGGCAACCCGTTCCGCGCGACGCCGCTGCGGCCGACGAAGTGCCTGGTCTGCAAGCAGCCGCTGAACGATCTCTACAAGGGCGCACACGACGTGCTCACGATCGGCCAGTGCGTCGAACACGGCATCTGGATCGAGCGCTCGAGCCGCAGTGATCTCGAGGCGCTGTTCGCGCCCGAGCGCCGGGCCCGCGAAGCGGCGGCCGCGCGGGAGGCCGAGCTCGCGAAGCTCGACCCGGTCGACCAGCTCGCGCTGCGCGTCGAGCAGCTCGAGAAGGTCGTCTCCCAGTTACAGGCGGAGATCTCGTCGCTGAAGTCACGGCTGTAACGCGACCGACAAACATTACCGAGGCGCCATCGGGGGTTACCCCAGGCGCTCTTTTGAGTGACCGGCTGGCGGCTCCAGAATCGGGGCATGACGGCGATCGGTGCGATCGGGGCGCGAAAGGCGCTGTTCGTGCGCACGCGCTGCACCACCGTCGACGAGTTCGTCGAGACGTTCCGCGTGTTCTGCGACGGCACGACGCTGTTCGTCCCGACCGCGATGGGGCGCACCGTGGGGATCGAGATGCCGTTCTCGTTCCAGCTGGCCGACGGTTCGCCCGTGCTCAGCGGCGTCGGCGTCGTGCTCGACGTGTTCGCGACGGATCGCAACGCGTTTCAGCGCCCGGGCCTGCGGCTCAAGCTGTCGCGCGTCACCGACGAGAGCGTCGCGGTCCACGCGCGCCTCCAGCCGGCGCCGCGGACGGAGTTCGCGCGGGCGAAGAGCAAGGGCGGATCGAGCCGCGTGACCCCCGCCGACGGAACGCCGCAGCTCACGATCGAGGACCTCGTCCTGTTCGACAAGACCGCGCCGATCTCGCTCTTCGGCCAGGACGGGTCGCGCCCGCTCGCCGACGTCTCGTTCCCCACGCCGCCCGGCATACCGGAGGTCGCCACGCCCGAGCCCGAGCCCGAGCCCGAGCCCGAGCCCGAGCCCGAGCCCGCACGCCCGGCCCCGCTACGGGCGCCGCCCACGATGCTCGGTCTCCCGAGGAGCAAGCTGATCGCGATGGGCGCGATCTGCGCGGTCGGAGGCGCCGCGATCGCGGTCGCGATCGTGACGATCGCGGGACGGCCCGAGCCCGCCGACGCGGCGACGCGGATCGCGTCACCGACGAAGCCCGCCGCGAGACGCGTCGCGCCCGCGCGTGCACCAGCACCTGCACCCGCGATCGCCGCCGCCCCGGCGGCCACCCAGGACCCGAGCGTCGCACCGGCGGCCACCCAGGATCCCAGCGCCGCGCCGGCGGCCACACCCGAACCCAGCGCCGCGCCGGCGGCCGCTGCGCCCGTGACCCGCGGGCCGGCGGCCGCCGCGCGGTGCACGCTGTCGATCGCCGTGACACCCGCCGACGTGGAGATCCGGGTCGACGGCCGCCTGCTCGGGGCCTCGCCGGCGTTCTTCGTGGGCGATTGCTCCGCCGCGGTCGTCGAGATCTCGCGCAAGCGCTACCAGCCCGAGACCCACACGGTGACCTTCGAGGGCGGCGAGCCCCAGGTGTTGAACGTCCGCCTCGAGCGACCCGCGAAGCGCGTCGTCAGCGCGGCGCCCGCGCCCAGCTCGTGATCGCGAGGCGCGTCGGCGTGACGCGCGCGTCGACCTCCTCGAAGCCGGCGGACACGAGGCCGCGGCGCAGCGAGCGCGTCGAGAACCGCGTCGGGTGGATGTCGCGCCGCGAGAAGCCCGAGCGGCGCGCGATCACCTCGAGCACGGTCGACTCGAGCGCGGGCAGCCACGGCTCGCCATAGTTCGGCGTGGACAGCCAGAGCCGGCCGCCCGGCACGAGGGCGCGGCGCAGGCCGGCGAGCCACGCGGGCCAGGCGAGCACGTGCTCGACGACCTCCTTCGCGTAGATCGCCGCGAACCGGTGCGTGGCGCCGAGGGAGCGATCGATCGGCTCCTCGGGCGGGACGACGGTGCCGCCGGTGATCCGCGCATCGCCGCGGGCGAGCACGGCGGCGACCGCGCGGTCGTCGATGTCGGCGACGTGGAACGACAGGCCGCTCGGCGCGGCGTCGATCTCGTGAAGCAGGCCGCAACCGACGACGAGCACCTCGCCGGTCGGGTGCTCCGCCGCGACCTGGCGCAGGAACTTCACCAGGTCCTTCTCGAGCGGCTGGTGATAGAGCGTCCACGGGAACTGGCGCGCGCGCGCGTGGTTCGCGAAGTAGTCCGACGAAGGCTCCGCGCCTGGCGTGCTCATCGCGGCAGGTCCGTGGCCTCGGCGATGATCATGTACTCGTACGCCGTCGGCGAGTCGGCGGCGACCAGCGTGTCGCTGACCGCCCAGCGCACGAGCCTGGCGATCGGGGCGAGCGCCGCGTCGGGCAGGAAGCGCGCGAGCTTCGACGGATAGCTGCCGGTCAGCTTCTTGACGAGGAACGCACCGAACGCCGGCGGCATGAACAGGCGGAACAGGAACTCCGAGCGCGCCGACCCCATGCCGTAGATCGCGCGCACGCGCCAGCCGTGCTGCTGGAGCAGGCGCGTCCAGACCTTCGCATCGTAGAGGTGCCAGTGCTGGAAGAAGCCGTTGAGCGCGCCGGACACCGTCATCGCGAGCCGCGGCGCGTGGCGGAGGAGCCACGCCTGCGTGCGGCCCTGGTACGCCCAGCGCGGCGTGGGCACGAACATCACGAGCCGGCCGTTCGGCGCCGCCGCCTTGCGGAGGTTCGCGAGCGCGGCGTCGATGTCGGGCACGTGCTCGAGCGAGCAGTTGCCGATGATCTGCTCGAACCTCTTGGTCGGGAACGGCTGCTCGCGCGACACGTCGGTCAGCTGGGCGGTGATCCGCTCGCGGGCCTGCGCGATCTCGCGCGCCGAGATGTCGATGCCGTAGACCTCGCGGTTGTCGTGATCGCGCAGCGTCCACCAGAAGCCATCGCCGCAGCCGACGTCGAGCACCGGGCCCGGGCCCTTCGCCACCGCCTCGATCGCGGCGAGCCGGTGGATCTCGCGCAGCGCCAGCGACAGCGGGGCATGGCGGAGGTACGCATACGCCCAGCGCTCGATCTGCTCGGCGGACGGCGCGGTCACGTCGTCGGGCGGCGTCGTCTGCGGAGTGTCGAGATCGCGGACCAGGCTGGGCACGGCGCAAGGCATAGCACACGCACCCTGTTACATTCCGGCTCGCGACATGGACGGCAGGCTGGCCCGCGCGATCTTCGTGACCACGCTCGCGGTCTATCTGCTGACCAGCGGGCGCGAGCCGCCGTGGAGCGACGCGAACATCCAGTACATGGCGGCCGAGAGCATGGTGCGCCGCGGCGCGGTCGACATCCCGAAGCCGTGGCCCGACGACATGCCGAAGGACGCCGAGGGCAAGTGGTACTCGACGTACCCGCTCCTCACGTCGGTCGTTCACTTCCCGGGTCTCGCGCTGCTCGCGATCGCACCGCAGCAGGCGAAGGGCCTCGCGAAGCCGCTGACCTCGCACCTCGCGTGCTCGCTGTTCGGCGCGCTCGCGTGCGTGCTGTTCTTCCAGCTCTGCCGGCAGCGCCGGTTATCGCTGCGCGCGTCCTCGCTCGCGACCGCGATCGTCGCGTTCGGCACGACGACCTGGGTCTACGCGCACTACAGCTACTCCGAGATCGCGCAGACCGCCGCGTTCACCGGGCTCGTGCTGTGGTGGCTCCGCACCGACGACGATCCGACCAACCGGAGCGCGCGCTGGCTCGGGCTCTACGCGGGCTTCCTGTTCGCGACCAAGTACATCTACGCGCCCGGGATCGCGGTCGCGCTGCTCGTCCTCGCGTGGCGCCATCGCGCGCGGAAGCGGGGCCTCATCCCGCTCGCGCTCCACGCCGCCGCGCTCGCGGCGCCGTTCGTGATCGCGTCGATGGTGTTCAACTACCTCTGCTTCGGCTCGCCGCTCGCGACCGGCTACGCCGAGTACTTCGACAAGTACTGGGGCGAGAACCCGATGACGCGCCTGTGGGCGATGTTCCTGTCGCCGGGCAAGAGCATCTTCCTCTACTCGCCGCCGCTCGTGCTCGGCATCGCCGCGCTGCCGCGGATGTGGCGCGAGCACCGCGCCGCGTGCGTCGCGATCCTCGCGGCCGGCGCACCGGTGCTACTCGTCTACAGCCGCTACAAGCTCAACGGCGACTGGGCGTGGGGGTATCGGTTCACCGTGTTCCTCGTGCCCGCACTCGCGCTCTCCGTCGGCGTGCTCGTGGATCGGTGGCTGCCGGCGCTGACGCGCCTCCGCAAGGCGGTGCTCGCGCTCGCGATCGCCGCGGGCGTGGCCGTGCAGCTCCTCGGCTGCGCGATCTACTGGGACCACTTCACGCGGATCTCGCAGGACGTGCGCATCGCGTGGCTGGGCTCGCCGAACCGCTCGGGCGCGATCATCCCGCAGCGCGCCGACGGCCGGTGCGACGGCTGCTTCGAGGACGTGCACCAGCTCGAGTGGTTGCCGCCGTTCCAGCCGATCGTCGGCCAGGCGTGGCTGCTGCGCTCGATCGCGACCGACGCCTCGGCCGAGGAGGCCGAGGCGAACGCGCCGTGGCACCGCTACACCTCGGCGACGTTTCCGATCAAGAGCAGCTACGACCGCGCGCGCCTCGACTGGTGGGGCATGCTCTGGATCAAGGATCATCCCCAGACGCGCACGCTCGGCATCGCGCTGCTCGTGCTGTTCCTCGGCGGCACCGTGGCCGGCGTCAGTCTCTGGCGACGGGCTTTGCGACCGCCGCCACCCGCCGATCCGCCGCCGGCAGGATGAGCACGTAGCTGCCCGGCCCGCGCTCCCACAGGATCACGTTGTCGGGCGCCGCGCGCGACAGCAGCGGGAACCAGTCCTCGATCCGCACCATCGGCATCGGCGCGACGACCTCGGGCACGACGAGATCGAGCTCGACGACGCCGCCCCCCAGATCCTTCTGGAGGTTCCGCGCGTACGACAGATCCTCGAGCGGCCAGCGCGGGAACAGATCGTTGTGCAGCGCCCCGCCGTACACGATCACGGCGCGATCGGAGACCAGCGCGCGCGCCGCGACGCCGAGCTTCTCGGTGACCAGCTCGAGCAGGCGCAGGAAGTCGACGCGCCCCGTACCGTCGAGCAGCGAGCCGTGCTCGATGCACGTCATCGGCAGGCCGTGCGTCTGGAGCCGGCGCAGCGCGCTCCGCATCTTCAGCGCCTCGATCTCGAGCCCCTGCCCCGCCGGGCGCCCGGTCGCGTCCTGCACCTCGCGCTTCACCTGCGTCGACGCACCACCACAGCCGTCGTCGAGCCAGGTCTCGACCACGAGGTGCCGCGACCGCGGCACCAGCTTGTCGAGGATCTCGTGCGTGAACCGCGACAGCGGCGAGGACGCGCGGGTCGCCCGCGTCGGGTGGTACTCGCCGATCGCGTACACCCGCGCCGGCCCCGCCTCGTCGAGCAGCGCGTCCATCGCCGCGCCCGTCGTCGGGAACTCGCGGAACGCGAGGTCGTCCGTCGGGTCGTACACCGCATAGCAGCCGCCGAGCACACAGACGGCGGCCACGGCGATGGCGAGTCGCATGGCCCAGGAGACACCGCCGGCGGGAAAAAGTTTCAGGCCCCGCCCGGATCGACCATGCCGTCCGGGAGGGTCTCGTGGTCCACGAACGGCACGAACCCGTACGGCAGGTTGAACACCTCCCACAGGCCGTGGAAGAACTTCTTCGCGGGTTTCGAGCGCTTCTCGAACAGCCAGTCGCAGAACCCCTGGGCGTTGAAGCTGATGCCGATGTAGCTGTGCTTGCTCTCGCGGTAGCGCGGGTACCCGAGCGGCGGCTCGGGCTTGTAGCCGTTGCTGCCGTAGCCGACCGCCACGTCGATGAACCGGAAGATCGTCCCGTACCGCAGGGTGCGCAGGCGCTCGAACGCCCCGAGGTGGAGCGCGAGCATGTAGGTCTGGCCGGTGTAGTCCTCGGCGACGTTGACATTCCCGCCCTCGAGCTGATCCCAGTACGCCTGGGTCGGCGAGTACTGGACGCGGAAGTCGATCAGCTCGTCGAGCCGCGGCCATAGCGACATCGCGACCGCGAGCCCGGCGCCGAGCGTGTTGAACGTGAAGTCGCCGTAGCTGAACTCGTAGTAGAAGCCGTCCTTGATCTCGACCCCGAAGAACAGCAGCTCGGAGAGCCCCGACGCGATCAGCGTCGACGGCAGCCGGTCGAAGCCGCCCCACTGCACGAGCAGCTCGGTGCCGCCGCGCGCGAGCCCGTAGGTCGCCCACGCATGACCGAGCTTGTCGGCGCCGGCCGAGTAGCGGCGCGAGCCGAACCAGCCCTCGCGGTCGTTCCAGACCTTCCAGTTGCCGTCACCACCCCACCGGAACTCGGACAGCGGCTTGTGCTGCCGGTACCACGCGAAATAGGTCCAGGTGGTGAATGCCCCATAGATGCCGGCGAGGGTCAGGCCGGCGGCGAGCTTGCGGCTGGGCTGGGCCGGCTCGGCCCGCGCCTCGAGCACGGGAGTTGGGCCCTGGTCCAACCACGGCGTGGGGGCGGGGTTGTCTCGAACTGTGGCGTTCGGATCATGGGGAGACCCCGGAGCTACCCACCCTCCGACGGGATCGGCCACCGTGCGCTGGTGCAACACCGCGATCAGCAACAGGGCCGTCAGGCCGGTCCGCACGGCCCGCCAGATCTCATGGGGGATGGGTAATGACAAGCGCGGACCCTCAACTTTCCGAGGTTCGGTGACCGGGGTACGGGTGAGGTGGCAAGATGCGTCAACCAACTTGAGTTATTGAGCGATTCGGCATAGGGTGCGGTCACTACCCAGGGCACTTACTCGCTTCTTCCCGCCCTGCTGTCGATAGCTTTCTTGCCGTGAAACCTCGCCTCATGATTCGGAGCGTCGCGTGACCACCCATACCTTGTGGGTGATTTGTTACTGCCTCGCGATGGTGGTGTTCGTGAACCGCTACATCGCCGGCATCGCGATGAGGGTGGCTCGCCGGAAGACCTGGGACGAGACCCGGGATGATTACGAGCCGACCGTGACGGCCGTGATCCCCATGTTCAACGAGGGATCCGCCATCAAGGAGACCCTCCAGAGCCTCCTCGACTCGGACTACCCGGCCGACAAGCTCAGCATCATCTGCATCGACGACTGCTCGACCGACGACAGCTACGAGCAGGCCCGCGAGATCGCGAAGAAGTCGGGCGGACGCCTCAAGGTCATCCGCAACCGGACCAACCAGGGCAAGCGCCGCTCGATCATCCGGGCGACCCGGGAGGCCGAGTCCGAGATCATCGTGTCCGTCGACTCGGACGTGGTGGTCGATGCCGACGCGGTCCGCCAGCTGACCCGCCGGTTCACCGACGACAAGATCGCTGCGGTCGGCGGCTGGGTCGACGTCCGCAACAAGCAGGAGAACTGGCTCACCCGGATGCAGGTGACCAAGTACTGGTACTCCTACTTCTTCTTGAAGAACCTCGAGTGGGGGTTCAAGCGCGTGATGTGCCTGTCGGGCTGCCTCACCGCCTACCGGCGTCACGTCCTCATCGAGCTCGAGCCGGTGCTCGAGAACCGCGAGGTCCTCGGGGTCCCCATCAAGTACGGCGAGGACCGGTTCCTGACCCGCCAGATCGTGAAGGCCGGCTACCTCACCACGATGACCCTGGCGGCCCGGTGCCGCACGTTCGTGCCGTCGACCCTGTCGGCGTACTTCAGCCAGCAGCTGCGCTGGCGCCGCTCGAACATCGTCGACTACGCCGGGGCGATGTCGCACGTCTGGCGCCTCAACCCGCTGCTCGCGATTCACTACCTGTCGCAGTTCGCGCTGCTGCTGGTCTACCCGATCGCCGTCATCCGCGCGCTGATCGCGTTCAAGTTCTTCCCGGCGCTCGTGCTCCACATTGAGGTCGTCGTCGTCCTCGGCCTCATCTATCGCTGGCGCACGCGGAAGTACCCCAAGGAGGAGCGCGTCAACGCGCTCGCCTTCGTGCCGCTGTCGCTGCTCATGCCGGTGACGTACGCGCTGCTCACGCCGCTCGCGCTGTTCACGCTCGACACGTCGAGCTGGGAGACGCGCAACCACGAGGCCACGGCTTCGGACGCCAGCGAGGCGGTCGCCGAGGCGGGGCTGGCGGTTCCGGAGCAGGTCGTCGAGGTCGTCAGCGCGCCGCTGCCGGTCTCCGCGATCCCGGAGGCGATCACCGCCACGGGCCGTCTGGCGCGCCAGAATTCGCATGCAGAAATGCCTGCGGCTTGATAAGGACGGCCCATGGAAACGCGACCCTCGACCAACCGGCCCAAGTTCTGGACCGCGTTGCAGCCCACGATCGTCCGGGTCTACAAGGTCGCGGGCCTGGTCGCGCTGACCGCGATCCTCGTCGGGCTGCTCTCGTTCCTCGTCGTCAACGTGTTCTACTTCTTCGACCACACGTGGGTTCGCCCGGTGGTGCTGTCGCCGACCCACCACAAGGTCGTCGAGGCCTCGACGCAGCTCGCGGACGCCAAGCTTCGCGCGGCCCAGATCGAGACCGAGCGCGTCGAGATCGATGCGGCGCTCGCGCAGATCGAGCGCGAGATCGCCTCGGATGATCGGTTCCTCGCCGAGGTCGGCACCACCGCCGACAAGCCGACCACGAACGACGCCTGGATGCTCCACCGCGAGGTCGAGAAGGCGAAGCTCGACAAGGAGAACGCGCTCGGGCGCAAGGTCCCGCTCAACCAGCGGCTCGAGAGCCTGAAGCTGCGCAAGGCCGATCAGGAGGCCCTCGTGAAGCGCCTCGAGGCCTCGCCGTACCTGAAGGCGGTCAACAACAAGGTCGTGCTCGCGTTCGTGCCGTACCAGAACCTCCGCAACGTGAAGATCGGCACCAAGCTCTACGGCTGTGCGTGGGGCCTGGTCGCCTGCTCGAACGTGGGCAAGGTCACGGGTGTTCTCGAGGGTGAAGTGGACAACGTCCACCCCCACGACGAGAGCATCCAGCGCGGCGTGATGGTCGAGATCGACGTCTCCACGTCGGCGGCCGGCGAGCGCGTGCTGTTCGCCGGCGGCAAGCCCCTGTTCCTGTTTTGATCGGGGCGGATCGGGGCTGACCGGGCACGGCGCGGCTCGGCCTCACCGGCAGCTATCGCTGAGACCGCCGGGGCCCGTGGTACCTCGATAGGGTGACGCCGGAGGAGCGGGAACAGAATCGGCGCGCCTTCATCGCCGATGCGGTGGAGGTCATGAACCGCTCCCTGGACTACCAGGAGACGCTGGTGGCTCTGGCGCAGGTCGCCGTGCCCCGGATCGCCGACTGGTGCGCGGTGGACATGGTCGAAGGGGGAGCGCTCCAGCGCCTCGCGGTGGCGCACGTCGATCCAGCGAAGCTCTCGCTCGCACGCGAGATCGAGCGGCGCTGGCCGGCAGACCTCGCCGCGGCGGGCGGCGTGCCCGGCATCATCAAGACCGGACGGCCCCGGATCGTCTCCGAGATCACCGACGAGATGCTCGCGGCCACGCCCGACGCGGAGCACCGCGCGGCGCTGGGCGCGCTCGGGCTGCGCTCGTGGATCGGCGTGCCGCTCCGGCGCGGCGAGCAGACGATCGGCGTGATCTCGCTGATCATGGCGGAGTCGGGCCGGCGCTACGACTCGGCGGACCTCGCGCTCGCGGTGACGCTCGCCGACCGGGCGTCGAGCGCGATCGGCAATGCGCACGTGATGCGCGAGCTGGCACGCGCGCACGAGCAGGCCGAGGCCGCGTGCCGCGCCAAGGACGAGTTCCTCGCGATGCTCGGCCACGAGCTGCGCAACCCGCTCGCGCCGATCCTCACCGCGCTCGAGCTGATGCAGCTGAAGGCGCCCGTGGTCTGCGAGCGCGAGCGCGAGATCATCAAGCGTCAGGTCCGCCACGTGGTGCGGCTCGTCGACGATCTGCTCGACGTCTCGCGCATCACGCGCGGGACGATCGAGCTCGAGCAGATCGAGCTCGACGTCGCCGACACGATCGGCAAGGCGATCGAGATGGCGTCGCCTCTGCTGGAGGAGAAGAAGCACGAGCTCGTCACGAGCTACCAGCGCGGGCTCGTGGTGAGTGCGGACCCGGTGCGGCTCGCGCAGGTCGTCGCGAACCTCGTCACGAACGCGGCGAGGTACACCGAGCGCGGCGGCCGCATCACGATCAGCGCGAGCCGCGAGGGCGAGCGGGTCGCGATCCGCGTGAAGGACACCGGCATCGGCATCGCGCCGGAGGTGTTGCCGCAGGTGTTCGAGACGTTCTATCAAGGCCCGCAGGCGCTCGACCGCAAGCACGGCGGGCTCGGGCTCGGGCTCGCGATCGTGCGGATGCTCGTCGCGCTCCACGGCGGCGAGGTGTCCGCGACGAGCACACCGGGAGCGGGGAGCGAGTTCACGGTGTGGCTGCCGGCCGTCGCGAACAGCTCTCGGCCGCGACCGCCGATCGGCACGCCGATCAAGGGCGCGCGCCCGCTCTCCCGCGAGCAGATCCTGATCGTCGACGACAACCCTGACGCCCTGTCGATGCTCGCCGACGCGCTCGAGTCGCGGGGCCTGTCGATCCACCGCGCGCACGACGCGCCGAGCGCGCTCGCGGTCGCGGAGAAGGTGGCGCTGCGGGTGGCACTGCTCGACATCGGGCTGCCCGTGATGGACGGCTACGAGCTCGCGCGCCGGTTGCGCGAGCTGCCCGGCCTCGCGGACATCCAGCTGGTCGCGATCACCGGCTACGGGCAGCCCTCGGATCTCGATCGCTCGCGGCGCGAGGGCTTCGCCGCGCACCTGGTGAAGCCGATCGCGCTCGATGCGGTCCAGGTCACCATCGAGCAGCTGCTCGCGCACGCGCCGCCGCGCGTCGCGTAGCCGTTGCGTACATAAGCGTCGCAAGGTGGCGAGATCGCTCGCTACCCCAGCATAACTCCTACTGTTAACGCCGCTTTAAAGATCAGATCGGGGGCGATCTGCGGCACCGCGTCCTGTACCATGAAGAACGTTTGGGGACGGCATCCGTCGTGGGTGCAGGTCGGCGGTTCGTTTGGAGGACACTGATCGATGAGTGATGACAAGACCCGTCTTGGAGTGACCCCGGACCCGGGCGGTGCCCAACCGCCGCAGGCCGCTGACCCGCAGCTCAAGGCCGCCGCCGCGGGCAGTGGCTCGCTGCGTACTCCGAGTGACGCCACGATCGTCCTCGGCGACGAGCCGAAGCGCACCAAGACGCTGTCGGGTGTTCCGCCGATCGCGGCCACACCGTCCACGCACAAGGGACCGCACGACGCGACGGTGGTCCTCGGGCACGCAGGACCTGCGCCCACGCCGCCGCACACCATGCCGAATGGCACGCCACCGAGCACGCCCGCGATGGCGCCGCCGCAGGCCAACACCCTCCAGGGCAAGGCAGGCGGGACGCGCAACGAGCACTCGGGCCTCCTGCCGCGCACCGGCCGCAGCGCGTGGGACTCCTCGTTCGAGGCCGAGACCACGGGTGTCCACGCGACCAGCGCGATGCCGACCCCGGGCGTCCGCATCAACCAGTACGAGATCATCAAGCTGCTCGGCGAAGGCGGCATGGGCAGCGTGTTCCTCGCCCGCGACCTCCGGCTCGGCCGCCGCGTCGCGATCAAGGTCCTGCAGTCCCAGCAGGAGGAGCTGACCCAGCGCTTCCTCGTCGAGGCGCGCACGACCGCGCGCTGCCAGCACGACAACATCGTCGTGATCTACGAGGTCGGCGAGCACGGCGGCGCGCCGTACATCGTCCTCGAGTTCCTGAACGGCAAGCCGCTCACCGAGTACACGAAGGACGGCCAGAAGCTGCCCTACGCGCGCGCGGTCGAGATCATGGTCCAGATCCTCAAGGCGCTGCAGTGCGCGCACGAGCACGGCATCGTTCACCGCGACCTCAAGCCCGACAACATCTTCGTGATGGACTCCGGCAACCTGAAGGTCCTCGACTTCGGCATCGCGAAGGTGCTGCAGGGCGGTGCGTCGGAGAACCAGGGCAGCAGCAAGTCGGCGGCGGCGGTCCGCATGCCGAGCCCGCTCGAGCTCGCGACCGGCACGAACACCAGCCTGACCCGGGTCGGCACGATCATGGGCACGCTGAAGTACATGTCCCCCGAGCAGTGGGGCATCGGCATCGAGATCGATCACCTGACCGACATCTGGGCGTGCGGCATCCTGCTGCACCGGATGATCTGCGGGCGCCACCCGCTGCACCCGCTCGATGGCAACCAGCTCGTCGTGACGGCGATGCTCGAGCTGCCCATGCCGTCGATGCAGGAGGCCGCGCCGCCCGACGTGCCGCGCGAGCTGATCCAGATCGTCGATCGCTGCCTGCTCAAGATGAAGGAGCAGCGCTGGCAGTCGGCCGAGGAGCTGCTCCGCGCGCTCGAGCCGTTCCTGCCCGGCCGCCGCGCCACCAAGGAGCTGCAGATCGACGAGAGCCCGTACGCGGGTCTGTCGTCGTTCCAGGAAGGCGACGCCGACAAGTTCTTCGGCCGCAACCGCGAGATCGCGGCGATGGTGACCCGCATCCGCGACCGGCCGCTGATGGCCGTCGTCGGCAGCTCCGGCGCCGGCAAGAGCTCGTTCGTCCGCGCCGGTCTCGTGCCCGCCCTGAAGCGCTCCGGCGAGACGTGGGAGACGCTCGTCATCCGCCCCGGCCGCTCGCCGATCGAGGCGCTCGCCGGCGTGATCCAGCCGATGGTCGCGACCGCGGCGAACCTCGCCGACGAGATGGAGGAGCAGAAGAAGCTCGTCGAGAAGCTGCGCAAGGAGCCGGGTCACCTCGGCCACGTGCTGCGCGGACGCGCGCGCCGCGACAACCGGCGCCTGCTCCTGTTCGTCGATCAGTTCGAGGAGCTGTTCACGATGACGGCGGACCCGGCGGAGCGCGCCGCGTTCATGGCATCGCTGTCGGCCGTCGCCGACGACGCGACGAGCCCGCTGCGCGTCGTGCTGTCGATCCGCTCGGACTTCCTCGACCGCCTCGCCGAGGATCCGCAGTTCCTCGCCGAGCTCACGCAGGGCCTGTTCTTCCTCGGACCGCCGGGCCGCGACGGTCTGCGCGAGGCGATCACGAACCCGGCGGAGATGGCCGGCTTCGCGTTCGAGCTGCCCGCCACCGTCGAGGACATGCTCGACACCCTCGAGACCACGCCGGGCGCGCTGCCGCTCCTCCAGTTCGCCGCGAGCAAGCTGTGGGAGTCGCGCGACAAGGCCCGCAAGCTACTGACGCACAACGCGTACACCCAGATGGGTGGCGTGACCGGTGCGCTCGCGAGCCACGCGGACCACGTCGTCCGCGAGCTCGGCCAGGCCAAGCAGCCGCTGGTCCGCGCGATCATGCTGCGCCTGGTCTCGCCGGAGCGCACGCGCGCGATCGTGCCGATGGCCGAGCTGCGCGAGCTGTCGCGCGAGGTCGGCGAGGTGCAGCGGCTCGTCGATCAGATGGTCGATGCGCGCCTCCTCGTCGTGCAGACGATCGAGGGCGGCAAGGGATCGACGGTCGAGATCGTGCACGAGTCGCTCGTGCAGAACTGGCCGACGCTCCGGCGCTGGCTCGACGAGAACCAGGACGACGCCGAGCTGATCGATCAGCTGCGCACCGCGGCTCGCCAGTGGGCGCAGAAGGGCCGCGACGTCGGCCTCCTGTGGCGCGGCGACACCGCCGAGGAAGCGAAGAAGTTCAAGAAGCGCTACAAGGGCCCGCTGTCCGACGTGGAGCGCGCCTTCCTCGAGGCCGTGGTCACCTACGAGGTGCAGCAGGCGCGCAAGCGGCGCAGCCTGGTGATCGCGGGCTTCGTGGCTCTCGGCGCGGTGGTGATCGCGGCGATGGTCGCCCTTGTCATCATCCAGAAGTCGCGCGCCACCGCCACCGCGAACGCGAAGCGCGCCGAGGAAGCGAAGGTCGAGGCCGTGGCCGCGCAGAAGACCGCCGAGGAGGCGCTCGCCGCCGCCCAGGAGAAGGAGCGCCAGCGCATCGCCGCCACGGCCGCGCAGAAGACCGCCGAGACCAAGACGACGGTGGTCACCCAGCAGCTCGGCGTCGCGGAGCAGGATCTCGCGAAAAAGAACCAGGAGCTCGAGGCCCAGATCCTCGTGAGCAAGGAGAACGAGGAGAAGGCGAAGGTCGCCGCGGCGCGTGCCGAGGCGGAGTCGCGCAAGGCCATCGCCGCGGCCGAGGAAGCGCAGAAGGCCCGCGACAAGGCCGAGGCCGAGCGCGTGCGTGCAGAGAACGCCGAGAGGGCCCAGAAGGCCCGCGCGGATCGGTTCGAAGCGCAGATGGGTTCGAAGTCGATCGAAGAGCTGAAGTAACTCGTCCTTACGTCATCGTCCGGGGAAACGATAACCATGATCAAAGCCATCGTGAGGGTGGGGCTCTGCCTCGTGCTGAGCTCCGGAGTCGCGCTTGCACAAGCGCCCACGCCCACGCCGACGCCGGCGCCGGCACCGGATCCGAAGAAGCCGCCGCCGACGAAGACGGACGAGAAGGCCGGCAAGGACGAGTCGCTCCAGCACAGCTCGACGGGTGAACGCCCGTGGGCCGCGGGCGTGACGCCCGAGAAGCAGCGCGCCGCCCTGAAGAAGTTCCAGGAGGGCAACCAGCAGCTGAACGACGGCCTGTTCCCCGCCGCCGTGAAGCTCTACCGCGAGGCCCTCAAGGACTGGGAGCACCCGGCGATCTACTACAACCTCGCGCTCGCGCTGCTGAACCTCGACCAGCCGATCGAGGTGTACGAGAGCCTGCAGAAGGCGATCAAGTACGGCGCCGCGCCGCTCGAGAAGGACAAGTTCGATCACGCGAAGGAGTACCTGCTCCTCGTCGAGAAGCAGATCGCGACGGTCGACATCTCGTGCAGCAAGCCGGGCGCGAAGATCTCGGTCGACGGCAAGGAAGTCTTCACCGTCAGCGAGGACGGCACGAAGGGCCACTACGTCGGCCGCGTGAAGATCGGCAAGCACACGTTCGTCGCCGAGAAGCCGGGCTACAACGCACAGGTCGATGCCCCGTTCATCGGCCCCGGCGAGACCTACCGCCTCGAGCTCACGCTCTACACGGCCGAGGAGCTCACCCGCTACAAGCGGCGCTGGGAGGCGAAGTGGATGCCGTACGCCGTGATCGGCGGCGGCGTGGTGCTCGGCCTCGCCGGTGCGCTGCTGCACGTCTCGGCGACCAGCTCCTACGAGGACTACGACGCGGCGGTCGCGAAGTGCAACGCCGACTCGATGTCGATGGGCTGCGCGAACGACGGCGCGGTCGCCGACATGCGCAAGAGCGGCGATACCAAGACCACGATGGGCTACATCGGGTACGGCGTCGCCGGCGCGGCGCTCGTGACCGGCGCCATCCTGCTCTACCTGAACCGCTCGCAGTCCTACCAGATCACCGCGGACGACTACCGCAAGGAGCTCCGCGAGAAGGAGCAGCCCGCGGTGTCCGTCTCCCCTGTCATCGCCCCCGAGTACGCCGGCGCGGCGCTCGTCGGTTCGTTCTAGGAGCCCGAATCCATGTCCTTCCTTCGCCTCGTCTTCGTCGCCGGCGCGCTCACCGCGCTCGCCGGCTGTCCCCAGGAGCCCGCCTCCAAGATCTGTCCCGGCACGGGCATCCTCTGCCCCGAGGACATGTACTGCGGCGCGGTCCAGCCGATCTGCCTCACCACGGCGTGCGGTAACGGCCTCGTCGATCCCGGCGAGGAGTGCGACGACGGCAACGTCCTCGGCGGCGACACGTGCTCGACCATCTGCCGCAAGGAGTCGTGCGGCAACAACGTGCTCGATCCCAACGAGGTGTGCGACGACGGCAACACCGCCGCGGGCGACGGCTGCAGCCCGAACTGCATGTCGAAGGAGACCTGCGGCAACGGCATCGTCGATGTCGGCGAGGTCTGCGACGACGGCGCGACCGATCCGGGCGCCAAGACGAACGCCGACGGCTGCGCCGGCGAGTCGATCATGGTGAACGGCGAGATGTCGCCGGCGCCGTGCTCCTCGACGGAGGTCTGCGGTAACGGCATCAAGGACATCCAGACCGGCGAGGTCTGCGACGACAACAACACGGTCAGCGGCGACGGCTGCAACTCCGACTGCCGCTCCGGTGAGGGCTGCGGCAACGGCATCGTCGATCCGGGCGAGCAGTGCGACGACGGCAACTCGAACAACAACGACGACTGCCTCAACACGTGCAAGACCGCGAAGTGCGGCGACGGTGTGGTCGACAACATGGGCACGCGCGGCGAGCAGTGCGACCCGTCCACGACCGGAAACCCGATCGAGACGACGACCTGCAACATCGACTGCACCACCCGCGCCTGCGGTGACGGCAAGGTCAACCAGACCGCCGGCGAGCAGTGCGATAGCGGCGTGGGCCAGAACGGCGACACCCGCAACTGCACCGCGGCCTGTCTCCTCAACATCTGCGGCGACGGCAAGGTCGACATGCAGCCGCCGGGCCTCGAGCAGTGCGATGACGGCAACACCAACAACACCGACGGGTGCTCGAATGCGTGCCAGCTCGCGAGCTGCGGCAACGCGACGGTCGACACCGGCGAGCAGTGCGACGACGGCAACATGAACGACACCGACGCGTGCGTCATGTGCCTCAACGCGGTCTGCGGCGATGGCAAGGTGCGCATGGGCGTCGAGACCTGCGACGACGGCAACCTCGCGAACGGCGATGGCTGCTCCAGCCAGTGCCGTCCCGAAGGCTGCGGCAACGGCACGCTCGACCCCGGCGAGGAGTGCGACGACGGCAACGCCGTCAACACCGACGCCTGCGTCCAGGGCTGCCGGATCGCGCTCTGCGGCGACGGCTTCGTCCGCATGGGCGTCGAGCTCTGCGACGACAACAACGTCCTGAACGGCGACGGCTGCTCGAACCTGTGCCGCCCCGAGGGCTGCGGTAACGGTCAGCTCGACCCGGGCGAGGCGTGCGACGACGGCAACATGAACAACGGCGACGGCTGCTCGTCGGTGTGTACGTTCCAGGGCTGCGGCGACGGCATCGTCAACAACGGCGAGGCCTGCGACGGCAACGGCGCCGGCATGGGTGGCGAGACCGCGACCTGCAACGTCGACTGCACGCTGCGCAGCTGCGGCGACGCCAAGGTCAACGCGACCGCCGGCGAGCAGTGCGACAACGGCACGCTCATGGGCGTCAACCAGAACGCCGACAACCGCGACTGCACCTCGATGTGCAAGATCAACATCTGCACCGACGGCCTGAAGAACACGCTCGGTCCGACGCGGTTCGAGGCGTGCGACGACGGCAACCAGATCCCGAACGACGGCTGCTCGAACAACTGCACGCTCGCGAGCTGCGGTGACGGCGTCCTCGATCCGGGCGAGCAGTGCGACGATCAGAACGTGGTGAACACCGACTCGTGCGTCAACTGCATGATCGCGACGTGCGGCGACACGTTCACGGAGATGGGCGTGGAGGAGTGCGACACGGTGCCGGCGATGCTCCCGGGCGGCCCGTACACGTGCGCGAACACCTGCAAGATCCAGCGCTGCGGTAACGGCATCATCGACCCGACCAAGGGCGAGCAGTGCGACAACGACGTCAGCCCGGTCGGCATGCAGCCGATCGCGGGCGACGGCTGCAACCAGAACTGCCAGATCGAGTTCTGCGGTGACGGCTTCGTCAACGACCGCGGCCACGAGCAGTGCGACGGCAACGGCAACGGCATGGGCGGCGAGACGAGCAACTGCAACGTGAACTGCACGTCGCCGACGTGCGGCGACGCCATCGTGAACCGGTCGTTCATTCCGCCCGGTGGCGTGGTGCAGGAGCAGTGCGATCCGCCGAACCCGGCGAACGGCTGCTCGGCGCTGTGCCGGTTCGAGCGCTGTGGCAACAGCGTCGTCGACCCGGGCGAGGAGTGCGACGTCGGTGCGGCCGACACGAGCGCCTGCTACGGCTCGAGCCACCCGACGCTCGGCTGCCTCCAGAAGCTGTGCGGCAACAAGCGGCTCGATCCGCCGGATGGCTCGGTCGAGAAGTGCGACCCGCCCAACGGCGTCGACTGCGACGCGAACTGCCAGATCATCCCGATCTGCGGCGACGGCTTCCTCCAGGCCGGCGAGACCTGCGATCCGAAGCACAGCGGGTCGACGACGTCGACCTGCGACGGCGACTGCACGCCGCGCGCGTGCGGCGACGGCTTCGTGAACACGTTCGCGGGCGAGCAGTGCGATCCGAACACCGGCACGACCGGCGTCGCGGGCACCGCGATGGGCCCGAGCGCGACCTGCAACAGCGACTGCACGATCTCGGTGTGCGGCGACACGAAGGTCAACGCGATGGCCGGCGAGCAGTGCGATCCGATGGGCGGGCTCAGCAACACCGGCGCCTGCCTCCTCACCTGCAAGACCGCGACGTGCGGTGACGGGTTCACGCGGGCCGGCGTCGAGGGCTGCGACAACGGCACCAACAACAACAGCGTGCAGGTGCCCGCCGCGTGCCCCTACAACTCGAGCTGCATGGTCTGCCCGGTCGGCTGCCCGCTGAGCGGCCTCACCGCGGGCACGGGCCCGAACTGTGGTGACGCCACCATCCAGATGTCGAACGGCGAGCAGTGCGATGGCGCGAACCTCAACTCGATGGGGTGCGCGAGCTTCCAGGACCCGGCGCTGCCGCCGGGCCAGAACTTCAACGCGGGTGTCCTCACCTGTAACCAGTGTGCGTTCGACCTGGCCGACTGCTCGCGCTGCGGTGACTCCGTCATCCAGGGCGCCGAGACCTGCGACAACGGCATGAACAACGGCATGCAGATCTGCACGTCGAACGGCATGGCGCCCGCGTACAACACCTCGTGCACCGCGTGCACGGGGGCCTGCACGCCGACCACCATCGCGGCGGCGACGCGCTGCGGCGACGGCACCATCAACAACGCGGCCGAGGCCTGCGACGGCCTCGACTTCGGCGCGAAGACCTGCGCGACCGAGGTGCCGTCGACGCCGGACGGCGCGCTGCGCTGCACGGCGACCTGCACGATCAGCACCGCCGCCTGCACCGTGAACATCAGCTGCCACGACATGACGCTCAACCAGGGCGAGACCGACGTGGATTGCGGCGGCAACATGAACGGTTGCCAGCGCTGCGCCAACACGAAGACCTGCGTGAACAACGGCGACTGCGCCTCGGGCAACTGCGTCAACAACATGGGCGTCAAGACGTGCCAGCCGGCGCCGCCGCCGCCGACGTGCAACGACGGGATCCAGAACCAGGGCGAGACCGCGATCGACTGCGGTGGTACGGGCAACGGGTGCCAGCGCTGTGCGAACACGGTGGCGTGCACCATGGGCACGGACTGCGCCTCCGGGTTCTGCAACGGAAGCAACGTGTGCGCACCGGTGCCCGCGGTCTGCGGCAACGGCGCGATCGAGACTGGCGAGGTCTGCGACTACGGCCCGGGCAAGAACAACAACACGTTCTGCTCGAGCGGATCGGCTCCCGCGTACAACACGCCCTGCGCCTCCTGCAACTCGTGCACGATGGTCAACGTGATCACCGGCGGCGTCTGCGGTGACAACACGAAGAACGGACCCGAGGTCTGCGATGGGGCTGACGTTGGCGGTGCGAACTGCTCGATGGCTCCGGGTGGCCCGTACACGATGGGTACCCCGGGCTGTAACGGAACGTGCAACGCCCTGACGCCGGGCAGCTGCATGTGACCCGATTGTGCGGCGCAACATATTTGCTGCGCCGCACAATCGTGATATAGCGGCGGGCATGCAGCTCTCCGCTCTCAAGATCATCGTCACCGGCGCGGCCCAGGGCATGGGCGCGCACTTCGCTCGCCGCCTCGCCGAGGCGGGGGCTCAGGTCGCCGCGGGCGACGTCATGGAGGAGGGTCTCGCGACCCTCGCCGAGACGACCCGCGGGCTGCCCGGGCGCGTGCACACCCGACGGCTCGACGTCTCCAAGGAGGACGACGTCGGGGCGTTCGTCGAGTGGGCGCACGGCCAGATGGGCGGCCTCAACGGCCTCATCAACAACGCCGGCATCCTGCGCGACGGCCTGCTCGTGAAGAAGGACAAGGCGACCGGCGAGATCACGAAGCTCACGAAGGACAAGTGGGACGCGGTGATCGGCGTCAACCTGACCGGCGCGACGTTCATGGTGCGCGACGTGGTGGCGAAGATGGCGGCCACCGAGCAGAAGCCGGGCGTCATCGTGAACATGTCGTCGATCGCGCGGCACGGGAACCGCGGCCAGTCGAACTACACGTCGGCGAAGGCGGCCCTCGCCGCGAACACGGTGACGTGGTCGCGGGAGTTCGCGGCGTTCGGCGTGCGCGTCGGGGCCGTCGCTCCCGGCATGATCGAGACCCCGATGACCCAGGGCATGAACCAGAAGGCGCGCGACGCGCTGGTCGCGAACATCCCGGTCGGCCGCATCGGCGTCCCGGAGGACATCTGGCTCGCGGTGAAGTTCGTGCTCGAGTGCGACTACTTCAACGGGCGCACGATCGACGTCGACGGCGGCCTGTCGATGTAAGAAGCTCCCCGCATGGGGAGAGTCTCGTTCTTCACGATGCTCGTCGACGACAACATGTCGTGGATCGAGCGCGATGCGATCAACAGCGCGCACGACCGGGCGGATGCGGCGATGGAGGTCGCGGCCGCCCAGGGCGATGCCTTCGGCACGGCGATCGCCGCGATGCAGCGCACGATCCAGCAGCAGCAGCAGCAGCTCAAGCTGATGGGCTCGATGATCGGCGTGCTCGCGGCGGTGCTGCGCGACAACGGCGTCGTCGATGCCGACATCCTCGATGCGCGGCTCGAGGCGGCGATCGAGAACGCGCAGGAGGAGATCAAGCAGGAGGCCGACAACGTGATGTGCATGCGGTGCAGCACGCTGCAGCCCAAGGCCCGCACGAACGTCACCGAGCTCGGCGTCGTGTGCGACCGGTGCCTCGCCCAGATGGGCTGAGGCGCTACTGCACCGCGAACGCGACCGTGCCGAGCTTGGCGCCGTCCGCGCTCTGCACCTCGACCTCCCACGCCCCCGCCTTGGGGATCGTGCGACGCGACTGCGTCGACCACTTCTTGCCGCCGACCCGCAGCGTGGCCGTCCAGACCTCCCTGCCGTCGCGCTTCCACACGTGCTTCACCGAGCCTTCCCCGTCGGTGATCTTCGACCAGACCCACACGGTGGTGCCCGCCGGGAAGGTCGCCGACTCGCCGACGACCTCGCGCTTCTCGACGCCGGTGCCGGCCTTCACCTCCGCGCTCGGATCCGCCACGGCCACGCTCGACACGACCAGACCCAGACCAAACGCGATCGAAGCAAGTGCTCTCATGTTCGCCTCCGTTCCATCCAACGCGGCGAACCTATCCCGCTATTCACGCGCGATCAGCCGCGCGAGTGTCCGGATTCCATCGGCCACGCGGTCAGACCACGGCGAGCCCGCGGAGATCCGGATGAAGTTCGCGAACCTCTGCCGCGCGGAGAACAGGGGGCCGGGCGCGACCACGATGCGGCGGCGCAGCGCCTGCTCGTGGAGCGCGAGCGCGTCGACGCCGGGCGGCAGCTCGACCCACAGGACGAAGCCGCCGCGCGGCGCCGAGACGCGCGTGCCGTCGGGGAACTGCGTCGCGATGGCCTCGCGGTAGCGCTCGACGTTGCCGGCGACCGCGGCGCGCAGCCGGCGCAGGTGGCGATCGTAGCCGCCCGAGGCGAGGAACTCGGCGACGGCCATGCCCGGCAGCGTGGGGCACGCGAGCGACTGGGAGTACTTGATGCGGACGATCTGGTCGTGCCAGCGGCCGCCGGCGATCCAGCCGACGCGATATCCCGGCGCCAGGGTCTTCGAGACCGAGCTGACGAGCAGCACGTGACTGTCGTCGCTGGGGCCGGCGAACGCGCGCAGCGGGCGAGGCCGCGAGCCGTCGAACACGAGCTCGCCATAGACGTCGTCCTCGATCACGGGCAGGTCGAGCTTGCGCGTGACCTTGACCAGGCGCTCCTTCTCGTCGTCCGGCATGATCGAGCCCGTCGGGTTCGACACGGTCGGTGTCACGACGACCGCGCGCACCGGCTGCGTGCGCACGATCTCCTCGAGCGCCGAGACATCGAAGCCCGTCCTCGGGCTCGCCGGGATCTCGAGCGCGCGCATGCCGAGGCCCTCGATCGCCTGCAGCACGCCGAAGTACGCCGGCGACTCGACCGCGATCACGTCGCCGGGCTTCGCGACCGCGCGCAGCGCCAGCGACAGCCCTTCCGTCGCGCCGATCGTGGTGCACAGGTCCGCCTCCGACAGCGCGACGCCGGCATCGACGGAGCGCCGCGCGATCTGCCGGCGCAGGGTCAACAAGCCGGGCGCGCCCTCGTAGCGCGCGCCGACCGTGGTCATCTCGCGCGTCACCTGGGTGACGATCCGGTTGAGCGCGGCGATCGGCAGGTACGTCGGATCGATCGTGGCGCACCCGAACGGCAACAGCTCGGGATCGCGCATCGCCTGCAGGATCTTCGTGTAGGCGTCGGACACCGTCACGCGCGACGGCGTCGCGCACGCGCGCGGCGAGCGCGGCTCGGCGGTGAGCATCCCTCGGCGTCGTACGAAGTGTCCCGACTTCGGCCGCACCTCGATGAGACCGGCGTTCTCGAGCCGAAGGTACGCTTCGAGCACCGTGGCGACGCTCACGCTGCGCTCCTGCGCCAGGCGCCGCACCGACGGCAGCCGGTCGCCCGCACGCAGCGCGCCCCGATCGATCGCCTGACCTAGCTCGTCGGCCAGGTGCTCGTACAGGAAGCCACCGGTTGCCACCATGCATCGAAGTGTACCCATCACCTTTCCGATCGACCAGCACAGTTCGAGGGACCCGGAGCAGCACAGCGAATCTGTGCTGGTCGACCCGAACAAATCGTGGCTCTGTACTGTTCGGCGGATGACGTCACCATGAAGTCCATGCTCGTCGACTCCTCCGCCGCGACACCGGTCGCGCACGCCCCAGCGACCGCCGCACCCCGTGTCGATCCGCGCCTCATCCTCAGCCTGGCCGCGGTGTACGTGATCTGGAGCTCGACGTACCTCGCGATCCGGATCGCGCTCGTCGATCTCCCGCCGCTGGCCTCGGCGAGCCTGCGGTTCGTGGCCGCCGGCCTCGTGCTGCTCGCGATCGCGAAGCGCCGCGGCGCCGCATGGCCGGGCGTCCGCGAGTGGCTGGCGATCGTGCCGATCGGCGGCCTGCTGTTCCTCGGCGGCAACGGGCTCGTCGTGCTCGCCGAGCAGAGCGTCTCGTCCGGCGGCGCGGCCGTGGTGTGCGCGACGATGCCGCTGTGGATGGGCGTGCTCGGCGTGGTCTCCGGCGATCGTCCGACGCGGCGCGAGTGGCTGTCGCTCGCGATCGGCTTCCTCGGCGTGTTCGTGCTGATGGGCGGTCCCACGCTGTCGGGCGAGCCACACCACATCGTGATGCTGATGCTGTCGCCCGCGTGCTGGGCGCTCGGGTCGGTGCTCGCGCGCCGGCTGAAGGGCCCCGCGGCGAGGGACAGCTTCATGCTGCCGGCGATGCAGATGCTGGTCGGCGGCGCGCTGCTGTTCGCCGGCGCGGTCCTCCGCGGAGAACGCATCCCGACCGATGCGTCGGCAACCTCGTGGCTCGCGCTCGGCTACCTGTGGCTCGCGGGCTCGCTGCTCGGCTTCACGGCGTACAGCTGGCTGCTGCGCAACGCGCGGCCCGTCGTCGCCACGAGCTACGCGTACGTCAATCCGATCCTCGCGGTCGTGATCGGGGCCGTGATCTCCGGAGAGCCGCTCGGCGTCACGACGGCGATCGCGAACGTCCTCATCGTCGGAGCCGTCTGGCTGGCGCTGCGCCGTCCGCGCGCGATGTAGCGGATCCGCGCGGGCGCCGACGAGAGCCTGCGGGGTTGTGCTGGCACGGAGGGTGCTGCTGCTCGCGTCATGCCCCGCGATCCGTCCGCCTCCGACTTCGAGTCGCTGCGAGGCTTTGTGCCCCAGCCACCGCGCGCCCCCGAGCCACCGCCCGACGAGGAACAGGACGATCGCCGGATCAGCGTGATGGCGTGGCTCGGCGCGCTCGGCGGCGCCGTCAAGCGGCGGTTTCGCACTGTACCGGGCTCACCGCTGGCCCGGATCCACGCCCGGCGCTAGCCCGGAGGAGGCCCCGGGTCGCGAAGTGGCGCGGCTCGTCGGCATTCGCTACCCTCTGCGGATGCTGGTTCGCTTGCTGGGGCTCGCGCTCTCGGGTGCGCTCGTCACGGCCGTGCCCGCGTGCGGCGGCCCGGCCACGCCGAAGAAGACCACCAAGATCAAGCCGAAGGGCCCGTCGCAGAAGTCGCTGCTGTCCGACGCTCGTCAGGCCGCGAAGTCGGGCGAGGTCGACACGGCGGACGCGCGCTACGCCGCCGCCTACGACGTCGACAAGGAGTTCGACATCCTCGAGGAGCGTGTCGACTTCCTGATCCACGCGGGCCGGGCGTCGCGCGCACAGGAGATCGCGAAGGCGTACTACGACGCCAACGCGACGGACGTGAACGGCTACAAGCTGTACTGCGAGGCGCTGCTCGCGGGGAGCAAGGGCGCCGAGGCGCTCGAGATCGCCGATCAGATCCTCGGGATGACGCCCGACGATGCCGCGGGCCACGACAAGCGCGGCCGCGCGCTGCTGCTCCTCGACAAGGATCAGGAGGGCATCGTCGAGCTGCGCAAGGCCGTGCAGCTCGACAGCAAGAGCGCGCAGTTCCACATGTCGCTCGGCAACGCGCTCCACAAGACCGGCGAGGTCAACGAGGCCGCGCTCGAGTTCCGCGCCGCGCTCAAGGCCTCGCCGCAGGACGCGCAGGCGAACGTGTTGCTCGGCATGGCGCTGCGCGACCAGAACGAGCTCGACGAGGCGAAGCACTACCTCGACGAGGCGGTCAAGCTCGACGCGAACAACGGCCAGGCCTACTTCGAGCTGGGCGTGCTCTACAACCGCCAGGGCAAGCAGGCCGACGCCGAGAGCGCGTTCGCGAAGGCCGTGCAGAAGGTCCCGAACGAGTCGCGCTACTGGTACGCGTACGGCGAGATCTTCCGCGTCCAGGAGCGCTTCGACGAAGCGCTCAAGGCCTACTACAAGGCGGTCGAGCTCGACCCGCCCTACCCCAAGGCCGTCGCGAAGCTCGGCCTGCTCCTGGTCGAGCGCAAGAAGTGGGATGACGCCGAAGCGTTCCTGATCCAGGCGATCCGCAAGGACAAGAAGAACCCGGTGAACTACCTGCACCTGGGCGCCACGTACGCCGGCCAGAAGAAGAACAAGCTGGCGATCGAGAACTTCCAGACGTTCCTCGAGCTGGCGCCCAAGAACGACCCCGACCGGGCCCGCGCCCAGGAAGCGATTCGCGAGCTGAAGCGGCGTTAGCCGGATGAATTTCCGTTATCGTTGACAGGTCGTCCGCCGGGGGTGTAGACAGGTATCCGTTATGGCGGATGCCCCGATCGACGTCCCCGCGGCTGCCGCCGAGCTCGAAGGCGCGTCCGCGGTCGACATCCTCCGCTGGGCCAGCCAGCGCCTCGCTCCGAAGCTGACGTTCGCGACGGGCTTCGGCGCCGAGGGCTGCGTGATCATCGACCTGATCGCGAAGCACCACCTGCCGATCGATCTGTTCACGCTCGACACCGGCGTGCTGTTCCCCGAGACGTACGCGCTGTGGCGCCGGCTCGAGGACACCTACGGCGTGACGATCCGCCCCGTGCGCCCAGCGCTGTCGATCGACGCGCAGGCGGCGACGCTCGGCCCCGCGCTGTGGACCCGCGATCCGGATCGCTGCTGCGACCTGCGCAAGGTGAAGCCGCTCCGGCAGGCGCTCACCGGCTTCGACGCGTGGATCACCGCGATCCGCCGCGAGCAGACGCCCGAGCGCGCGACCGCCAGGGTCGTCGAGCACGACCAGAAGTTCGGCCTCCTCAAGATCAACCCGCTCGTCCGGTGGTCTCACGACGACGTGTGGGCGCACATCTACGCGAACGACGTCCCGTACAACGAGCTCCACGACCAGGGCTTCCCGTCGATCGGCTGCCAGCCGTGCACGTCGGCGGTGGCGCCCGGCGAGGACGCGCGCGCGGGCCGGTGGCGCGGCGCGGGCAAGAAGGAGTGCGGGCTGCACGTGATCCAGCCGCCGTCCCGGGACGAGGCGCGATGACCGAGATCGTCGATCGAGTGACGCGCGCTCCGGTGGCGCTCGCCGCGCGCGCCGCGAACCTGCCGAGGATCACGCTCGACGCGCGCGAGCTCGCGGACCTCGAGCTGATCGCGACCGGCGCGGCCCGCCCGCTCACCGGCTTCGTCGGCAAGGCCGACTATCACTCGATCCTCACGACCAGCCGCCTCGCGAACGGCGCCGTGTGGTCGATCCCCCTCACGCTCGCGCTCGGCGACGACGTTCTCTCCTCCGCGTCGCCGGGCGCCGAGCTCTCCTTGTACGACGCGGCGGGCCGCCTGCGCGGCATCCTGACCGTGAAGGACGTGTTCGAGCGCGACACCGCGCGCGAGCTCGACGTGGTCTACGGCACGCACGACCCGGCGCACCCGGGCGTCGCGTACCTCGTGTCGCGCCCGCGCAAGCTCGTCGGCGGTGACGTCGAGGTGCTCGCGTTCCGCCCGCTTGGCGAGCGCGAGCCGAAGAACCGCGCGACCGACGGCTTCATCCTGTGGTTCACCGGCATGTCGGGCGCGGGCAAGTCGACCCTGTCCGCGGCCGTCGCGAGCCAGCTCGACGGCGAGCGCCGCATCGAGGTGCTCGACGGCGACGAGGTGCGGACGCACCTCTCGAAGGGCCTCGGGTTCTCGCGCGAGGACCGCGACACCAACGTCCACCGCATCGCCTTCGTCGCGCGCACCCTCGCCGCGCACGGCGTCGGCGTGATCACCGCCGCGATCTCGCCCTATGCCGAGACGCGCCGCGCCGTCCGCGCACTCGCCGAGGAGCGCGGTCTCGCCTTCATCGAGGTTCACGCGCACAGCTCGCTCGAGGCGCTCGTCGCGCGCGACGTGAAGGGCCTGTACGAGAAGGCGCTCGCCGGCGAGGTCACGCACTTCACCGGCGTCTCGGATCCCTACGAGGCCCCGGAATCGCCCGACGTCCGCGTCCACACCGACGTCGAGACGATCGAGCAGAGCACCGCGAAGATCATCGAAGCGCTGCGCGCGCGCGGGCTCGTCCGCTCGCCGGTGCGGACCGCGACCACCAACGGCGTGCGCCCGCACGCAGGAGCCTGACGTGAGCACTGCCCTGTACCCCGTGTTCCTCAAGCTCGACGGCCTCCCGGTCGTCGTCGTGGGCGGTGGCCCCGTCGCGGCGGGCAAGCTGGACGGCCTGCTCGCCGCCGGTGCGCGCGTGCTCGTCGTCGCGCCGAAGATCACCCACGCGATCCGCGTGCAGGCGGGCCCGCGGGTCGTGCTCGTCGAGCGCGCGTTCGTGCCGTCGGATCTCGACGGCGCGCGCTGGGTCGTCGCCGCCGCGCCACCCGAGATCAACCAGCAGGTCGCGGCGGCGGCCGCCGAGCGCGGGCTGTTCGTGAACGCCGTCGACGCTACGACCGCGGCAACGGCGGATCTCGGCGGCGTGATCCGGCGCGGCGAGGTCGAGGTCGCGATCTCGACGGGCGGCACCGCACCGGCGCTCGCCGGCCTGTTGCGCGAGGCGCTCGACTCGCTGCTGCCGTCGGAGCTCGACCGGTGGGTCGATGTCGCGAAGCGCGCGCGCGAGGAGTGGAAGCGCGCCGGCGTCCCGATCACGAAGCGCCGCTCGCTGCTCCTCCGCACGCTGGTCCAGCTCTACCGCGCGGACATCGTCGCGCTCGAACGAGGTGCCGCGTGACCGGCTTCGTCTCTCTCGTCGGCGCCGGCCCCGGCGATCCCGAGCTGCTCACGCTGCGCGCGCTCCGGCGCCTGCGCGATGCGGACCTCGTGCTGAACGACGCGCTCGTGCAGGAGGATCTCCTGCAGCTCGCGCCGAAGGCGCAGCGGTTCTACGTCGGCAAGCGCGCCGGCCGGCACTCGATCGACCAGGAGGGTATCCACCGCCTGTTGGTCCGCGCCGCGAAGCGCGGGCAGAAGGTCGTGCGCCTCAAGTGCGGCGACCCGTTCGTGCTCGGCCGCGGCGGCGAGGAAGCGCTCGCGCTCGAGGCGGCGGGCGTCGCCTACGAGGTGGTCCCCGGCATCAGCTCGGCGCTCGCCGCGCCGGCGCTCGCCGGCATCCCCGTCACGCACCGGGGGCTCGCGTCGGCGTTCGCCGTGGTCTCGGGCCACGCCGAGAGCTCGTACGCGCCGATCCTCGACGGCATCGCGCCCGGCTCGCTCACGCTCGTCGTGCTGATGGGCGTGCGCACGCGCGGCGCGATCGCGGCGCACCTGATCGGCCGCGGCTGGGCGGCGCACACGCCGGCCGCGATCATCCACGGCGCATCGCACCCCGGCTCGTTCACCTGGATCGGCGACCTCGCCACGCTCGGCGAGGCGTCGTTCGAGACCGACCTGCCCGGCATCCTCGTCATCGGCGAGGTCGTGAAGCTCTCCAGTCAGATCCGTTCGGAGCAACAGAGCGCGGCGCCCGGTGCCGCCGAGAGGTTCTTCCTATGAGCGTTGTCGATCTCCCGCCTCCTCCCCCGCCCGGCCGTCTCGGGTTCGCGCGCCACGAGGACGTCGATCTGTTCGTCCAGAAGCTCGAGGACTTCGAGACCGGCAAGCTGTCGGCCGACGACTGGCGCGGCTTCCGCCTCCTGAACGGCGTCTACGGCCAGCGCCAGGACGGCGTGATGATGATCCGCGCGAAGCTGCCCGGCGGCTTCGTCACGCCCGCGCAGCTCGAAGCGTTGGCGGTCGTCGCCGAGAGGTTCGGCGGCGGCAAGGGCCACGTCACGACGCGGCAGAACGTGCAGTACCACTTCGTGCCGATGGCCGACGTCGAGACCGCGCTGCGGATCCTCGCCGACAGCGGCATCACCACGAAGGAGGCGTGCGGTCACTCGGTGCGCAACTGGACGTGCTGCCCGTTCGCGGGCGTCGCGGCCGACGAGCCGTTCGATCCGACGCCATACGTCGAGGCGCTCGCGCGCCACCTGCTGCGCGGCCCGTACAGCTCGACGCTGCCGCGCAAGCTGAAGCCGTCCCTCGGCGGGTGCTGCGGCACCGACTGCTCGCAGGCGTTCATCAACGACCTCGGCTTCCTGGCCACGACGCGCGACGGCGCGCCCGGCTTCAAAGTGCTCGCCGGCGGCGGCCTGTCCACGCTGCGGCGCTCGGCCCTCACCGTCGAGGAGTTCGTGCCGCTCGCCGAGACGCTCGAGGCCGCCGACGCGGTCGTGCGGGTGTTCCACCGGATCGGAAACCGCAACAACAAGGCGAAGGCCCGCCTCAAGTGGGCGATCGACAAGGTCGGTCCCGAGGCGTTCCTCGCCGAGTACCGCGCGGAGCGCGAGAAGATCCGCGGCGAGGGCGGCGTGCCGCTCGTGCTGCCGCCGCAGCCCGTGCCGCCCGCGGCGGGGTCGCCGAGCGCGCGAGGCGGCAAACGTCTGCTCGCCCAGGTCAACGAGCCCGTTCCGGGCTACGCCGAGTGGGCGCAGCACAACGTGCGCACGCAGAAGCAGCACGGCTTCTCGTCGGTCGTGATCCGCCTCGTCCTCGGCGACATCACCGCCGCGCAGCTGCGCGGCCTGATCCCGCTGATCACGCAGTACGGCGAGGGCGAGCTGCGCACCACGAACGAGCAGAACCTCGTGCTGCGCTACGTGCCCGACGCGCGGCTGCCGTCGCTGCACCGCGAGCTCGTGCGGCTCGGCCTCGCGCTCGGCGGCGCGAACACGCTGGCCGATGTGGTGTCGTGCCCCGGCGCGTCGTCGTGCAAGCTCGCCGTCACGGCATCGCGCGGCCTCGGCGGCCAGCTCACCGAGCTGCTCGACCGCCGCCCCGACCTCGTCACCGCGGCCCACGGGCTCGACGTCAAGGTGTCGGGCTGCCCGCACGGCTGTGGCCAGCACTACATCGCGGGCATCGGCTTCCAGGGCGGCATGCGCAAGCTCGCCGGGCGCCCCGCGCCGCAGTACCTCGTGTACGTCGGCGGCGGCATCAAGGCCGACAAGGCCGAGTTCGGCCGGCTGATCGGCAAGGTGCCGGCACGGCGCGCCGGGGCCACGCTCGAGCGCCTGCTCGACTTCTACATCGCGTCCGGTGCGACGTCCCGCGACTTCTGGAGCACCGTTCCGGCCGACCAGCTGAAGGCGCAGATCGCCGATCTCGAGAAGCTCGCCGACGCCGACGCCGTCGAGGCCGACTTCATCGACCTCGGCGAGCAGCGCGCGTTCGAGGTGGTGAGCGGCGAGGGCGAATGCGCCTCGTAGTGTGATACGCCTCCGGCGTGAGCCACGAAGAGCCCGATGTCGAGGTCCCCGAGGCCAAGCTCCTCAAGGATGAGCTGAAGGCGCTGAAGGGCGACGGCGAGCCGCCGCTTGGCGCCGTCCTGCCACTCGAGCCCACCCCGCGCGGCGATATCACGTGGCAGGTCATCGTGGCCGGCGTGCTCGTCGCCGTGCTGATGGGCCTGTCGTACCCGTACATGGTGCTGAAGCTCGGCTTCGGCCCCAACGTGTCGGTGGTCGCGGCGTTCTTCGGCTTCCTGTTCCTGAAGCTGATCGACATCGCGCTGCGCGGGAAGCACTTCAACCGCTGGCAGAACAACCTCGCCGAGGCGATGGGCACGAGCGCGGCGCAGACCGCGTTCATGTGCGTCCTGCTCGGGGCGTTCGACATCCTCCGCTACAACACCGGCGGACGGTTCTCGATGGAGCTGTCGCCGTTCACGTCGTTCCTCTGGCTGACGTGCGCGTGCACGCTCGGCGTGCTGCTCGCGGTGCCGCTGCGCCGCCACTTCGTCGTCGACGAGAAGCTGCCGTACGTCGACGGCCTCTCGACGGCCGAGACGATCACGGTGATGGATCCGCCGCGCGACGCGACGCCGGAGATCAAGCGCAACGCGTTCCGCGCGTTCAACGCGGTCATGATCGGCGTGCTGCTCTCGGGCCTGATCATGCTGTTCCGCGAGGACGCCCAGTTCCGCGACTGGATCCCGGAGGGCTGGTACCCGAAGACGATCCTCGAGGACACCGTCGTGGTCGGCGGCGTCGCGGTCGCCACCAAGCTCGTGTTCGCGAGCTACGCGGTCGGCGTGCAGTTCAGCCTGCTCAGCATCGGCAGCGGCATGCTGGTCGGTCTGCGGATCAACATCTCGATGATCATCGGCGGCGTGCTCGCGTGGGTCGTCGCTCCGATCCTGCTCGTCAAGTACGGCGTCGAGCTCCACCGCGACGCCAACCACCAGGCCGTGTTCACCGGGTCGCCGACCCGCACGGAGGTGCTGTTCTGGGTGATGTGGCCCGCGACCGGCATGCTCGTCGCCGGCGGCCTCACCGCGCTCGCGCTGCGCTGGCGCCTGCTGATCTCGACGTTCAAGAGCCTGCGCGGCGCGAAGATCGGCTCCGCCGAGATGCCGCTCTCGTTCGTCGGCGGCGGCATCGCCCTCTCGGCGATCGCGCTGATCATCGTCCAGTACCAGTTCCTCCACATGCCGGTGTGGATGACGCTGACGGCGATGCTCCTGTCGCTGCCGCTGATGCTGGTCGGCCTGCGCGTGCTCGGCGAGACCAACTGGGGCCCGATCAGCGCGCTGTCGAACATGATGCAGGGCCTGTTCGCCGCGGTCGCGCCCGGCAACGTCGTCGCGAACATGGTCGCGAGCGGCACCACCGGCACGATCGCCACGTCGTCCGAGGCGATCATGCAGGACTACAAGTGCGGCCAGGTGATCGGCACCAAGCCGCGCAACCTCACGATCATGCAACTCCTCGCGGTGCCGATCGGCGCGGCGTGCGTCTCGCTGATCTATCCGCAGCTCGTCGCGACGTGGGGCATCACCGGCGACGACGCGAAGCTGACCTCGCCGATCTCCAACAAGTGGTCCGGGTTCGCGCAGATCCTCGAGGAGGGCATCAGTGCGCTTCCGACCTCCGCACTCTACGCGCTGATCATCTTCAGCGTGCTCGGCATCGTGTTCACGGTGCTCGAGTCGAATCCCAAGCTGAAGAAGTGGGTGCCCTCCCCGACCGGCATCGGCATCGGCATCCTGGTCCCGTTCGTCGTGGTGTTCACGATGTTCCTCGGCGGCCTGATCGGCTGGATCTGGGAGAAGAAGGACAAGAAGAGCGCCGACATCTACATGGTGCCGCTCGGCTCCGGCTTCATCGCCGGCGAGGCGCTGGTCGCCGTCATCCTCGCGATCTACTTCGCCGCGACGACCTGACGCTCACTTCTTCGGCAGCGTCGCGGTCGCGCGCAGGATGCGCGTCACGACGCGGCCGTCGTCGATGACGGGCTGCGTCCACACCGCGTACAGCGCGCGGCGCTTCACGTCGATGACGAGCGCGGACGTGTCGCCGAGCGCGCGTGGCGGATCGCGATCCAGCGCGAACACGGCGAACCGCGCGTCGCTGATCGCGCCCTGCTCGGTGCACGCGGCAGCGCCCGTCCTGCACGTGGCGCGCGCATAGCGCCCGCCGCCGCGGTTGTCGTACCAGCCGACGTGCAGCGTGCCGGTCGTCGGATCGAGCGCGAGCGCGGGGGCGAGCTGCGTCGCGCAACCGTCGCCGCCGGCGCGCGTGCGCTTCCACACGTTCTTGCCGTCGCGCTTCGACGCCGCGATCACGAGCTCCCAGACCGCGTCGCGGCCGCCGCGCACGTACGCCGCGTAGACCTGCTTGCGCTTCGTATCGACCGCGACCGCGGGGATCGCGCCGAAGAACGGGAGCCGGTCGTCGCGGTCCGACAGGCGCTGGGCCTTCGCGAACGTACGGCCGTTGTCGGAGGACGTCGTGTACAGGATCCGGTGATCCGCCGAGCCGAACCCCGGCACCGCCGTCCCCGGATCGAGCGCGACGACGTGCAGCGTGCCGTCGGCGCCGACCGTCGCGGCCGCGAGCAGCCCCGGCACCGCCGTGACGGGCCGGCGGAACGTCGCGCCCTCGTCGTGCGACGTCGCGACGCGGATGCCGCCGCCCGCGGCGTAGAGCACGTGGACGAGATCGTTGCCGGTCCCGGGCGAGGCCGCGCCGATCGCGATCGCCGGGCGATCGAGGCACGCGGGATCCCGGTCGTCGCACTGCGCGGCGTCGACCGTGTCGGGCGTGCTCCACGTCCTGCCGCCGTCGCGCGAGCGCGCGAGCTCGATCCGGCGAGCGCGGCCCTCCGCCGCGAGCCACACCGCGTAGAGGATGCCCTTCTTGTCGCGTGCGAGCCGCGGCTGCGCGTGCGTGTCGCCGGTCGCCCACGCGATCACGTCGCCGCCGTCGGTGATCACCGCGCTCGGATCGCGCTGCGCTCCGGTGGCGGTGGTCGCGCGCACCGCCGCTCCGAACGCCTTGTCGCGGGCCGCGCCGAAGGCCGGGCAGCGCCGCGGAACGATGACCGCGGTGTTCGGGATCAGGCAGGCGTGCCAGTCGTGGTCGCAGACGTAGCCCTCGGAGGTGCGGCACTCCGCGTCGGTGGTGCAGCGCGCGAGGCATTGCGCGCCCGACCGTGCGGTGGCGACACACTCGCCCTCGGGGCACTCGCCGACCGCCCCCGGCGTGCACGCCGACGCGCAGTAGCCGCCGGGCTGCGGCGTACACGTCATCCCCTCGGCACACGCGACCACACCACACGCCTCGCCCCGCAGCGCCAGCGCGGGTGGCACGTCGAGCACGGCCGCATCGACGGGCGGTGGCGCCCGGCCGGGCGGCGGCCACTGGAGCGGCGGGGCAGCCGCGGGCCCCGAACAGCCCCCCAGCGCCGCGATGAATAGAGCCGCCGACCGCACCGTCACTGAGCAACGCACGAGACCCGGGGCGCGTTCAAGATTCCAGCACGCTCGTGAACGGCCCGGTTTCCCTCGCGCTATGGTCGCCCCCATGAAGCTCGCTTCCCTCGTGCTCCTCGGCGCGCTGGCCGGCTCGGCCGCCGCGCAGCCCGGCAAGAAGGCGCCCCCGGGTCCTCCCGCGACGATGCCCGCGAACGGCGACTCGCTCACGGTCTTCGGCGCGCCGACCTGGACGAAGCGCGACTGGCTCTACGATCAGCCGTCGGAGAAGGACGCCGCCGGCAAGGTCGTCATCCACTGGTTCTGCGCGCCGAAGGTCAAGACGTGCGTCGACGACCTCGCGCGCATCGTGACGCTCAAGGAGAACGGCCGCGCCTATATCGTCGCGCACGTGAGCGGCTCGAAGCGCGAGGCCAAGAAGCTCGACCCGATCCGCGAGAGCGAGGGCGTCGGCCAGGGGACGGTCGCGTTCGGCAGGGGCG
>JAEUJX010000247.1 GCA_016794545.1 Myxococcales bacterium
TGCGCCGCGCGCGTGGCGGCGAGCGCGCACTACCTCTCCGACGTGCTCGGCGGCATCAGTCTGGTGGCGCTGATGGCGTGGGTGCTGGGGCTCGTGATCCGGCCGCGACCGCCAGCGTCCCCGCGAAGATGATCGCGGCGCCGCCGATCGTCCACCAGGTCGGCGCGTCCGCGAACACCGCCCACTGCCACATCATCGCGAACACGACCTGCACGTAGCCGATGCTCGTCGCGCGGCCCGCCTTCTCGAGCGCGAGGCCCATCGTCAGGAATACCTGGCCGATCTGCGTCGTCAGGCCGATCGCGAGCAACAGGAGCCAGTCGATCGGCGCGGGCGTGACCCAGGTCGCCACGGCCCACGGGATCGCGAGCGGCGTCGCGATCAGCGGGAAGTAGAACACGATCACGAGCGTGTTCTCGGTCTTCACGAGCTGGCGCACCGTCACGTACGCGAACGCGGAGCACACCGTGGCCGCGAGCGCCGCGGCGATCCCGACCAGGTCGAGCCCGTCGCCGGTCGGCCGCACGATCAGGAGCACGCCCGCGATGCCGCAGACGAGCGCGACGAGCGTGGTCCACCCGATCGCCTCGCGCAGGATCCACCACGCGAGCACCGCCGTGAGGAGCGGCGTCGTGTTCTGGATCACCGTCGCATCGGCGAGCGGCAGGTGCGCGAGCGCGAGGTAGTAGAACGTCAGTCCACCGAACCCGAGCAGGCCGCGGACCGCGAGCTTCCCCTTCGCGGTGCCCCACGGGTGCAGCTCCGTGCGCACGACCATCACGTACGAGACGACGAGCGTGACCACCGCGCGCGCGAGCACGATCTCGCCGGTCGGCAGCCGCGTGCTCGCGACCTTCACGAGCACGCTCATCGCGCTGAAGCCGAGGGCGCTCGCCGCCATGTACAGCACGCCGCGCGACGGCTTCACGCGGGGATCGTAGAGCATGCGGCCGTTCGATGCGCGTGCTCGGGCGCCGGTTGCCGCGGAAGTCGACGAGCGCCTTCGAGACCTAGGCGATCGCGGCGGCGAGGTGCCGCATGATCAGCGGGTGGATCTGGATGTTCGGCTTGTAGGTCGCGAGCAGACCCGCGACCGACGCGAGCACGCGGCCGAGGAGCACGAACGAGCGCGGGATGGTGAGTCCGCCGAGCTCCTTGGCGTGCGCGAGCTGCTCGCGAAACGCCGCCTCCCAGTCGAGCTCGGCGACCGACGTCCCCGGGCGCATCGCACCGATCAGCGAGGCCGTGACCTCGACGAGCTGCTCCGGCGCGTCGGCGACGAAGCCGAGCTGCGCGAGCTCCTTCGCGGCCGCATCGGTGTTGCCGCCGGCGATCGCGAGGACGAGGCGCGCGTAGGCGGCGCGCTCGGCGCGCGACAGCGAGAGCGTGCAGCCGAAGTCGAGCAGCGCGAGCTTGCCCTCGGGCGTCACGAGGAAGTTGCCGGGGTGCGGGTCCGCGTGCACGTGGCCGCGCACGAGGATCTGCGCCGCGACCTCGGAGACGAGGTCGGCGAGCAGCTGGTCGCGCGCCGCGGGGGCCATGCGCTGGAGACTCGGGACGAGCTTGTCGCCGTCGATCCGGGACATCGTGAGCACGCGCGCGCTCGACGCCTCGGGGATCGGCCGCGGCACGAGGACGCCGGTGCCGCCGAACGTCCACAGCGCGTCGGCCTCCGCGAGGTAATCGAGCTCGGTCGCGAGCGCGCGCGACAGCTCGTCGGCGAGCGTCGGCAGGTCGAGGCCCGGCACCTCGCCGAGCGCGCTCGCCAGCGTGCGCAGCGCGGCGATGTCGGCCTCGATCACGTCCTCGATGCCGGGCACCTGGACCTTGACCACGACGCGGGTGCCGTCGGGCAGCGTGGCGGCGTGGACCTGCGCGAGCGACGCCGCGGCGAGCGGCACGTCGTCGAACGTGGCGAACACGTCCTCGACCTTCCGGCCGAGCTCGGCCTCGATCCGCAGGCGGATCCCCGCGGCCTCGATCGGCGGGACGTCATCCTGGAGCAGCGCGAGCTCGCTCGCCCAGATCGGGCCGATCAGATCGGGCCGGCTCGAGGCGAGCTGGCCGAGCTTCGCGATGCCACCGCGCAGCTGCGCCGCGGCCTGCGCGGTGCGCCGCGCGAGATCGCGGTGATCCTCCTCGCGCAGCGCGAGGTCGCCGCGCGCCGCGGAGGCGAGCCGCAGCCAGCGGTGGCGCGCGAGGATCGCGGCGCCGGCCTGCGCGAGCTTCGCCGCGCGCGGTGTGGCGCGCTTGATCGTGCCGGTCGTCGAGACCGCCGCGTCGCGCAGCGCCTGCGCGTCGCGGGCGACCGCGCCGACGTCGCGCGCGAGCTCGAGCGAGAACGCGTCGACGCGCGCGCCGAGGTTCTTGAGGAGGCGCGCGGTCTCGATCGCGGTCTCCTTCAGCGGTCGCAGCAGCTTCTCGAGGTTCTGTTCGATGTTCATGTGAGCTCCTTCAGGCAGGCGGGACAGATCACGATCTGCGTGCCGACGCCGACGGCGGCGTCCTTGCCCTTCGGCAACAGGTCGTTGCAGCGCGCGCACAGCGCGTTCTTGCCGAGCACGATCGGCTGCCAGCCGAGCACGTCGTCGATCGACGCGGATGCCGGCACGGGCGCGGCCGCCGCGGGCTTCTTGTCGCCGCGCGCCGCGCGCGCGATCGCGTGGCTGTCGGCGACCACGTTGTTGACGAGGCCGAACGCGTTCCCGAGCACGTTGCGCACGAGGTTCGACACGCTCATGCCCAGCTCCTCGGCGCGTTCGCGCAGCTGGGCCTCCAGGCTGCCGGGGACGCGCGTGTGGATCACGCGGTCCTTGGCCTCGTCGTCTGGCTCGTCGGGCTTCTCGCTCGGGGGACGCTTTCGTGTCACGACGTGATACACGATGTATCACATCGTGACACAAGTCAAGCGCCGTCAGCGACCCGCGGGGTGTGGCCCTCCGGGCCGCGTGCGATGCTGCGCGCCGCCATGCCGCTGACGCGCGAGGACTGCCAGGTCGACGACGACATCCGCCGCGCGGAGAGCCTCCCGGCTCGCGCGTTCGTGGAGCCGGAGTTCCTGGAACGCGAGCTCGACAGCGTGTTCAGGCGCTCGTGGCAGCTCGTCCCCGATCGCTCCGACGATCCGCGCCCGCTCGACGAGCAGACCGCATCGCGCGGCACGCGGGTGCCCGTGTCGCTGCTCGGCCGCCCGCTGTTCCTCCAGCGCGGCTGGGACGACGATGTCCTGCGCTGCTTCCCCAACACCTGCACGCACGCGTGGTTCCCCCTCGTGCTCGGCGCGAGCCGGGGACCGACGCTGGTGTGCGGCCAGCACGGCCGCAGGTTCGACTGCGCGGGCAGGTTCGTCAGCCAGCCCGGCTTCCAGGGGCTCGCCGGCTTCCCGCGCGACTGCGATCACCTGACGTCGCTGCCGGTCGCCGCGTGGCGCCGGATGATGTTCGTCAACCTCGATCCGGCGGCGCGTTCGTTCACCGAGAGCTGGAAGGAGATCGACGAGTCGCTGGCCGCGATGCCCGCACCCGAGGATCGGCTGCCCTCGCAGGAGATCCGCGAGATCGCCGGCAACTGGAAGCAGCACGCCTGGAACTACCTCGACCGGTTCCACATCGGCTACGTGCACCGTCCGCCGGGCGGGCTCGCCGACGCGATCGAGCTGTCCAGCTACACGACCGAGCTCTACGAGGACTCCGTGCTCCAGTGGGTCTACGCCGCGAAGCCCGAGGACGGCTTCGACCCGGCCCTGCTGCCCGAGCGCTTCCGCGATCCGGAGAAGAACCGGCGCGTGTTCGCGCTGTGGTGGTTCGTGTGGCCGAACCTGACCTTGAACTTCTACCCGTGGGGCCTGTCCGTGAACGTCTACCAGCCGATCCCCGGCCGGCCCGACGCGACGCGCTTCCTCTGGTACCAGTGGGCCATCGATCGCGAGAAGCACGCGCAGCGCGACCAGCGCTGGCTGTCATCGCAGGTCGATGCCGAGGACGTCGACGCGCTCGCGCAGGTCAGCCGCGGCCTGCGCTCCGGGTTCGCGCCGCGCGGGCGGTTCGCGCCGGACGACGAGATCGGCCCGCACTGGTTTCACAAGAAGGTGTCGCGCGCGGTGTTCCCGTGAAGCGGCTGCGACTCCTGATCACCGAGGGCGCGAACAAGGGCCGCACCTACGAGCTCGACGACGGCGACGTCACGGTCGGCTCGCACATCGACTGCGACATCGTGCTGACCGACGACTCGGTGTCCGGGAAGCACGCGATCGTGCGCCTCGTGGATGACCAGCTGCTCGTCCGCGACCTCGGCTCGCGCAACGGGACGTGGTACGGACCGTACGGAGCCCACGGCGCGAGCGGCGGCACGCGCATCACGCCGGAGGGCCGCACGCTGCGCTCGGGCGACAGCGTGCGGTTCGGCAAGACGATCGCGCGACTCGAGCCCGAGCCGGAGCCGCTGGAGGCACGGGCGGCGCAGGACGGCATTCCGGTGCACTCGGACCTGCCCTACCACGACGCGCGCGCCGCGGTGCTGCGCGAGTTCGAGCGCCGCTACGTGGTCGACGTGATCGCGCGTCACCGGGGCGACGTCGCCGCCGCCGCGCGCGCCGCCGGCCTCGAGGTCAAGCACCTGCTCGCGCTCGCGGCCCGTCCCGCTCCACACGACAGAGACTGAGCTATGGTCGCGCCATGGATGTGATCGACGCGATCGGCAACACACCGCTGATCCGCCTCAAGCGCGTGACCGAAGGGCTGTCCACGCCCGTCTACATCAAGTGCGAGCACCTGAACCCCGGCGGGAGCATCAAGGACCGGACCGCGCGCGCGATCGTGCTCGATGCCGAAGAGAAGGGCCTCCTGACGCCCGGCGCGACGATGATCGAGGGCACCGCCGGAAACACCGGCGTCGGGCTCGCGCTGCTCGCGAGCGCGCGCGGGTACCGCCTGATCTGCGTGCTGCCGGAGAAGATGGCGGTCGACAAGCGCATCGCGCTCCGCCAGCTCGGCTCCGAGGTCATCATCACGAGGAACGGCCCGCTGACGCAGCCGCACAACTTCCGCAACGTCGCGAAGCGGCTCGCCGAGGAGAACGGCTGGTTTCTGACCAACCAGTTCTTCAACCCGGCGAACCTCGGCGCGCACTACGGCACGGCAAAGTATCCGGGCACCGGCGAGGAGGTGCTGGCACAGGTCAAGGCGCTCGGCTACTCGACGGTCGGCGCGTTCGTGATGTCGTCGGGCACCGGCGGCACGATCAGCGGCTCCGGCCGCCGCCTCAAGGAGCACGACAAGAGCACGCAGGTCGTGCTCGCCGATCCGATCGGCAGCTCGATCGCGGACTGGGTCAACACCGGCACGCTCGGACCCGATGGTCCGTTCGCCGTCGAGGGGATCGGCTCGGGCACGGTGCCCGGCAACCTCCACCGCGACGTGCTCGACTCGGCCGAGAAGGTCAGCGACGCCGAGGCGTTCGCGATGGTCGAGCGCCTGGTCAAGGAAGAGGGACTGACGGTCGGCGGCTCGACCGGCGTCAACGTCGTCGCGGCGCTCCGCGTCGCGGCGCGCGGGGGGCTCTCCGGCCCGGTCGTCACGATCGCGTGCGACCAGTGGGATCGCTACAAGTCGACCGCGTGGATGCAGGCGTGGATGGAGCGAGAAGCGGCCGCGGTCACGCTCCCCGGGTAAGCTCCTCGGCTCATGCCGCCGACGCTCGAGGGACGCCAGCGCTATCGACGCCGCCTGTTCATCGCCGGCGTCGTCGCCTTCCTCGGATCGTTCGTCCTGTTCTACGTGGCGCTGTTCGCGGTCGGCGCGCGCGCCGAGGCGGCCCTCCCGTGGCTCGTCGCTCCGGGGGTGGTCGGGTTCCTCGTGGCGTCGATCCTGTCCACGCTGCCGCGACGCGTGCAGGTCGCACTCGACGGCCACCAGCTGATCGCGTCGTGGCGGAAGCAGCCGCTCGCGGTCGAGCGCGTCACCGTCGGACGGTGGGTCCTCGGCGGCGTCGACACCGCGTGCGGGCTCGCGGTCCATCTCACCGGCCCGGGCGGGCGCGTGGTGATCGGCGCGCTCGACCACGACGGCGAGGGCTACCGGCTCGACGCCCCGCCGGTGCGCGCGACCGACGTCGACATCGCCGCCGCCGACCTCGACACGCTCCTCGGCGCGCTCGGGATCGTGCGCGACCGCGCCCCCGGTCCGCTCGTCGTCGAGCTCACCCGCAGCTCGCAGACCGCTGGCGGCGCGCTCGGGATGATGGCGCCGTGGTTCGCGACGATCGCGATCGTCGCGGCGTTCGGCCTGACGATCGGGCTCACCGGCATCGCCGACCGCATCCAGCGCGCACCGGGTGGTCCCCTCGTGCTCGGCGGCGTCACGCTCGCGATGGTCGTCGTCGGGCTCGTCGTCACGTTCCGCCGCCACGGTCGCGTGCGCCTGCCCGAGCTCGCGCTGCAGGTGACCCCGGAGGCGCTGGTGCTCGTGCGGCCGGGCGGCGAGGAGGTCGCGCGCGCCGCCTGGTCCGACGTGAGCGCGGAGCCGCGGCAGCACGTCATGCACTCCCGCTACGGGCGGTACGTCATCCCGGTGCTGCTGCTGTCGATCGGCGGCAACCGGCTCGCGATCGGAGCGTGGCATCACGGGCTCGCGTGGCCGTTCGAGGCACCGCGCCACCGCTCGCCGCGGCACCTCGCCGGAGCACCGTGGTGGCCACGGCTCGTCGAGGCGTTGCACGCACGGGGCGCGATCCGCGGCTCGGCTCGCTCGTAGCGACACCGGGCCTACATCTGCTCCGGCTACCATGGGGCGTGGTCGCGGAGCCCAAGACGGTGCGGCTCGAGCCGGGCGCGGCGTACCCGCCCCCGGAAGCGAAGCCGATCGCCCCAGGCGAGCGCGTCGGGCGGTTCGAGCTGATCCGCGAGCTCGCGCGCGGCGGCATGGGCCAGGTGTTCCTCGCCCGCGACACCAAGCTCGGCCGCAAGGTCGCGATCAAGTTCCTGCTCGACTCGTCTCCGAGCTTCGTCCAGCGGTTCCTCATCGAGGCGAAGGCGACCGCGCTGTGCACGCACGAGAACATCGTGACGATCCACGAGGTCGGCGAGTACGCCGGGCTGCCGTTCATGGTGCTCGAGTACCTGCAGGGCAAGACGTTGACCGAGCTCCTGCTCGAGAAGCCGTCGCCGCGCGCGTTCGCGGAGCTGATCGTGCCGGTCGTCAAGGCGCTCGAGCGCGCGCACGAGCACGGCATCGTCCACCGCGACCTCAAGCCGTCGAACATCTTCGTCACCGAGCGCGGTACCGTGAAGGTCCTCGACTTCGGCGTGGCGAAGGTGTTCGCCGAGCTCGCGAGGCGGCACGCGCCCGAGTCGCCGGGCGAGCGCCTCGGCGGCAGGGCGCCGAGCGTCGACGGCGCGTCCGACATCGAGTACGTCACGTTCTCCGGCAACGGCTTCATCGTCGGGACGCTGCCGTACATGTCGCCCGAGCAATGGGGCGCGGGCGAGATCGATCACGCGAGCGACCTGTGGGCGATCGGCGTGCTGTTCTGGCGCGCGTTGACCGGCGTGCACCCGACGGGCACCGGCGATCCGCAGAAGCTGCACGCTCGGCTCACGGATCTCGAGACGCCGCTGCCGTCGATCGGCGCGCAGGATCCGTCGCTGCCCGCATCGCTCGTCGCGATCGTCGATCGCTGCCTGGCGATGCACAAGGCCCTGCGCTATCCGACGGCGACCGCGCTGCTCGCCGATCTTCAGGCGTTCCTCGCGCCCGCGGAGCGCGCGGAGCGCACGGGCGCCGATCCGTCGCCGTACCGCGGGCTCGCCGCGTTCGGCGAGGCGGACGCGCGCTTCTTCTTCGGCCGCTCCGGCGAGATCCGGTCCGCGGTCGCGCACCTCGAGGCCTGGCCGCTGCTCGCCGTCGTGGGCCCCTCGGGGGTCGGCAAGTCGTCGTTCATCCACGCGGGCCTGATCCCCGCGGTCCGCGCGACGCCGGGGCCGTGGCGCGTGCTCGAGGTCCGGCCGGGCCGCGCGCCGCTCGCGAGCCTCGCCGCGGTCACCGGCGTCACCGTGTCGCTCGCCGACGCGCCGGGGCAGTTCGGCCAGGCGCTGCGCGACCGCGCCGCGGCGGAGGCGACGAAGATCCTGCTCGTCGTCGACCAGCTCGAGGAGCTGTTCACGCTGTCCGATGACGCCGCGGCGCGCGAGGCGTTCCTCGCGGCGCTGCTCGGCGCCGCCGACGATCCGAGCTCGCCGGTGCGCGTCGTGCTCTCGACGCGCGCGGACTTCCTCGATCGGCTCGCGGCGGATCACGCGTTCCTCGGCGAGCTCTCGCGCGGGCTGTTCTTCCTCTCCGCGCCCGACAAGGAGAACCTGCGCGAGACGCTCGTCCGGCCCGCCGAGCTCGCCGGCTACGCCTTCGAGGACAGCGCGATCGTCGACGATATCGTGCAGACCGCGGCGCGGCGCGGCGCCCTGCCGCTCCTCCAGTTCGCCGCGACGCGGCTGTGGGACACGCGCGATCGCGCGCGCGGCCTGCTCACGAGCGCGTCCTACGACTCGATGGGCGGTGTCGCCGGCGCGTTCGTGCGGCACGCGGACGACGTCGCTGCCGCCGTCGCGCCGCAGCACCAGCCACTGCTCCGCGCGATCCTGCTGCGCCTCGTGACGCCCGAAGGGACGCGCGCCGTCATCGATCGCGACGAGCTGTGCTCCCTCGCGCCCGACCCCGCGGAGGTCGAGCGGATCCTCGACCATCTCGTGCGCGCGCGCCTCGTCCACGTGCACACCGGTGCGGTCGACGGCGCCACGGTCGAGATCGTCCACGAGGTGCTGATCACCGAGTGGCCGACGCTGCGGCGCTGGCTCGAGGACGGCCACGCCGTGCGCGGCTTCCTCGGCGAGCTGCGCACCGCCGCGAAGCAGTGGCACGCGCGCGGCCGCCGCTCGGATCTCGTCTGGCGCGGCGCCCACGCCCGCGACGCGCTCGTGACGTCCGAGCGCCACGTCCTCGACCTCGCGGCCACCGAGCGCGAGTTCCTCGCCGAGGTCCGGCGTCAGGCCGCGCGTGCGGGTCGCCGGAAGGCGCTCGCGGCGACGCTGATCCTCGGCGTGCTGGTCGGCGTGATCGGGCTCGGCAGCGTCGCGCTCGTGCGGATCAGCGATGCCGAGCAGCGCGCCACCCAGCGCGCGCTCGACGCCGCGAACGAGGCGCAGCGCGCGCGGGACGCCGAGCTCGAGGCGCAGCGCCAGCTCACCGCCGCGCGCGCCGAGGAGGCGCGCCGCCACGCGGCCGAGGCCGACGCGCGCGCGAAGGCCGAGGCCGCCCGCACCGAGGCCGCGAAGCGCAAGGTCGTCGAGGGCGAGAAGGCGAGCGCCGAGGCCGCCGCCGCCGAGGCCACGCGCGTCCTCGCGACCACGCGCCAGGAGGGCGAGGTCTCGGCCGCGTCGCTCGAGCTCGCCGTCGAGCGGCTCGAGCAGGATCGCGAGGCGATGCAGCGCGAGCTCGAGCAGGCGCGCAAGGACTTCGAGGACGTCCGCCAGTCGAACCTGCGGCTCCAGAACCAGCTCGAAGCCGCGAAGCAGCGCGCGAAGCAGCTCGAGTCGCCGTCCGACGGCAACGGCCTGCGCTGACCTAGACGGGCAGGCCCGGCACCTTCGCGGCGATCGCGGACCACGCCGCGTCGCCGATGCCGGCCTTGATCCAGCCGCACGCGACCGGGAACCGCTCGGGCGGCATCACCCGCTGCATCATGCCGACGTACGCGCAGCGCTCGTCGAACACGTTGTTCGCGACGATCCATGGCAGCGCCTTCGCGAGGAGCTCGGGCGAGAACGTCCCGATCATGGCCTGCACGTGGGCGGCCTGCTCCGGCGGAGTGAACAGCTCCATCACGAGCGGCGTGATCAGCGTGTTCTCCTTCCGGACGTGTGCCGTGACGTGCTCGGTGAGCGCGACCGCGTGACGGCGCAGCTTCGCGAGCTCGCTCGGGCGCGTCACCGGCGACGCCCCGCGCGCCGCCGCGACCTGGCCGGTGATCGCGTCGAACAGCGCGGCCTCGTCCTCGTGATCGAACAGGTAGGTCGCGGCCACGCGCGGGAGTCGCCGATCGAGCTCCGGAAACAGCGACACCTCTTCCCCGTCGTTGTGCGTCTTCGCGATCGCGTGGAACAGCGAGAACCGCGCCGCATACGCGTCGAGCTGCGCGTCGGTCTCGGCGGCGAACGCCTCGGCCTCGAGCGCACGCACATCGGTGTCGATCGCGGAGTGAACGAACCGGACTCCCTCAGCTGGCTGCATGATCCCCTCCGGCGCCCATCGTCGCCTACAATGCGAGGTATGAGGTCCCTCGCGTGTGCTTTTGTTCTCCTCGCGGCGTGCAGTGACGACGGCGGCACCACGCTCCCCGACGCCGCCGCGACCATCGACGCGCCGGGGAGCACCGCGACGGTGATGGAGGTCAGCTGCACGGGCATCACGCCCGCCGCGATGGTGGTGACCACCGACGCGAGCTTCTCGTACATGCCCGCCGCGACGACGATCTCCGTCGGTCAGGTCGTGCGGTTCACGACGAGTACGTCGCACAACGTCGCGCCGAACCCGAGCGCGGCCAAGACCGATCCGGGCCTCGCTGTCGGCTTCAACAAGACCGCGTGCCTGAAGTTCACGGCGACCGGCACGTTCGGCTTCTTCTGCATGCCGCACGGCTTCGTCGGCACCGTCACCGTCAACTGATCGCGACGGCGACCGAACGCCGTCGCGACCACGATGCGCCGGCGCTCGATCACGGCGAGGTCGGATCCTTCCGGCGCACCAGCACCTCCGGCGTGAGCTTGACCTTGTCGGAGGCCAGCGTGAGCGTGCCCCGGCACATGCTCTGCGTGCACGAGGTCAACGTGACCTCGCCGCCCTCGATCAGACTCCCGTCCTTCGTCGTGAGGCGGACGTCGGAGCGCTCGACCGTGATGCCCTGATCCGTTCCGGCCGCGATGATGATCGCGGTGCGATCACCCTCGACCTGCACGTTGAGGATGCGCACCTTGCGCGGCACCTCGACGACCGGCGCGGGAGGCCGTCTCTGTTTCCCCTTCGGCTCCGGCTTCGGCGGCGGCTCCGGCTTCGGCGGCGGCTCGGGCTTCGGCGGCGGCTCCGGCTTCGGCTCCGGTTTCGGCTCGACGACGGCGACAGCGACGTCGTTCGACCGGATCTCGACGTGCCGGTCCCCGACCACCTGATCGGGCACGAGCTTCACGGTTCCGCGGCACATGGTCCGGGTACACGTGACGATCGTGATCTCGCCGCCCCGGAGCGGGTCGTCGCTGTCCCCTCGCAGCAGTCGAGCGGTCGCGCGCTTCGGATCCACGCCGCGATCGGTGCCGGCATCGAAGTCCACCGCCGTGCCGCCGTCCGCCTGGGGCCGATGGGCGAGCACGTACCCGCGGATCGTGGGCGATGGCGGGTTGCCCTCGCCGAGGATGGAACGGTCGCGGGGGCGCGGGCCGCTCCTCGGCGGCGGAGTCGCGACGGGTGCGGCCGGTACCGCGGCGTCGACGGAGACGGCCGCCACCGCGGCATCCTTCGGCGGCGCGGCCGGCGGCGCGGTCGGCCGCGCGGTCGGCGGCGCGGTCGGCCGCGCGCCCGGCGACGCGGCGTTGACGACGACCGGCGCTTCACCCTCGTCGTCCTCCTCCGTCTGCTCGTCCTCGCCGGGCTCGACCGGCGGCGGCGTCCTGCACGCGGCGACGAGCACGAACGGGGTCACGAACGCGAGGCGGCGGTGCCCCACTACCGGAGCTCGCGCCGCACGATCGCCGCGCCCTCGGCGAGCGCGCGCAGCTTCTCGCGCGCGACCGTGCGCGGCAGCTGCTTGAGGCCGCAGTCGGTGGTCAGCGTGACCCGCTCGGGCTCGATGTGCTTCAGCACCTTGCGGACGCGCTCGGCGACCTGATGAGGGTGCTCGATCTCGAGCGTGCGGACGTCGATCACACCGACGTGGACCTTCTTGTCGGCGGGCAGCTCGCGCAGGAGGTCGGCGTCCTCCATCTCGCGGCACGCGAAGTCGAGGACGTAGGAGTCGACCTTCGTGCCGTGGTAGTGCGGCATGATCTCGCGGTAGCCGCCGGCGGTCATGCCCTCGAGCTTGTTGCCCCAGGCGTTGCCCATGCAGAAGTGCCACGCGCGCTCCACGCCGGTCGGGATCTCGGCCATCGTGCGATCGACGATGTCGGTCACCCAGTCGTAGTCCTTCTCGCCGGACAGGTGCGGCATCCACGCGCCGAGGTCCTCGAGCTGGATGAACTTGCAGCCGGCGGCGACGACCTCGCCGATCTCGGCGCGGAACACGTCGGCGAGCGCGCGCGACAGCTCGTAGCGGTTCTTCACCGGGCCGCCCTTGAAGTACGCGAGCGTCGAGAGCTGCACCGGCCCCGCGCCGATGCACGCCTTGATCGGCTTCTCGGTGTGGCTCTGCGCCCAACGATAGAACAGCTCCATGCGCACGGGGCCGCGCTCGATCGGCCCGGTGACGGCGACACCGCCCGCCTCGTCGAGCGCCCACACGTCGCGGCCCTTCGCCTTCGCGCGCGCCGGGTGCGGCAGCTTCTCGCTCGAGAAGCCGTGCGTGCGCTCGAGCCAGTACCAGAGGAACGACCCGATCCCCATGTGGTAGTCGTCGAACCACATCTGCCCGTCGGTGAGGATGTCGAGACCGGCGAGCTCCTGGTCCTTGATCACGACGCGCGACGCGTCGTGAAACGCCTCGGCGTGCGACGCGACCTTGAACGCCTCGAGGACGTCCTTGCCGGCGAGCTGTTGCGTGAACCACAGCGGGCGCGGATACGAACCGACCATCGTCGTCGGGAGCACGGGGAGGGACATGGCCCCTGCGATACTACGCCGGTTCCCCGCGCCGGCGCGGGATCGACGGTGTCACGGAGGTGTTACGGGCGTCGACGGGATGAGGCCGAGCTCGATGTACCGGGGGCGGCTCGCGATGCGCAGCGCGGGGAGCGCGCGCCGAAACGCCAGCGCCGCCACGACGCACAGTGCACCGGCGCCGGCGAGCGAGTGAACCGCACCGACGCGGCTGGCGATCGAGCCGTGGAGAAACGCGCCGATCGGCATCGCGCCCGTGAACGCCATCGCGTACAGGCTCATCACGCGGCCGAGCTTGGTCGGATCGGCGATGGTCTGGATGATCGTGTTGGTCGCCGCCAGCTGCACCATGAGGCACAGGCCGACGACGAACAGGATCGGGGCCGCCAGCCAGGTCCACCGCGCGAGCTCGAGCGAGAGCAGCGCGAGGCCGAGCACCAGGCTGCTCCGCGCGAGCACTCCGCCGAGCCCGACCACCGTCGTGCGGTTCGCGAGGTACAGCGCGCCGGTGAGCGCCCCGAGGCCGCCCGCTGCCATCAGGACGCCGAGCGTGTACGGCCCACCGCCGAGGTGCTCCGCGGCGACGACGGGCAGCATCGACATGTACGCGCCGGCGAGCAGGCTGACCACCGCGAGCAGGATCAGCACCGCGCGGACGAGCGGCGTGCGGCGCACGTAGCGCAGCCCGTCGAGCAGCTGGTCGCGGACGCGCCCCCGCTCGATCACCGGCGACGGGCGCGCGACGCGGATCGCGACCAGTGACCCGAGGACGGCGATGTAGCTCGCGGCATCGATCGCGAAGCACCAGCCCTCGCCGACGAGGCCGACCAGCACCGCGGCGAGCGCCGGGCCGACCATCTTCGCGACGTTCACCATCGAGGAGTTGAGCGCGATCGCGTTCGGCAGGTCGGCCGGGTCGTCGATCAGCTCGCGCAGGAACGACTGGCGCGCCGGCATGTCGAACGCGTTGATCACGCCCTGGATCGCGCCGAGCACCATCAGGTGCCACACCGTCATCCAGCCCGCGAGCGCGAACACCGCGAGCGCCGCGGATTGTAGACACGCGGCCACCTGCGTCGCGATGATCGTGCGCCGCCGGTTCCACCGATCGACGAGCACGCCCGCGATCGGTGCCATCAGCGAGGTCGGCGCATGGTTGAAGAACGCGACCAGCCCGAGCATCAGCGGCGACCCGGTCAGGCGATATGCCATCCAGCTCGTCGCGAACTTGGTCAGCCACGTGCCGACCAGCGACGTGCCCTGCCCCGCGAAGAACAGGCGGAGGTTCCGGTGGCGCAACGCGCGCGCGATCCGGAACGTGCGGCCTGCCATGGCCAAGCGTAGCGCCTCAGTAGAGCCGGTGCAGGTGCGTGCCGCGGTAGTAGTGCCCGAGGATCTTGTCGTGCGCCTTGCCCGCGCTGGCCATGCCCATCGCGCCCATCTGACACATGCCGACACCGTGGCCGAAGCCGGCGCCGCGGAACACGAACGAGTCGCCGTCGCGCGTGACCTCGAACAGCGTCGACTTGAGGCCACCGAGCAGGCGGCGGATGCGGAGGTCGCCGGTGATCTCGACCGACTTCTTGTCGCCCTTGATCACGAGGACGCCGATCCGCCCCGACACGCCCCGCTTCTTCGCGACGAGGTCCTTGATGCGCCCGATCTCGGGATAGTCGACCGACACGCGCGCCGTGAGGTCGTCGGCGCGGATCTTCTCCGTCCAGCGGAAGCGGCCCTTGCCGAGCTTGCCCTTGCTGCACCACGCGTCCTTGCCGCCGTCGAGGAACGCGCCGAGGTTGTCGTCGGTGACACGGGTCAGCTGCGCCTTCGGATCGTCGCCCCGGCCGCGGAGCGACGGGTCGGGATCGCCGCCCCAGATCGCGTCGTTGTCCTCGGTGTGACCGCCGCACGAGGCCGAGTAGCGCACGTCGACCATCCCGCCGCCGTCGCGCAGGAGCACGAGGCCACGCGTCGCCTCGACCGCCCTCGTGGTGCGCGGATCCTCCTTGCCGGCGCCGGCGTAGACCTGGCACTGCTGCGTCGAGCACAGGAGGAACGGATCGGTCAGGTTGCGCCGCCCGATCTTCTGGAGCAGCTCCGTGCGCGCCGCGATCGCCTGCGCCTCCAGGGCCGCCGGCGGCGCGTCGGGATACATCTCCGCCGGCACGAGCCCGGCGAGCAGCTTGTCCTCGGGCACCGCGTTCGCGGCGAGCAGCGAGCCATCATGATCGAGCGTCACGTACACCGCACCCCAGTACCGCCGATCCTCCGTCCCGGTCTCGAGCTGCGACCCGCCGGTCCCCGTCGGCACGTCGAGCACCGACACGGTCTCGGAGGGCTTCTTCGGCGTGAACCAGAGCACGCTCGGGTTCCTGATCACGGTCCCGCCGCTGCGCGCGACGATCGTCCCCGACGGCCGCCGCACCAGCTCCTGGTGCACCTGGGTCGCGAGCCCGTACCGCTTGCCGTGCTCCGCCGCCCGCGCCGCGCCCTTCCCCGCCGGCACCGGATCGATCGCGATCCGGACCTCGCGCGTGTCGATCACCTCGCCATCCACCCCGAACACGGTCCCCACCTCGAACGCCCGCGGCTCGAAGCCGCGCTCCTTCCACCGCGCGGTCGCGGCCGTCACGCCCGCGGCGTCGTCGGGCTGGAGGGTCTCGACCACCGTCCAGTCATGGATCACCGCGGGCTTCGTGTTCTCCGCCGTGATCGTCCATGCGTCGCCGCCGTCCGCCTCGATCGTCGAGCCGCCCTGCCCGTCGGGTCGCACGACGAGCCCGCTCTTCGCGCGCAGCTTGACGTCCTTGCGCTTGCCCATGATCTCCACGGTGATGAGCGGCAGCCCCTCGTCGGTGAACGTGAACCGCGTCGAGTACAGGATCCGCAGCTTGTCGGTCGCGGACGTCTCGTCCGCGTGCGCGACCCCGCTCAGGCTCAGGAGCACGAACGCGGCGACGAACGCGAGCACGAACGAGACCGCCGCGGTCAGGCTGGTACGGAGCATGGTCGAGGCTAGGCACCCGCCCCGACCCGGAGCAACTAATCAGCCGAGCGGCGCGACGTCCCGACGATGTAGCGGAGGTTCAAGAAGTTGATCAGAAAGTGCGCCGCGATCGCCCCGCCGAGGTTCCCGGTCTGCACGGCCAGCTCGCCGAACGCCGCGCCGAGCACGAACGCCGACACCGTCCACGGCAGGAACCGCTTCTTCGGCCCGACGTGCAGCGCCGCGAACGCGGCCGCCTGCCACCACACCCCGATCCAGGGCATGAGTGCCCCGCGGAACAGGAGCTCCTCGCCGATCGAGCTCGCGAGCGCCAGGATCAGGATCTCCCGCCCGGTCAGCGGCCCCAGCAGATCTCGGAAGCTCGCGTTGAGCTCCCGGGCCCACGCGAAGTGCCTGGTCGCGAGCCGGGTCAGCCCGACCACCACGAGCCCCACGACCACGCCGAGCGCCGGACCTCCCAGCAGCATCCAGGCCGGCGCCTCGCCCACCCGGTACAGATCGGGGTTCCCTCGCCCGGCCGCGATGAGCAGCCCGACGATCGCCATCCCCCCGTACAGGCCGATCACCAGGCTCGCGCGCGAGAGCGGCGGCGCTGGGCTCGGATGACTCGGAGACAGCGGCACCGTCCTCTACTCTAGCAGGGAGCTGGCGGTTGGCGGTCTCGGAGGGGTGCGCCTCGTCATCGACGACGCTCAGAAGAACTTCGCCTGCCAGGCACCGCGACCGAGCGTGCCGACCGTGAGCACCCGGTCGGTACCGTCCCAGTCGAGGTCCCAGACCGGCGCGGCCGGCAGGTTGCTGCCGAGCTCGAACCACAGCGGAACGACCGTCTGGTTCGGGAACAGCCACGTGAACGACACGCCCGTGAGACCACCGACGACCACCACCTGGATGTCGAACGGGAGCGGGATGACGACGATCGAGCGCAGGCTCGCGTCCTCGAGGTTGCCCGTCACGTCCGTCCACGTCGCGCCGCCGTCGCGGGTCAGGTGAACGCTCGAAGGCCCGACGACGAACGCGACGTCGTGGTCCCGCGCAGAGAGCGCGAGGTCGCGGACCTCCCCGCCGGGAAACGGCGTCGTGGTCGGAACCGCGGCCGTTCCCGCCTGCGTCCGCCGGTACACGACGCTGCCGTCTCCGTAGTAGAGGACGTCCGGGTTCGGCGTCCCGTTCTTCGTCCCGCCGTAGGCGATCGCGTTCGTGAAGCTCGTGATGCCGGGACCGACCAGCGTCGTGGTCTCTCCCTGGTCGAGACTCTCGAACACGCCGTTGTTGCCGCCGATCGCGAGGCGCGTGGGCTCGAGGGCGTTGAGCTCGACGGGCGTCGTGAAGCTGCCGATCAGCCGGACGCCATCGAGTGGCACGAGCGAGGTGAGCTGCTCGTCGACCAGCGCGCCGGTGGCGTCCCACGTCGAGCGGATGTAGGCGGGCGCGCCCTGGTACCCGGTGTAGCGGATCGACTTGCCCTCCGCGGCGAGCGTGACGTCATCGACGGAGACGTCGCCGCCGTCGCCCTGGGTGTAGTCGGTCCACAGGAGCGAGCCGGGCGTGCTCATCGGCGTGCCGACGTCTTGCGTGCCCGCCACGACCGTCTTCGACACGCGGTCGTACGCGATGTTGTGGATCTCCGTGATCTGAAGGTTGCCGTTCAGCGCGAACCAGTCGCCGGTGTTCGAGCGCGGTGACGTGCGGCGATAGAGGCCGCCGTCGTCGCCCTGGACCAAGTTGCCGTCGGCGTCGAGCTCCATGTCGCGCGAGTCCGCGTGCGGTGCGCTCAGCGATGCCGTCCCGCCGCTCGGCCACTCGAGCACGTCGTTGCGATGCGTCAGGTTTGCCCATTGGGGCGACAGCACGCCGCCCGTCGGCTCGACGGCCGTGTTGCCGCGGAACAGGCGCCCGCTGTAGTTCTCCGCGCCCAGGAAGTTCAACACCGGACCGTTCCAGTTGAGGTCCTGGCGATCGCCGCCGATGTAGACGATGTCGCGATCCTTCGGATCTGCGGCCACCGACAGGTGGATGGAGCCCTGACCGCCGGGACGGCGGGCGCCGCCGAACGGCCCCGGCGTGCCGTTCGACTTCGACTTCGGGTTCGTGCCGTTGACGAGCTGCCACGTCCCGCCGCCCGTGTACACGCCTCCGTTCGCCCGCGCCTCGTAGAGATGGAACGAGTCGGTGTCCTGGACGATCGCGATGTAGACACCGCGCACCGAAGGCATGCCCGCGACGTTCTCGACCTCGACGAGTGCCCCATTGAACAAGCCGTGATTCGGCGAGGTGACCATCACGCCCCATCCGCTCGGGACGATCGAATCGATCGGGGTCTCGCCCGACTCGGGCGTGTACGGGAGGTCCATCGCCGTCCACTCGGCGCCGTCGGTGTAGCCGATGTACGCGCCGTTGCCATACCGCGTGATCGCGGTGAACAAGCGCCCCTGCGCGCCGACGTCGATCTCGCACAGCGACAATCCGTAATCGGTGAGCAGGCGCGTGATCGCAGCGTCGCCGCTCGAGATGTTCGTCCAGGTCGCGCCCGTGTCGGCCGTGCGGAAGATGCCCTGGTTCGTCGCCACGAACAGCCGCGCCGGGTTCACCGGATCGCCGGCGATGTCGTACGCATCCACGCCGGCCGGAATCCCGGCCACGAGGCTCCACGTCGCGCCGCCGTCCGCGCTGCGCATGACGCCACCCGCGGGAAACTGCCCCCAGAAGCTGTTGGTCGCGGCGAGCAGCACGTTGCCACGTGCCGCGACGGCCGTCACCGCCTTGCCGACGAGCAACGGGTCGTCGATCTCCTTCCACGACAGACCGTTGTTCTTCGTGTACAGCAGGCCATTCAACGAGCCGCTCTGGCCGTAGCTCGACGCGTTGCCGAGACCGGCGAGCAGCGTGCGATACGACGAGTCCGTCGGGTCCAGGTCGAGTGCGGCGATCGAGAGCGACGGCAGCTGATCTGTCAGCGGACGCCACGTCGGATTCGCCGCGCGCGCGTTCCTGGTCTCCCAGACGCCGCCGTTGACCGCAGCGATCCACATCCGGTCCGCGTTCCTCGGGTGTGGAATCGTGACGTGAACCGCACCCGCCACGCCGTTCTCGGGAGTCACGTTCTCGGTCTGGCCGTTCCGGATCGCCGCGGGACCGACGGGCTTCCACAGCGAGCCGCCGATCGGCAAGAGGCCCGCCGGCTTCTTCGCGTACCGGAACGTCACCTCGTTCGCCGGCTGAAACCCGGTCTCGACGTATTCGCCGGGTGCGCGTACGTGTGGCGGCAACGGCGTGGTGCCGTCGTCACACGCGCCGACGATCAGCGTCGCGAGTAACATCGATCTGATTCCTGTTCTGCGTGAGAGCTTCTTCATCGAGGCGCGCGCAGAGCAACTTGCACGCCACGACGTCATGCGCGCCGTGTCTCGATCGGAACGAGGGCGCCTGATCAGAACGAGACTTCTTTGACGCTCGGTGTGAAACGTCGGCCACATGAATGCTCGCGGCGCCACCAGGCCGACGGATCGAGCGAAATCGCGTGCACGACGAACTGTCTCGACCTCATCGCGATCGCGAAACGCAGCCGCCGTGTCGCGCGCTACGGGCGCGTCATCGTCCAGTCGCGGCAAACCCCGGATCCGGGGAGCCCTTGACAGGAGCGAGGTCGAGCGGTACTCAAACAGCCCTTCCCGGAACGCCGGGCTGACAACAGAATGCGCGGATGGCGGAATTGGTAGACGCGCTAGCTTGAGGTGCTAGTGGGTAACACCGTGGGGGTTCGAGTCCCCCTTCGCGCACGA
>JAEUJX010000285.1 GCA_016794545.1 Myxococcales bacterium
ATGCGCGGTTTCGAGGGATCCGACGACACATTCGTCATCGACGATGTCCCGCACGACTGGCTGTTTCCCCGCGTCGCTGCGGTGGTCCAGCACTGCGGGGCCGGCACGGTCGCGGCGGCACTCCGCGCCGGGAGACCGATCGTGGGGGTGCCGTTCTTCGCCGATCAGCCGACGTGGGCGGAACAACTCCACGCGCTCGGGGTCGCGCCCCCGCCGGTCCCCAAGCGGAAGCTAACCGCGGGCCGGCTTGCCCGCGCGATCACTGAGGTGGTCAGTAACCCTGGCTACGCCGCACGCGCGGAGACGATCGGCGCAGCAATTCGAGCTGAGTCCGGCGTGAAGCGCGCCGCTGACCGCGTCCTGCATCACCTCGCACCTTCGTAGCTACGCGACGGCGTGGAGGTGGCGCTGCTTCTTCTTGCGCGTCGGCGTCGTGCCCTTGATCCGCCGCGTGATGCCGGCGTCGATCTTGTCGGCGCACTTCGCGAGGTGATCGATGTGCTGGCTGATGTACGTCGCGTTGACGTTGTGCGCGCCAAAACGAGTGGTTCGACAGCACGTGCTGATCCAGCTCGGAGATACCCTCGTCGTTGGCGATCGACTCCCAGGTGCGGCGCAGCGAGTGAACGTCCTCCACGGGGAAGCGCTGGTCACCGTTGCCGGCCCGGCGCAGCTCGGCGATCGGGCCGACCGCGTCTTTGAGGTTGATGCCGGGGAAGCACAGCCCTCGTCGTCCCGACCGAGGTCCTTGGCGTTGTCCTCCTTGCGGCGGCGCAGGATCGCGAGCGGCGTCTTCGACAGCGGGATCGTGAACGCGGCGCCGGGGCCGCCGTTCCCGTCGGCATCCACCACCACCACGCCACCCGCCTTGCGAGCAGCAACGAGGACGCGCGGAAGGTCACGATCGAACTCGTCGAGCGTGACTCGCCGCTGCTTCGCCCTTCTCGTCCGTGCCTTCGCCATGCGCGACCCTACTGTGGCGCGCTGACGATCCAGGGTGAAGTCCCGGGATCGCTGACGCGTGCCTACCCGAGAGCACTCCGACGAATGACGATCTCGAATCCTGTCGGCACACGTTCGAAGCGCGAAAACCACCACGGTCCGATGGGTCGCGCTGGCTCGACCTGGATCTCCGTCCTTGACCAGCGCCATGGAGTCTGATCGATCCGATCGACGAGGAACCCGACGGCCGCCTGGCACGCAGCCTCGGTCTCGCCAAACACCCGAATCACGCCAGGGTCCTCATCGTTGTAGCCCTGCACGGGCCTGGGTTTGGGGTCTGGGTGCATCAGCCGAGAGACGGTCTCCGCCGCGCGGAACCCTGCCTCGGTGAGATCGACGTCTCCCACTCCTCGATCGCGGTCGACACCCCAGCTCACCGGGATCGGCTCCTCTCGCCAGCGAGCGAGATCATCCTGAATGTCGACCTCCGTCAGTTCGATCAGAAGGCCCTTGCGAACGAGCATGTCGATCGCTTCGAGGCATTGATCGAGATCGATCTCCTTCGGGACGTTATTTGGAAGGTGGTGGCACACCCAAAACGCCAGGCCCTGACGATCCAAAACCACCGTGTCTCGCACGTGCCAGAGCACCGCGTACTCTGGGAACGTGAGTCCGAGGTCGGACAGGGCCTGGGCGAGTTCCATCACCATGCCTCATTCACGAGGCGTCGAAGCCTTCGTCCGCCAGCAGACCTTTGCCGCACCGCTCCCAAGACGCGCAGCCTGGGGAAGACGGCGGATCGGCTGCACGCTGGGACCCGTACGCCGCGAATGACGCCGAGACCTGCCCCGGAGCAAGCGCGGGCCCGGATGAGTACGCCGCGACGATCTCGGCGGGGGCGGCGGCCCGCCAGGCGCGGTCAGCCTCGTCGGCCGCGGCGAGGCGCGCCTGACTGGAGCCATCGACGGTCGTGCCAGTCTGGAGCTCGTAGCGCAGGGCCTTCAGATAGGCCAGGTGCCCGTCGCGCACTCTCTCGACGTCGCGTGCCACCACCGCCGCACGCTGGATCGCCGCGCGAAGTCGACCCTCGGCCGCCACCAGCACCCGTCGCCGCTTCACCAGCTGGAGGCCTGACCTCACGTACGCCGTCACTCGGTGAGCGTAGCAGGCGATCGCGTCATTCGAGCGAGCGTGATCCGGCAGCAGAGCTGCTGCCACGCTGCTGCCAGACCGCTCGGAATCACCACCGACTACGCGGAACGCATCGGAACCCGAGCGGCGGCGCGGTCGGCGTGACCGGTCGCGGCCGCGAACCGCTTGCAGGGTGGTCGCACCTCGGCGAACGGGCTGCGCTTTCCGGGCACCTGACACCCCGTGCGTTCGGCACGAGAGTCGCAGCAACTGGAGCAGCAGAGCTGTTCGATGCACGACGTCCGTATCACCGTCGCGATCGCCAAGGCGCTCGGGAAGAGTGTCGCGGTCGCGGCGGTCATCGCGATCCTCTCGCTCGCGCTGTGGCGCCTCGATCCGCTGCTCGCGATGCTGTTCCTTGTCGCGGGCTCGGCGGTGCCAATGCTCCGGGCCTATCGCGCACCGTGGCCCGTCACCACGCTGACGTGCGCCGTGCCCGCCGTGGCGGCGCTCGCGTGTTACGCGGCCCAGCTCGCGCTCCTCCCGTCGGCGCGCGGTGATGCGTCGCTCGGTCTCGGGATCCCGATCGGGGTTCTCGCTGGTTGGCTGAGCGCGCGTGCACATCACCTCGAAGAGCGCGCCGGTCAGGTCTACGCACGCCGCACGGCCGGGCACCTCGTGATCTGGCTCGTCACCGTGGTCGTCGCCGAGGGTGGCGCGCTGTGGGGCAGTGATCTGGTGGTTCGTGCCGGCTTGACCGGCGGGGCCTTCGCGATCGCGATGGTCCTCGCGTTCGAGACGACGCTGCGCGCGCGGAGCGCGCGGACGCGCTCGCGCACCAATCGCCGCGTCACCGCGCAGGCCTCGCTGCTGCTGCTCGCGATCCTCGCCGCGGGCACGCGCGTCGCATCGGCCGAGCCACTACCGGCCGGGACCTATGCGGGTGACGCCGATCCGGCGTGGCTGGCGACCGTCAACACGACCGGCGCCCCTCCCGTCGCGACCGCGACGCGCGCGCGCGTCCGGATCAACACCGACGGAACCGCCGAGCTGCTCGACCGGGTCGAGTTCCGGTACGGCACCGCCGTCGCGTTCGTGTTCGAGCCCGCCCCCCCGCCGGCGCCCGGTGCACGCGGGATCGGCCGCGTCGTGGTCACCGAGATCGAGCCACGTGGGGACGGACGAGAGCGACGCACGACGACGACACGCGACTTCACGATCGATCTCACCCCGCGCCCGGATGGAAGCTATCTGCTGTGGCTGCCGAACCCGGTGTGGGTGCGCGCGCCCGGCGGAGGCGTCGCGTTCATGACCCAGCGCTGCCCGTGGGTGATCCGCGGCGGTGACGCCGCCGTCGGAAGCCCGCGCGACACCACCGACGCGATGGTGCAGGTCGCGACGGCGTACGCGCAGTTCACCCAGCAGCTGGCGCAGGTCCGATCGCGCCTGACTCACCGCGGGCTCTCCGACGATGCGGTGAAGGCTGGCATCGTCGCGGCGTTGCTACTCCTCCTCGCGGGCGCCACGGCGCAAACGGCGAGTGCGATGGCGCTGGCGGTCGCTACACGGCGCGCCGAAGAGCAGCGACCGCCGGGAGAACCGACGATCGCGGGCCCGGGCCGCCGCATTCTGTCGGGCCGCGAGGCGCGCGAGTGGCTCGCGTCGCACGGCCTCGCGCGCGATGACCGGCTCACGCCCGAGTTCTGGTACGGCTGGTACAACCGACCGTGGAGCGAGGCCGACGCTCCGCCACCGTTCGGACTCGTCGCGATGGCGGGGCGCTGGGGCCGCAAGGACGTGCTCGGCGACGACCTCACGATCGTCATCGATCTCGAACCGCCCGACGAGCTGCCGCCACGCGACGAGAGTCCGCCCCCGGAGGAGAGCCCGCCACCGCCGCGGCGACGAACCTGGCCGGAGCGGCACGAGCCGCCGCGCGTGAAGGTGCCGTGCATCAACGAGCGGCTGCATTTCAAGGCCGAACAGCGAACGGTGACGGCGCTCCACCACGAGCTGCAGCGCCTCGACGAGGAGATCGAGCACCTCGAAGAGGAGTGGAACACCGCCCGCAAGACCGGCCTGTGGAACGGCCTGATCGACGTGGCGTTCCTCGCGGTGTCGGCATGGCGCCTGATCGCCGGGGCGCCGCTCACGGCCGCCGAACCGTTCGCCGACCTCTGGGCCAAGAAGGTCGGCCCCGCCATCGCGGAGGGGCTGATCAAGGAAGCACTCAAGCTCGGGGTCCGGCTCGGTCACGGCGATCGCGCGGAGCTCGAGAAGCTGCTCAAGTCGCTCTATCCGAATGGCGGCACGAAGGCCGGTATCATCGAGACGCTCAAGGAGTTCCTGATCGGTCGCGGGGCGCCACCCGCAACCGCGGAGCTGGCTGCGAAGACCACGAGCTCGGTGTGGTCCGGCGTCACCGGCGGCATGGGGGTCTACGGCGCGATGCAGAAGTGCGAGCACCTCCGTGCGCGCCGGCGTCACGCTCAGGCGCTCCGCCGCGACACGAAGCTCGAGATCATGGATGCCGAGGAACGCCGCGATATCGCGCGCGCGCGCCTCCGCACGTGCACGCAGGACACTGCCGCCGCGAGAGGTGCCACATGAACCGCGACCTGCGGAACGTCACGGCGGTCACGGTCGATCGAGTTGTCGATGCGTTCGCGCGTCGCCACGCCGAGCTGCCACTCGCCCCCGACGAGCTCGAGACCGCACTGAGCGATCTGCACCTGCGCGATAGCACCGGCGCGTACTGGGCACTCGGACCATGGACACGGCGCTGGTATCGATTCGCATCGGGGACGTGGGCACCCTCGCCCGATCACCCGGCGCGGCTCGAGGTCCCGGTCGAGCTGCTGCGCGCGGGCGAGATCGAAGTGCGCCCGGCCGCGAGGCTCGACGGCGAGCTCGTCGAGCCACCGCCGCCCGAACGCCTCGGACCATCGCTGCTCGCGGAGGTCGTGGGCGATCTGCGCGCTCGCTACGAGGCGGGTCTGATCGATAGCGAGACCACCGAGGAGCTGCTGCGGCAGTACTACCTGATCGATGCCGCCGGGCGGTGCTGGACCGTCGGCTTCGCGACGAGCGACTGGTACTGGTACGAGGCGGGTGCCTGGCGGCGTTGCCCGACCGCTCCCGATCCGGACCGCGTTCTGCGCGACCTGGCCAACCTGACGCCGGAGCTCGCACGAGTCGTCGACGACTTCCTCTCGACGGGGTTCGGGACGCTTCCCGAGCCCGTGACCGCGGCATGGGACCCACCGGCGACCTTCCCCGAGTATCCAGCGGGCGCGGCAGTTCGCTGTCCGCGCTGCGGCGCGATGAACGCCGGCCTCATCGCGTCGTGCCTCCGCTGCGCCGGGCCGCTCGCGCTGGCACAGCCGCCGACCACCACCGCGCATCAGCGGCCGGCGCCGCCGCCACCTCTCGAGCGCAGCGCGCAGCAGCCGCCCCCATCCGCCCGACGGTGGGGGCCGCGGCGGATCGCGATCGTCATCGGCGTCGCCGCCGTGCTTGCCGTCGCGGGCACCGCGACCGTCTCCTACGTCGCCGACAACTACTTCAAGTCGCCGGAGGAGCTGTTCGCGCGCGGCGAGAACTACTTCCATGGGACGTATTCGCCGCGCGATCTCGGCGAGGCCGTGCACTGGTACCGCCGTGCAGCCGAGGTCGGCCACCCGGGCGCACAGTACGTCCTCGGCACGCTCTACCTCGAAGGCACCGGCGTCCGGGTGGATCGCGCGGCGGCGATCTCGTGGCTCCAGCTCGCGGCGCGTCAGGGACACGGCGACGCTCGAGCGCTACTGCGCCGGCTCGGCGAGTCGTGGTGACGGAGTCGAGCCGTCCACGGCACGAGACATCGCCGACGCCGACGCGCACTACGCACAGCTCGACAAGGCGGATGCGTCTCTTTCCGCGATCGACGACGTGTTCATGCTGGGCGCGCTAGCGACCGGGTGTGGTGAGTGTGACGACAGTGCGCGCGAAATGCGTCGAGCGACTCGAACATCGCCGTCATTGGATTCCTGGTCGCAGAGCCGAGTTGCGCGTCCAGCCTTCGGGGTGAGGGCCGAACCGGTCCGTGTATTCGCGGAGCAGGCGCTCGCCGTCGATCGCGTGGCCATCGCGGAAGTAGCAGCTGACGAGAAGCCGCAGGCACTGCTCGCGCGCACCGAGATCACCGTCGAGAGCGCGCAGCAGGGCGCGGAGTGCCGGCGTCCAGCGCCCGAGCTTCCAGTAGGCGATGCCGAGGTTCTCGAACAGATCGGCGGCAATGACGTCGTCTCCGGGGGCGAGCGCAGCGACCGCGCGCTCGTATTCCGCGAGCGCGCCGGGCACGTCTCCGGCCTCGAATGCGGTGTTGCCGCGCATCATCGCGTCGTCGGCGTCACTCATCGAGCCAGCTCTGGTCTTCGTCGAGTGTCGCCTGCGCGATCAGAACGTCGGCGCGGCGAACCTCGGCGCCCCACCGCCATACCGGCGCCGATGTATCGGGGCACGCGAGGCGGATCGAGATGCGGTCGCCGGCTTCGACCGCCGCCGGCGGCACCGACCACAGATACTGCCCCCAGTGGGTCTCGTAGCCCGGCCCGGAGCGCAGGACGACGCCGGGCGCGAGCGTCGCTTCGAACCAGCCGATCACCGCGCGCAGCACACCGGGGCGCGTGACCTCGAACGCCATGGTCGCGTCGACCCCCTCGAGCACCGCCGGCGGTGCGTACGTCGTGTAGTCCGCGGGAGAAGCAAGCAGCACCGCCGGTGAGACGTCGACGCGATGGGACTGCCGCCCCGCCAGAGATGCCGCAGGCGACAGGTCGATGCCGTAGTAGGGGGCGCCGAACGCCTCGAGCTCGCGCACCCCGACATCGGCCGGCGCGACCACGAGCTTGACGAGGGACGGACAGCACCGTCCACCGGGCGCGAGCCAGCGCGCTGCCGCAGCGATCGCGGGCAGCATCATGTCGTCTACGAGGAACGCGCCAAGGAAGTCGCCGATCACGAGATCTACGGGCTCGATCGGCACGAGCGCACGCATGTCCGCGCGGTGGATCGTCACGAGATCGCCGAGTTGGTTGTGTGCGACGAGCTCGCGCGCGACCTCGGCTACCGGCATCGATTCGACGCAGTGCACGCGGGCCGCGCCGCGCCGGGCCGCGAGCATCG
>JAEUJX010000313.1 GCA_016794545.1 Myxococcales bacterium
GAGCGACGACGCACCGGTCTGCGCCGTCGCGCCGACGATCGCGGCGATCGCGCCCGGCAGCGGACCTTCGGCCTGCCGCTCGGCGTAGAGCTCCATCGGCCCGATGTCGACGCAGCCGAACATCCGGTCGGTGTCGGTGCAGTAGACCCGCACGTGCATGTGATCGTTGTGCGGGGCCGAGTCGCCCGGCTGCTTGAGCGTCTTGCGGGCCCGGGCGATCAACGCCTCCGGCTCGCCGAGCGCGACGGCGTGCTCGATCAGCTTCGCCGCGATCGGCTCGTACATGAACACCCACTGGACGCGGGCCTCGGGCGCGGTGACCAGCTCCTTCACGAGCAGCCACGTCCGCGGGATGTCGACGGTGATGCCCGAGCCATCCTTGGCCTTCGCGCTCGCGTCGAACACGCGCATCGCGTCGGCCTCGAACGGCTTCCCGTCCGCGCCCCGCATGTAATAGACGAGGTCGACATCGCGGCCGCTCTGGTGCGAGCGATGCCACTTGCGCGACTCGCCGCCCCGCTGCCCCGACAGGTCCGCTACCACGAGCCGGGTGTCGACCTGCCGCGCCATCCGGCGGCCGACGCCGGTCAGCAGGTCGAGCAGCTCGTCGGTGCCATAGCGGTTGCCGCGCGTCCTCCACACCTCGCGCGTCGTGAAGCCCTCGCCGCTGTCGGGCAGCCGCTTGCCGTCGACGACGTAGCCGTTGCTCGGCTTGCCGACGGAGACGCTGGTCCCATCGCCGACCGCGGTCGCACCGAGCTCGGCGCAACCACTTGCGACGAGCAGAGCGACGGCAACGCGAGCCAGGCGCACCTCGCCAGTATGCACGCACTCCGACAAAACGCGAATGGCGGCCTTCGGCCGCCATTCAAGATTGTCCGCGCTGTCCTCTGACGCGCTGCGCGGGACTAGGTCTTGTCCTCGAACTCGGCGTCGATCACGTCGTCCTTCGGAGGACCGCCGGCGTCGCCGCCGCCGCCCCCACCACCCTGGTCGGGGGGCGGGCTGGCCGACTTGTACATCGCCTCGGCGACCTTGTGTGCCGCGGCCTGGAGCTTCTCGAAGGCCGCGCGGAGCTCCTCGGGGTTGCCCGCGTCGCGGTTCTTCTCGAGCGTGGCCTCGGCGTCCTTGATCGCCTCCTCGATCATCAGCTTGTCGGCCGCCTCGAGCTTGGCCTCGTTCTCCTTGACGAGCTTCTGGGTGCCGTAGACCAGCGTGTCGAGCTGGTTACGGGCCTCGATGCCCTCCTTGCGCGCCTTGTCCTCGGCCTCGTGCTTCTCCGCGTCCTCGACGGCGCGCTTGATGTCCGCGTCCGACAGACCCGAGCTGGCCTCGATGCGGATCGTGCGCTCCGCGCCCGTCGCCTTGTCCTTCGCGGCGACGTTCAGGATGCCGTTCGCGTCGATGTCGAACGTCACCTCGATCTGCGGGACGCCGCGCGGCGCCGGCGGGATGCCGGTCAGCTGGAACTTGCCGAGCGTCTTGTTGTCCTTCGCCATCGGCCGCTCGCCCTGCGTGACGTGGACCTCGACGGACGTCTGGTTGTCGGCGGCCGTCGAGAACGTCTCGCTCTTGCGCGTCGGGATGGTCGTGTTGCGCGGGATCAGGACGGTGGCGACACCACCGAGCGTCTCGATCGCGAGCGACAGCGGCGTGACGTCGAGGAGGAGGATGTCCTTGACGTCGCCCGAGAGGACGCCGCCCTGGACCGCGGCGCCGAGCGCCACGACCTCGTCCGGGTTCACGCTGCGGTTCGGCTCGCGGCCGAAGAACTCCTTGACCCTCGCCTGCACCATCGGGATGCGGGTCGAGCCACCGACGAGGACGACCTCGTGGATGTCCGAGACCTTCTTGCCGGCGTCGGAGAGCGCCTTCTTGCAGGGCTCCATCGCGCGGGCGACGATGTCCTCGATCATCTGCTCGAACTTGCTGCGCGAGAGCTTCTGCAGCAGGTGCTTCGGGCCGGTCGCGTCGGCCGTGAGGTACGGGAGGTTGATCTCCGTCTCCTGCACGCTCGACAGCTCGATCTTCGCCTTCTCCGCCGCCTCCTTCAGGCGCTGGAGGACCATCTTGTCCTTGCTGACGTCGATGCCGGTCGACTTCTTGAACTCGGCGACGAGCCAGTCCATCAGGCGGTTGTCGATGTCGTCGCCGCCGAGGTGCGTGTCGCCGTTCGTCGAGACGACCTCGACGACCTTGTCACCGACCTCGAGCACCGAGATATCGAAGGTGCCGCCGCCCATGTCGAACACGGCGATCAGCTGCTCCTTGGTCTTGTCGAGGCCGTAGGCCAGCGCGGCGGCGGTCGGCTCGTTGATGATGCGCTTGACCTCCAAGCCGGCGATGCGACCGGCGTCCTTGGTGGCCTGGCGCTGCGAATCGTTGAAGTACGCGGGCACCGTGATGACCGCCTCGGTCACCGGCTCGCCCAGGTACTCCTCGGCGGCGCGCTTCAGCTTCATCAGCACGCGGGCGCCGATCTCCGGCGGCGAGTAGCGCTTGCCGCGGATCTCGAACGCGCAGTCGCCGTTGCTGGCCGCGACGATCTTGTAGGGGACGCGCTTCATCTCCTCCTGGATCACGGGATCGGTGAACTTCCGACCCATGAAGCGCTTGCTCGAGAACACGGTGTTCTCGGGGTTGGTGATGGCCTGACGGCGGGCGATCTGGCCGACCAGGACTTCGCCCTTCTCGTCGAAGGCTACGACCGACGGAGTCAGGCGCGAGCCTTCCTCGTTGGGGATAACCTTCGGCTCCTTGCCTTCCATGATCGCGACCACGGAGTTGGTGGTGCCGAGGTCGATTCCAATGATCTTGCCCATGACGTCTTGTTCCTCGATGGTCCGATTTGTTTGCTGGCCAACCTAAGTAGCCCCCAAGGAGGCGTCAAGGCTGGGCCTGCACTTCTGCCAATCGGGTAGTCGTTCCCCTACGCGGATGTCCGGGATCCCGGCGGGAGTGACCCCACGGATCTACGACATCACCGCGACCGTCACGTACGCGAGCTGGGGCGTTCCGGCGTCGCCGTTCACCGAGGCGGTGTGGTCCCTGATGATCGGGCTGAGCCGGCCACTCCGCACGCCGCGCCCGCACTGATCAGCGTCCGAACAGACGCGACCAGAACCCGCCGAGCTTCCGCGGCGCGCCCACCACGTGGGCGAGCGCGGCCTCGAGCGCGCCCGCCGGGAACCACACGCCGTGCGCGGCGCAGCGCTGCACCTCGACGGTCTCGAGCAGCTCGCTGGTCATCGGCTCCTTGCATGCCGGGCACGCGCGGTCGCTCGCCGCCCCGGCCGGCGGCGCGAGCTCGTATGGCGCGCCCGTCATCTCGCCGACGATCTCGACGAACCGCGCGGCGCCGAGCAGGACGCCCGCACATTGCGGGCACGCGTGTCGATCGCCGGAGAACCCGAGCCGGGATCCGTCGTGCGGGCACGCGAGCGTCTGCCCCGCGTACACATCGATCGACGGCGCGTGATCCCGCGGCCGCACCTTCGAGCGCCAGTTGCCGATCCGCAGACCGCCCGTGTATTCGTCCGCGCTCGTCCGCGCCGGGGCCTGGTGACCGATTCGCTGGAACAGCGTCACGAGCACACCGCCGGGGATCCACGCACCGTGCTTCGCGCAGTGAACCGCGCGCGGTAGCAGCAGCGTACGTCCCCGGTGAAGTGGCGCCGCCTGCATCGGCAGCTCGCAGCGCGGGCAACGCTCGGCGACGGTCTCGCGCTCGGCGAACACGAGCGTCTGATGCTCGGCGTCGAGCTCGGTGAGCGCCGCCTCGAGATCCGGCAACTCGATCAGCATCGCGCCGCAGTCGTCGCACACGAGGCGTGCGCCGAACGGACGCAGCGGTAGCTTGCACGCGAGGCACGTACCCGGTGCCTGGCGATACGGATCGCCCGGCTCGGTCAAAGCGTCGGCCCCGCGCAGAGCTGCGCGAGCTTCGGCTTGTCGGCCTCGTCGAGCCGGATGAAGTGCGCGCGCGCCCGCGAGAACAACTTGGCGCGGCACGCGAAGATCACGGCGAAGCGCTCGAGCTTCGGATCGTGCACGCACACGAGCGCCTTCTCGATCTGCGCGAGCGCCGAGGCATCCATGCCCTTCGCCACGTGTTCCTTGGCCGCCTCGACGAACGGGCCAGGATCGCAGCCCTTCGCCGGTGGCTGTTCGGTGACCGGCGGCAGCGGCTCGTCGGAGAACCGCGGTCCCGGATTCGCCGATCCGTGGAGCGGCTCGGCCTCGGTGGGCCGATTCGACGCCGTCGTGCGCGTGACCATCGTCGACGCGCGCCCCGGCGCCGGGTCCGCGGCGGGATCAGGACGCGTCACCAGCCCCGGAGAGTCGGCAACCGGGCCCGGAGAGGTCGGCGGCGGCCCGCTGCCACCACAGGCTGTCAGGTACAGCGCTGCGATGGCGAGCGTCCTCGTCATCGCTAGGCCGTCGGGTGGTTCTCGGCCAGCGCGGCCTTCGCGAGATCCATGATCGAGGCCGGCGGATCCTTGAGCGCGAGCGCGAGGACCTCGTCCATGCGCTTCACGGACAGGATCTCCATCTCCTTCTTCACTTCCTCGGGCACGTCGATCAGGTCCTTCACGTTGCGCTCGGGGATGATCACGCGCTTGATGCCGGCGCGGTGCGCGGCGAGGAGCTTCTCCTTCACGCCGCCGATCTGCAGCACGTTGCCGCGCAGCGTGATCTCGCCGGTCATCGCGACGTCGGGCCGCACCGGCACGCCGGTGAACAGCGACACGAGCGCCGTGTACATCGTCACGCCGGCCGACGGGCCATCCTTCGGAACGGCGCCGGCCGGCACGTGGACGTGCAGGTCGGTGTTCTCGAGGAAGTTGCCCGGGTCGAGCCCGAGCGCCGCGGCGCGGCCGCGCACGAACGACAGCGCCGCCGTGACGGACTCCTTCATGACGTCGCCGAGCTGTCCGGTCAGCGTCAGCTTGCCCTTGCCGGGCATGCGCGACGCCTCGATGAACAGGATGTCGCCGCCGACGGCCGTCCACGCCAGGCCCGTCGCGACGCCCGGCTCCGCCGTGCGTTCCGCGACCTCGCTGACGAACTTCTTCGGGCCGAGGAACTCCTCGACCTCGGTCGGGCCGATGACCTCGTGGTCCTTGGCCTGGCCCTCGGCGACCTTCACGGCGACGGCGCGGAACACCGACCCGATCTCGCGCTCGAGGTTTCGGACGCCGGCCTCGCGCGTGTAGCTGTCGACGACCTCGAAGATCGCGTCGTCGGTCATCTCGCAGCGCTCGTTGGTGAGGCCGTGATCCTCGAGCTGCTTCGGCACGAGGAACTTCCGCGCGATCATCTTCTTCTCCTGGCGGGTGTAGCCAGGGAGCTCGATGATCTCGAGACGATCGCGCAGCGCCCACGGGATCGGGTCGAGCTGATTCGCGGTCGCGATGAACAGGACCTTCGACAGGTCGAACGTCACCTCTAGGTAGTGATCCGAGAACGAGCTGTTCTGCTCGGGGTCGAGGACCTCGAGGAGCGCGCTCGCCGGGTCACCGCGGAAGTCGTGACCGAGCTTGTCGATCTCGTCGAGCACGAACACCGGGTTGTTGGTCCCGGCCTTCTTGATGCCCTGGATGATGCGACCCGGCAGCGAGCCGACGTACGTGCGCCGGTGACCGCGGATCTCCGCCTCGTCGCGCACGCCGCCGAGCGAGATGCGGCCGAACTTGCGGCCGATCGCGCGAGCGACCGAGCGACCGAGCGACGTCTTGCCGACGCCCGGGGGCCCCGCGAGACAGAGGATCGGTCCCTTCTTGTCGTTCTTCAGCTTGCGGACGGCCATGTACTCGACGATGCGCTTCTTGACCTTGTCGAGGTCGTAGTGGTCGTCGTCGAGGCAGCGGCGGACTTCCGCGAGCTCGATGTGATCCTCGGTCGAGATCGACCACGGCAGCTCGACGAGCCACTCGAGGTACGTGCGGGTGACCGTGTACTCCGCGGAGGACGGCTGCATGCCCTTCAGGCGGTCGAGCTGCTTCTTCGCGACCTTCTCCGCCTCCTCGGGCATCTTCGCCTTGGTGATCTTCTCGCCGAACTCGTCGAGGTCACCGCCGCCGTCATCGAGCTCGCCGAGCTCCTCCTTGATCGCCTTCAGCTGCTGGCGCAGCACGTACTCGCGCTGGTTCCTGCCCATCTCCTCCTGGACCTGCGTGTTGATGCGCTCGCGCACCTTCAGCACTTCCAGCTGGCGGGAGAGGAACTGCAGCACCTTGCGGGTGCGCGTCTTCAGGTCGAACGTCTCGAGGACGTCCTGCTTCTCTCCCACCTCCAGCTCCAGGTGCGAGGTGATGAGATCCGCGAGGTGACCGGCCTCGGTGACGGAGTCGACGAGCGCGCCGGCCTCCTTCGGAAGCTCCGGCATGAGCTTCACGACGCGCTTCGCGATGTCCTTCAGGTTCATCACGAGCGCGTCGAGCTCGACGTCACTCGACGTCGGATCGGGCACGCTGCGCACCTTCGCGGCGAGGAACGGCTCGGCGCCGTCGAACGTCGACACCTCGAAGCGCGACACGCCCTGGAGGATGACGCTGAAGTTGTCCTTCGCGAGCTTGATCACCTTCAGGATGCGCGCGGCGCAGCCGACCATGTAGAGGTCGCCGGCGCCCGGATCCTCGGTGCGCGCGTCCTTCTGCGTCAGGATGCCGATGACCGGCCGCTCCTTCGCGATCGCGTCCTCGACGAGGCGCACGCTCTTTCGGCGGCCGACATCGATCGGGATGATCGCCCCCGGAAACAGCACGGAGTTGCGGAGCGGGAGGATGGGCAAGGTGTCCGGGATTTCCACCGGCTGCTCTCCACCTGCCTTGGGCTTGGTCATATTCGGAACCTAGCGAGCCCGCTCTCTCAGCGTCAAGCTGACCTGCCCGTAATGACGGGAGGTTTTCGTCGGCGAGCACATGTCGTTTTCGCTCGATGGCGGCTTGCGCTGACCTCACGCAGCGGCGATCGGATCGCCGGCTTCCCGCGCGCGCGTCCGATCGCCCGCGCTCCCGCACCGCGCGATCACCGCCCGATCACCACGCGATCGCCACGCGAATCACCACCGACCATCACCGACCAGTTACCGACCACCGCGCGATCGCCCGCGGTCCAGGACGCGCTCCTTTGGGCGCCGCCGGCTCGCGATCCGCCGCGCGTGCGAGCGGCGCGGTTCGCGATCGCGGTGCCCGGCGCGCGGTGTCGGACGGCCCGGAGGCGCGTTGCCCAGCGCACGTCCACGGCGCCGATCCACGCGGGAAGATGGAGCTCGTTCGACATCCGGAACCGCTGGGGTCTGCCCCTGATAAGCCGAGTCATCTGGTCGTGTTACGACCGGAGATCGACCGGCGATGGGATTCCTATTGACCGAAAGTCCACTTGGTCTTACCAATTGGTCTTACCAGTTGGTGACCATGCAGCACGCCGCCGAAATCGAGCTCGAACCGTCGATCACCGCCATCGATGCGGTGTTCGAGAAGCTGCTCGCGGACATCGTCCGCGGCGTCCACCCCGCCGGCACCCGACTGCCGGCCGAGCGCGAGCTGAGCCGTCAGCTCGGCGCCTCGCGACCGACGCTGCGCGAGGCGCTGCGCCGGCTCGGCGAGTGGAACATCGTCGAACCGCGGCGCGGGTCGGGCGTGGTCGTCCGGCCGTACCGCGACTGGTCGATCGAGGTGATCGGCGGCTACCTGCGCTACGGCAGGCCCGAAGGCAACCAGCCGTCGATCGCGCAGCTGCTCGTCGACATGCTCGCGCTCCGCCGCGCGGTCGTGCTCGAGGTCATCCGCTGCACCGCGAACCGCGTCCCCAAGGGCGGCACGTCCGCGGCGCGGCTCGCGATGGCGCGCGCGTGGGCGCTGCGCGGCGACCCGCTGTACACGCGCGAGGACTTCGAGGTCCTGCGCTCGATCGTCGAGGCCGCGAAGTTCACGCCGGGCCTGTGGATGCTGAACCGCGTCGCCGAGATCTATCTCGACATCGCGACCATCATGCGGTTCGCGATCAAGATGCCCGACGACTACGTGCCGACGCACACGAAGTTCTTCGACCTGCTCGAGGGCGGCGAGGGCGACGCGGCGATCGAGCTGATGAAGAGCTACCTCGAGCGCCACGACAAGGCGATCGAGAGCATGCTCATGGTGGTCGCGTGACGGACGTGGCGCCCCACACGTACACGGCGATCGGGCGCAAGGTGCTCGTGTCGCTCGTGCCGGTGGTGTGCCCGCCGGAGTACGCGCACCTCGCGGGCGCGATCGTCGATCACATGGCGCTGACGCTCGGCGCCTCCCCGCCGATGCTCCGCCGGGGGTTCGACGCCGGCCTGCTCGCGTACGACCTGGGCGCGGTCCCGTTCCACGGCCGCCGGGCCCACAAGCTCACCGGCGAGCGCGCGGAGGCGTACTTCGCGTCGTGGGAGCACGGCCCGACGCCGATCCACCGCCAGTTCGCCCAGGCGGTCAACCAGCTGCTGGGCCTGTCCTGCTACGAGCAGCCCGAGGCGTGCGAGCGCGTCGGGTATCACCCGGCGCCCTGGATCGAGGAGGTCACGGTGAAGCGCCTGACCGTCTACAAGGACGACGTGGCGAAGCAGGCGGCGCAGATCATCGCGCCCGATCCGCTCCGCCCCGGCTTCGACATCGCCAAGGTGCGCCCGCGGCGCGTGAAGGCGGGGGCGTGATGGTGGCGGCGCGCGCACTGCACGAGGGCATCGCCCCTCACAACGTGTTCACCCGGCACGACATCCACGGCGACACCGTGCTCGATGCCGACGTCGTGATCGTCGGCTCCGGCGCCGGCGGCGCCCCGATGGCGGCGGAGCTCGCCGAGGCGGGCTTCGACGTCGTCGTGCTCGAGGAGGGCAGCTACTACCAGACCCGCGACTTCACCGCCGACACGTCGGCGATGATCCGCCAGCTCTACCGCGACGGTGGCGCCTCGATGGCGCTCGGCAACCCGCCGGTGCTGTTCCAGGAGGGCCGCGCGGTCGGCGGCTCGACCGTGATCAACGGCGGCATGTCGTGGCGCACCCCCGAGGAGGTGCTCGAGAAGTGGCAGAAGGAGCACGGCCTCGACACGTCGCCGAAGACGATGCTGCCGTACTACGAGCGCGTCGAGAAGCGCATGCACGTCGCCGTCAACGACGAGGCGGCGATCGGCAAGGACAACTGGCTGCTCAAGAAGGGCGCCGATGCGAAGGGCTGGGAGATCATCCCGAACCTCCGCAACCAGAACCACTGCGCCGGCAGTAACCGCTGCGCGTTCGGCTGCCCCACCGGCGCGAAGCAGTCGGCGCTCGTCAGCTACATCCCGCGCGCGCTGCACTTCGGCGCGCGCGTCTACGCGAACGTCCGCGTCGACAAGATCACGATGCACGGCAAGCGCGCGACGGGAGTCGTCGGTCACGTCGCGCTGCCCGACGGCGGGCGCGGTCCGCACGTCGCGGTGCGCGCGAAGCTCGTC
>JAEUJX010000183.1 GCA_016794545.1 Myxococcales bacterium
TACTCCTTGGACTCCTCGCCCTCGGAGTAGCTCGCCCACATCGAGGAATCACGCACGCGGACCTGCCAGTCCTCGCCGTCGGGCAGGTTCGAGATGAACTCGAAGGTGCGGCCATTCGTCTCGCCGCGATCGACGTCGCCCGCCTCGCGGTCCTGGGAGGCGTACTTGCCGCCGGCGCCGCATGCGGCAGAGAGAGACAGGGCGAGAGCGAGGAGAATGCGCACCGCTTGTGATGTTAACAAAGATGCTGGATGTCGCTACGCCTACATGGTCGCGAGCTCGAGGCGCGCACCGCGCTGCGTGATGGGACGCACCGCGCCGCCACGCTCGAGGCCACGTGGAAGCGGTTCGCGCCGGCCCAGCGCCGCGCCGGCATCACGCGGATCGCCGATCTGACGGGCCTCGACACCCTCGGCATCCCGGTGTTCACGGCGATCCGGCCGATGGGCCTCTCGCTGTCGACGCAGCAGGGCAAGGGCATCACGCCGCTCGCCGCGAAGGTCAGCGCGCTCATGGAGAGCCTCGAGACCTGGAGCGCCGAGCACCTCGAGCTGCCCGTCGTGCACGGCTCGTATCGCAAGCTGCGCGAGCGCGCCGTCGACGTGCGCGCGCTCGCCCGCGCGCGCAAGAAGCTCGATCTCGACGCGCGGTGGGCGTGGGTCGAGGGCGTCGACATCGTGCGCGACGTGCCGGTCCTCGTCCCGCGCGAGTCCGTCACGCTCGACGCGACGTTCACGCGGCCACCGGTGTTCGACATCTCGTCGAACGGGCTCGCCTCGGGGAACGCGCTCGTGGAGGCGGTGGTGCACGGCCTGTGCGAGGTCCTCGAGCGCCACGCGGAGGCGGCGTGGCGGCGCGCCGGCGGCGACCGGCGCATCGTCCTCGACACGATCGACGATCCGGTGTGCCGCGCCCTGATCGAACAGGTGACGAGCACGGGCGCGCGGATCTTCGTGTGGGACCTCGAGGGCTCGATCCCGACGGCGGGCTGCGCGATCATGGAGGACCCGCGCGAGCCGGCGTGGCGCGCGCTCGGCTTCTACCAGGGCTTCGGGGCTCACCTCGCCCCCGAGGTCGCCGTGGCACGGGCGATCACCGAGGCCGCGCAGACGCGGCTCACGTACATCGCCGGCGCGCGCGACGACTTCTTCTCGTTCGACTACGCCAAGGCGACCGATCCCGCGCTGCTCGGTGCGCTGTGGGACCGCCTCACCGCGCCGTGCGACGAGCCGGCGATGTTCGACGACCTGCCGCGCGCGACGACGAAGGGCCTCGGCGAGGATCTCGAGGCGCTGGTCGTGATCGCGCAGCAGCACGGGGCGCGGCAGGTGATCGCGGTCGATCTCACGCACCCGGCGCTCGGCGTGCCGGTCGTCAAGGTGATCGTGCCCGGCTTCGCCACCGACGTGGAGGCGATGGGATGACCGCGGGGACGATCGTGTTCGTCGGGCCCACGCTGCCCGCGGCCGAGGCGGCGCGGCTGCTGCCCGGGGCGGAGATCCGGCCGCCGGTCGCCGTCGGGGACGTGCTCGGACTCCTGAAGCGGCGCGGCCTCTCGCGGATCGCGATCATCGACGGATACTTCGAACGCATGGCGGCGGTGTGGCACAAGGAGCTCCTGCTCGCGCTCGAGAAGGGCATCGAGGTGTGGGGCGCGTCGAGCATGGGCGCGCTGCGCGCTGCCGAGCTCCACGCGTTCGGCATGCGCGGCGTCGGCCAGGTGTTCGAGGCGTTCCGCTCGGGCGCGCTCGTCGCGGACGACGAGGTGGCGGTCGCCCACCTGCCGGCGGAGGCCGGCTTCCGCGCGGTCTCGGACGCGCTCGTCAACCTGCGGTTCGGGATCCGTACGGCGCCGGGGCTCGGCCCGCGCGTCCGCGCACGCCTCGTCGAGCTCGCGCGGGCGCGGTTCTATCGCGAGCGCAGCTGGACCCAGCTCGTCGCCGACGGCCGCGCCGACGGACTTCCCGCGGCCCAGCTCGACCGGCTCGCGGCGTGGGAGAAGCCCGACGTCAAGCGGGCGGACGCGATCGCGCTCTGCGCGGCCCTGCGCCGGGCGCGTCCCCGAAAGCCGCCTCGCATTCGCGTGCCGCGGACGTGGGCGCTCCGCCAGCTACGGCCTCCCGATCGCTGATAAAGTCGAGACCGCACATGGAAGTCGGCTACGCAGCGCCGGTGTTCGGCGCCGGCCGGTTCGAGGTCCGGGGGACCCTCGGCGCCGGTGGAGCGGGCGTGGTCTATCGTGCGTTCGATCGGCAGCTCCAGCGCGAGGTCGCGCTCAAGCTGCTGCGCTCCGCGAGCGGCCGCGACCTCTACCGGTTCAAGCGCGAGTTCCGCGCGCTCGCCGACATCGTGCACCCGAACCTGGTCGCGCTGCACGAGCTCCACGAGAGCGGCGGCGACTGGTACTTCACGATGGAGCTCGTCGAGGGCGTGTCGTTCATCGACTGGGTGCGCCCGCCTCGCACGACGGCGGGGCCGCAGCGCACGCGCCAGGACATCGCCGCGTCGCCGTTCAACGAGGCGCGCCTGCGCGGGGCGCTCGTCCAGCTGATCGACGCGCTCGTCGCGCTGCACCGAGCCGCCAAGCTGCACCGCGATCTGAAGCCGTCCAACGTGCTCGTCACGTCCCAGGGCCGCGTCGCGCTGCTCGACTTCGGGCTCGTCGCCGGCACGGGGGAGGGCGACCCGGAGAAGCTCGCGGTCGGCACGCCGGTGTACATGTCCCCGGAGCAGGCCGCCGATCAGCCGCTCGACGAGGCGAGCGACTGGTACGCCGTCGGCTGCATGCTCTACGAGGCGCTCACCGGCAGGCGGCCGTTCGAGGGCGACGCCGAGCAGGTGATGACGCGGAAGCAGACCGAGGTCCCTCCGCCGCCGAGCACGGTCGCGACCGTGCCGGCCGATCTGAACCGCCTGTGCATGATTCTGCTCCAGCCGGCGGCGGCGGCGCGCCCGAACGGGATGTCGATCCTGAACCACCTCGGCGCGGGGCCGTCCCCGACGACGCGGAGGATCTCCCGCAGCGCGCCCGCGGCGAACTTCGTCGGCCGCGCGGCCGAGACCGAGGAGCTGCGGCGGGCGCTGGCGGACTCGCGCAGGCGCGGCGTCGCGCTGCTGGTGAAGGGGCGGAGCGGCATCGGCAAGAGCACGCTCGTGCGGCGCTTCCTGCGCTCCCTCGGGTCCGCGGTGTTCTCGCTCGAGGGCCGCTGCTTCGAGCGCGAGGCCGTGCCGTTCAAGATGCTCGACGGCGTCATCGACTCGCTGACCGCGTCGATCATGACGCTCACCACCGAGCAGATCGCGGACCTCGTGCCGAAGGAGGTCGGCGCGCTCGCGCGGCTGTTCCCGGTGTTGCGCCGGATCCCGCAGTTCGCCGAGGCCCTCCCGGGCGGCGCCGTTCCGCCGGATCCCCAGGAGCTGCGGCGGCGCGGGTTCGCGGCGCTGCGCAACGTGCTCGTGCGGCTGTCGCGCATCCGCCCGGTCGTGATCTTCGTCGACGACGCGCACTGGGGCGACGCCGACAGCTGCGTGTTCCTCGCCGAGCAGATCCACAACGGCGAGCCGAACATCCTGGTGCTCGTCGCGCACCGGCCCGAGGACTACCTCGGCGTCGTCGCGCTCCTGAAGCGCCCGCCGGGCGGCAGCGCGCGGCGGGGCGACGTGCGCGACCTCGAGATCGAGCCGCTGCCGGAGCACGACGCGCTCGCGCTGGTCAGCCAGCTCGCCGAGGATCCCGAGCGCGCGCCGCAGGTCGTCGCCGCCGCGGCGGGCAATCCGCTCGCGCTCACGGAGATGGCGAGGACCCCGGGCATCACGACCGGAAAGATGGAGGACCTGGTGAAGGCGCGCGTCGAGCGGCTCTCGCCGGAGGCGCAGGCGATGCTCGCGGTCTCGGCGGTCGCGGCGCGCCCGCTGCCCGTCGAGATCGCGGCGCACGCGGCCGGCGTGGTCGGCGGGCACGACGAGGCGGCGGTGCTCTCCGCCGAGCGGCTCGCGACGCTGCGCCAGGTCGGCGGGCAGATGATCCTGCACCCGGCGCACGACTACGTGCGCTCGGCCGTGCTCGCGCGGCTCGACACCGAGGCGAAGGCAGGGTGGCACGAGGCGATCGCGCGCGCGTTCGAGGCGGTGCACGGGCCCGACGACCTCGATCCGCTCGCGATCGTCGAGCACTGGCTGGCCGCGGGCTATCCCGAGAACGCGGCGACGCACGCCGTCGCCGCCGCGCTCAAGGCCGAGGCCGCGCTCGCGTTCCGGCGCGCGGCGGAGCTGTACCAGATCGCGCTCACGTTCGGTCCGTGGGACGCCGTCGGGCAGCGCGACCTGATGAGCCGCAAGGCGCACGCGCTGGTCTGTGCCGGACAGCTCGACGAGGCGGCGACGCTCTATGGCCACGCGGCGCAGCTGTTGCCTGATGACGAGTCGATCGACCTCGAGCGGCTCCGCGTCGAGGCGCTGCTCAGGCGCGGGCGCCTCGACGAGGCCCTGCCGGCGGCGGAGCGGCTGCTCGGCCTGATCGGGATCCGGATCCCGCTGACCGCGCGCGCCTCGCGCACCAAGCTCGCGACCCAGTGGATGCAGATGAAGCTGCGCGGGTTCGAGTTCGTCGAGAAGGACCTGACCGAGATCCCGCCCGCGAAGCTGCTCGTCACCGACGTGCTCTATTCGATCTCGAGCGGGCTCGCGTTCGCGGATCCCGCGCTCGGGCGCGTGGTGCAGAGCGAGCTGATCCGGGCGGCGCTCGACGCCGGCGAGCCGGTCCGCGTGTGTCTCGCGCTCGCGCAGGAGGTCTGCTACGCGGCGGCCGCGGGCAGCCGCAACCGCGCCGCCGTCGAGGCGGTGGGCGCGCGGCTGATGGCGATCGCGACGAAGCTCGGCGCGCCGCACGTGATCGGCTTCGCGCAGACCGCGATCGGCATCGCGGCGCACATGGGCGGGCGCTGGGCCGACGCGCGGCGGGACCTCGAGGCCGGGCTCGCCGCGCTGCGCGATCACGGCGCCGGCGTGCGCTGGGAGATCGACACCGGCGACACCTACTGGCTCGCGACCCTGTTCTATCTCGGCGAGTGGCGCGAGCTCGCGCGGCTGACGCAGCTGCTCCTGCGCGACGCGATCGATCGCGGCGACGAGGTCGCGCAGCAATCGCTGCGCACCGGCCGCTCGAACGCGGCGTGGTTGCTGATGGGCAAGCCCGAGGAGGCGGCCGCGCAGCTCCATGCGTCGGCACCGCCGGCGGGCGAAGACGTCCACCTCGTGCACGTCAGCGCGCTCGCCGCCGCGACGAACATCGAGCTGTACCGCGGTGACGTGGCAGCGGCGCGTGCGAAGCTCGACGAGCTGTGGCCGCACGTCGAGCGCCTCGGCCTGCTGCGCCTCCAGCAGCCGCGTGTGGAGCTGCGCTCGCTGCGCGCGCGCGTGCTGCTCGCGGACCCGCGCCAGGACGGCTCCCTGCGCGAGGCCAAGACGATCGCGGAGGAGCTCGTGAAGGAAGGCGCCGTGTGGGCCGAGGGCCTCGGGCACCTGATCCGCGCCTCGTGTCACGCGTGGGTCGGCGACGTCGACGCCGGGATCGCGGACCTCGTCGCAGCGGAGGAGGCGCTCGCGAGCGCGGGCATGCAAGGGCACGTCCAGATCGCGCGCATCTATCGGGGAGCGCTCGAAGGTGGTCCTGGTCCGACCGCGCGGGCGCTCGCCGCGCGCGATTTCCTCAAGGACCTCGGCGCGATGGACCCTGACAGAGTCGTGGCGTACCTGATCGGCTGGCCCGGGTGACGACGGCTCTGACCTGAAGTAGGGTGTCTCGCGCGCGGGTGATCCAGTGGTGCTCCTGCGCCGTAGATAGGGAAGCGGGCAAATCGCCCGGATGAGGGAAGCAGTGTCCGACATCGCTCAGCACATCGCCGTCTCGCACAAGATCCAGTTCGAAGATCTCGACTGGGAGCTCGCCCGCAAGCACGGGTTGACCGAAACCGAGATCCAGAGCCTGCACTACTTCGCCGACATCGAGAGCCAGACCGTTCACTACTTCCTCGAGGTCGCGAAGCTCAAGGTCGCCCGCGATCCCGAGCTCCTGACGTTCCTCACCATGTGGAACTACGAGGAGTACTTCCACAGCTACGCGCTGACGCGCCTCATGGAGGAGTGCGGCGTCAAGGTGCTGACCGCGACGGAGCGCGCGACCGAGATCCGCGCGAACGCGCGCTTCAAGGCGAAGTTCGAGGCGTTCGCCCAGGGCGGCATCGCGCTCGCGATGCCGAAGACGTTCATCTCGCTGTGGATGTTCTGGGGCGCGCTCCAGGAGTGCCTCACCACGCAGGCGTACGAGGAGCTCGCGCGGCAGACCACGAACCCGGTGCTCGCGGAGCTGTGCAAGCGCATCGCGAAGCAGGAGCGCCGTCACTTCGCGTACTACTTCAACCAGGCGCGCGATCGCCTCGACGGCCAGCCGTTCCACCAGAAGTTCTGCAAGGCGATCGCGCGCGCGTTCTACGCGCCGGTCGGCGGTGGCGTGAAGACCGACGAGCAGGCCGCGCGCTGCGTGGCCGGCCTGTTCCCCGGCGACAAGATCTTCGAGGTGATGGGCTACATCGAGAAGCGCCTCGCCCAGCTCCCCGGCATGGACGACCTCGACTGCTGCACGCGCTGGGCGGCGAAGGTCCAGCCGATCCTCCCGCCCGAGACCCGCGCGAAGTCCGTCCCGCCGCGCGGCACGACCGTCGCCGCGGCCTGAACCTCCCGGCGCCGCGGCCCGACCCACGTCGCGGCCCGAGCTCCGGGGTATCGCTGCCCGGGAGCGGACCGTCCGGAACGACGAACGCGACCGGCGTCTCGCCGATCGCGTTGCTCTCCACCCGCCACGCGCCTCGAGCGCTGGCCGCACGGCCGCTTACATCGCGTAGCCGATGCGGAAGTAGCCCGCCGGCTGCGGGTCATCGCCGTCGTACTCGTCATTCGAGTCACTCATGCTGCGCGCCGCGCCGAACGCGAACGCGACGTTGAGGCCCGAGTCGAACGTCCAGTGCCAGCCGAACAGGATCTCCGGGCCGACCATCGAGTCCTCGGACGAGCCGCAGTCGTAGCAGCCGCTCTTCCAGCCGCGGGCGATGATGCCCGGCTCGATGAACGGGCCCGAGTACACGCGGCGGAAGTAGATCGGCGCGCTGACGCCGACCTCGTAGCCGCTGTCGTCTTCGATGCTGAAGATGTTCGCGTCGCCGCGGATCGCGACGTTGCTCGAGACCGCGTGGCTGACCGACAGGCCGTAGAAGCCGAACATCCAGCCGATCGGGTTCGTCGCGATGTTGGTCTTCTTGTACTTGAGGAGGTAGTCGCCCTTCTCGCCGACCTTCACGACCCGGCCGTTGATGTGGTTCACGTTCTCCCACGGCTCGTTGTACGGGGCCGGCGGGACCGGCGGCGCGTATGCCGGGGCGACGGGCGGCACGTACATCGGCGTCACCGCCTGCGGCGGGGTCGCGTAGCCATCGATGCTCGCCTCGACCTGGTGCGGCGCGGCGTCGGGCTGGCCCTGCGTGACCACCACCGGCGGGTTCGGCGTCACGACCACCAGCGAGTCGGTGTGCACCACGGTCTGGTCGCCAAAAGCGGGCGCGGCAGAGAGGGCGACAGCGGCGACGGTCAGGCGACGGAAGGCGTTCATGGCAAACCCATAGAGCACCCGCGATGCCAGGTCGGACCGCCCCGCGGAAGTCCGCGCCGCGCAAGGGTTTGCCAGGCGCTGCCGCGCTAACTCGCTGTCGGGTCTCGTTGGTGAGTTTGGCAGGATCGGCCAAATCCTGACATCGCTGTCGCGATCGCCGCACGCTCGGCGGTGGACCGTCAGCGGAGGACGGTCAGCGTGCGCATCGTCCCTCGGGTCACGCCGAACTGCTCGTGCACGGCGGCCCGGCGAACGGCCTCGGCGGGAGCGATCGCTCCGGCGACCAGCTGCGTGTAGGCCTCGTGGAGCCGGCGCGCCTCCGCGGCGGATTCCCGCACGAGCTCGAGGCGGAACCGGCGCACGCCGCGCGCGAGCAGCTCGGGGACGAGGCTCGCGGCCGACTGCGCCTGCGCGTTGAACACGGTGTTGCGGCAGCCGACATCGACCACCACGGGGTGCACGAGGTCCACGCGATCGCGCAGCGCGACCTGGTGCTGCTCGCACGGCCGGCCGCACGAGCGGTAGTCGGTACCCGTCGACAGCAGGTGCGCGTACACGCAGTGCTCGGTGTGGAACGTCGGGATGTGGTGATGCACCGTGACGCCGATCCGGCCGGGCGGCGCCGCGGCGAGGAGCGCGAGCAGCTGGTCCTTGTCGAGATCGTGAGCGGCGGTGACGGTCTCGAGGCCGCGGGCGAGCACCCAGCCCGCGGTGATCGAGTTGGTGACGTTCAGCGAGAAGTCGCCGTGCAGGGCGGGGCGGTCCGCCAGCCCCGCGAAGTACGCGAGCGAGCCCCAGCTGCGCACGAGCACGTGATCGGGCGCGAGCTTCGCGAGGTGCGCGTCGATCTTCTCCTCGCCCGGCTTCTGCACGCGCACCGTGGCGATGCCGACCTTCGCGCCGCGCTGCCGCGCCCGCTCGACCGCCTTGCCGAGCCCGACGAGCTCCATCCAGTCGAGCTCGACCTCGCGCGCGCCCGCATCGAGCAGCGCATCGAGCTGCTCGTCGGTGCGGCACAGCGGCACGACGTGCGGCTCGATCGCGAGCGGCGCGATCGCCGCCGGCCGCACCGCCTCGATCATGGAGTGCGTCGCCACGGTGCGATCGACGCGCACGATCGCCGCCTCGAGCTCCGCCGCGATCCGGCGCCGGACCTCCTTGAGCTCGGAGACCGGCACGTGCAGGCCGGTCGCGAGTCCGGACGCATCGATCGACGCGAGATGAAACGGCGTGCCGCCGAACCCGCCGAGCTTGTCCGCGAGCACCTCGGGCGTGAGCCCGGCCCCGCGCGCGATCTGCAGGGCCGACGCCGTCGCCGCTGTCGCGGTGCGCGCATCCGGGATCGCCGGGCGTTCGGCCGGTCCATGGGGACGGGCCCCGATGTCCGGACGCCGCTCGGTCAGGTGCGCGGTGACCGAGAGCGGCACGCCGGCGGCGCCCGAGACCGCGAGCGCGACACCGATGCGGCCGAGCGGCGCGCGGCCTTCCTCGGCCGCCTTCTCGCCGGCGCGCGTGACCTTCGGATCGCTCGAGATCCAGACGAAGTCGCCAGGCGAGACCAGCGACAGATCCGGTCCCGGATCGCCGAAGCGCAGGCGCCAGCCGGCGATCGACCGGCGGATCGTCTCCGGCGACGCCGCGCGGTCCGGGCGAGCCGCGCCCTGCTCGATCACCTCGGCCGCGAAGATCGGGCCGCCTTGCTCGGTCTCCTCGGGGCGCCCGTGCTCGAACACGACGCCCATGCCGGCGCGCGGCTCGACCACCGGCGACTCGGCGACCCGCTCCGGTGGCTCGGGGAGCGCCGCGCCGCCGGTGATCGGGCGCTGCTCGGGTGCGGGGACCACCCAGACGATGTCGCGGTCGACCTTCGTGACCTTGCCGAGCGGCAGCCCGCGGTGGCGCGGGAACCGCCCCTCGACGAGTCGCTGGTGATCCGGGCCGGCGAGGAAGCCAGGCGAGATGCCGCGGCTGTACGCGACGTGCAGCGACGGATCGTCGCCGAGCGAACCCTGCGTCGCGGCCTTGTAGTGAGAGACCGCCGCGGCGACGTAGTGCGGCCCCTTGAGCCGGCCCTCGATCTTGAGCGAGGCCACGCCGATGTCGGCCAGCGCGGGCACCGCGTCGGTCCCGACGAGGTCCTTCGGGGACAGGAGGTACTCGACCTCGCCGAGGTCGCGCTCGTCGCCGTCGACGACGAGCCGGTAGGGGAGGCGGCACGCCTGCGCGCACTGGCCGCGGTTCGCGGAGCGACCGCCCCACGCCTCGCTCGACAGGCACTGGCCGCTCCAGGCGACGCACAGCGCGCCGTGGATGAACACCTCGAGCGGCAGCGCCGTGCCCTGCGCGTAGGCCCGGATCTCGTCGACGGAGAGCTCGCGCGGGACGACGACGCGCGCCAGGCCCAGGCCGCGCAGCAGCTCGGCGGCGATCGGGGACGAGGCGGTCATCTGCGTCGAGGCGTGGACCTCGAGGGCGGGGCAGATCGCACGTGCCAGCAGCGCGACCGCGGGGTCCTGCACGATGATCGCGTCGGCGCCCGCGGCCGCGACGCGCCGGATCAGCTCCTCGACGACCGCGAGCTCGGGCTCGAACACCAGCGTGTTGAGCGTGATGTAGAGCCGCGCCCCCGCCCGGTGAACCCACGCGGCGACCTCGGCGAGCCCGTCGCTCGGGAAGTTGACGGCGCGGGCGCGTGCGTTGAAGCCGTCATCGAGGCCGAGGTAGACGGCGTCGGCACCGGCGGCGAGGGCCGCTGCGAGCGCGTCGCGGTCGCCCGCGGGGGCGAGGATCTCGGGGGCGCGCACGGGGGGAACAACCTTTCGGGGCAGCGTTCCATACCACGGTTGGTCTGGGAATCCATCCCCTTGTCGCAGACTTGGGGCGTCTTCAGGACTTGCACTCCGGACCCAGGGGTCTTTATAACGCGCTGCTCGACGAGACCTGATCCGTCGCGCACCACCCCGAGGACGAATCCCCATGATGTCTACTCTTCAATGGCTTGCAGCGGGGGCGGAAGCCGTCGCTGGCGTCGCGGCCCGCCCGCGCAGCGAAGCCCAGCTGGTTCTACCTGACTTCAAGCAGGTGACCTTCCTGGGCACCACCGGCTGGAACATCCTGGCCATCGGCCTGGTGGTGTCCGCGATCGGCCTCCTGTTCGGCCTGGTCAAGTACCAGAAGCTGAAGAACCTGCCCGCCCACAAGGCGATGATCGAGATCAGCGAGCTGATCTACTCGACGTGCAAGACGTACCTGAAGACGCAGGCGAAGTTCATCGCCTGGCTGTGGGTGCTGATCGCCACGGTCATCATCGTCTACTTCGCGGCGCTCGAAGGCGTGCCGTTGCCGAAGGTGCTCGCGATCGCCGCGTTCTCCATCATCGGCATCCTCGGCAGCTCGCTCGTCGCGTTCTTCGGGATCCGGGTCAATAACTTCGCGAACTCGCGCGCGGCCTTCGCCTCGCTGCGCGGCAAGCCGTACCACGTGATGGCCATCCCGCTCGAGGCGGGCATGTCGATCGGTACGGTGCTGATCTCGCTCGAGCTGCTCCTCATGCTCGCGATCATGCTGTTCCTCCCCGGCGACTACGCGGGTCCGTGCTTCATCGGCTTCGCGGTCGGCGAGTCGCTCGGCGCCGCGGCGCTGCGCATCGCGGGCGGCATCTTCACGAAGATCACCGACATCGGCTCCGACCTCATGAAGATCGTCTTCAACATCAAGGAAGACGATGCTCGTAACCCCGGCGTGATCGCGGACTGCACCGGTGACAACGCCGGTGACTCGGTCGGCCCGACGGCCGATGGCTTCGAGACCTACGGCGTGACCGGCGTCGCGCTCATCACGTTCATCCTCGTCGCGCTCCCCAACATCCCCGGCATCTCGGCCGGCGCGATCCTGCCGAGCGGCGCTCCGCAGGATCCGGGCGAGTGGACGCAGACCGTCCTCCTGGTCTGGCTGTGCGCGATGCGCATCATCATGATCCTCGCGTCGGTCGGCAGCTACCTCCTCAACGAGGTCATCAGCAAGGCCCAGTACGGCAACGCCGACAAGATGAACTTCGAGCACCCGCTCACGGTGCTCGTCTGGCTGACGTCGCTCGTCTCGGTCGGCCTGACGTTCCTCGTCTCGTACCTCCTGATCGGCACCGGCGAGTCCGCGCTGCCGTTCGGCCTGTGGTGGAAGCTCTCGGCGATCATCTCGTGCGGCACGCTCGCCGGCGCGATCATCCCGGAGCTCGTGAAGATCTTCACGTCGGTCAACTCCGGCCACGTGCGCGAGACCGTCACCGCCTCGAAGGAAGGCGGCCCGTCGCTCAACATCCTCGCCGGCCTCACCGCCGGTAACTACTCCGCCTACTGGATGGGGCTCGTGATCGCCGGCCTGATGGCGATCGCGTACCTGATCTCCTCGTCGGTCGGCATCGCGGATCTCCTCTACTCGACGAACAAGCTCGCGGGCCTCGAGATGTCGCAGTTCGCGTGCAGCGCGGCCGGCACGGTGTTCGCGTTCGGCCTCGTCGCGTTCGGCTTCCTCGGCATGGGTCCGGTCACGATCGCGGTCGACTCGTACGGTCCGGTGACGGACAACGCCCAGTCGGTGTTCGAGCTCTCGGTGATCGAGGGCAAGCCGGGCATCGAGGACGAGATCAAGAAGGACTTCGGCTTCACCCCGAACTTCGAGAAGGCGAAGCACTTCCTCGAGGAGAACGACGGCGCGGGCAACACGTTCAAGGCGACCGCGAAGCCGGTGCTCATCGGCACCGCCGTCGTCGGCGCGGCCACCATGATCTTCGCGCTCATCATGCTCGTCACCGACGGCCTCAAGGCCGAGGCGGTCGGCAACCTCTCCATGATCCACCCGCCGTTCCTGCTCGGCCTGATCGTCGGCGGCGCGATCATCTACTGGTTCACCGGCGCGTCGACCCAGGCGGTCTCGACCGGCGCGTACCGCGCGGTCGAGTTCATCAAGGCGAACATCAAGCTCGACGCCACCGTCGAGAAGGCCTCGGTCGAGGACTCGAACAAGGTCGTCGAGATCTGCACGCTCTACGCGCAGAAGGGCATGAAGAACATCTTCATGGTGGTGTTCTTCACCACGCTGTCGTTCGCGTGCATCGACCCGTACTTCTTCATCGGCTACCTGATCTCGATGGCGCTGTTCGGCCTCTATCAGGCGATCTTCATGGCGAACGCCGGCGGCGCCTGGGACAACGCGAAGAAGGTCGTCGAGACCGAGCTCCGCGCCAAGAACACCGACCTGCATGCCGCGAGCGTCGTCGGTGACACGGTCGGCGACCCGTTCAAGGACACGTCGTCGGTCGCCCTGAACCCGGTGATCAAGTTCACCACGCTGTTCGGCGTGCTCGCGGTCGGCCTCGCGCTCGAGCTCCACGACAAGGCACTCGGCCTTCACCTCGGCAAGGTCGTCCACGCGCCGCAGCCGATGTACGACTACATCCGCTACGCGGTCGCGGGCGTCTCGCTCGTCGTCTCGATGTTCTTCGCGTACCGCTCGTTCTACGGCATGCGGATCGGCACGAACGTGACGTTCGAGTCGCTCGCTGCCGAGCGCGCGGCGGCCGCCAAGAAGGACGAGCCGAAGGCCGCGGCCAAGAAGGACGAGCCGAAGGCCGCGTCCAAGAAGGACGAGGACGAGACCGACCAGGATCGCGACGAGGACGAGGACGAGGGCGACGAGAAGAAGTCCTAGCTCACGCACCTCGGGCGTGACCGTACAGACGGGGCGCTTCGGCGCCCCGTCGGCGTTTGGGGCCGAGCACGTCCGGGCGGGCATCGCACCGCGGGTATGCTGGGGCAATGCCGTCTGGAAGTGCGCCACGCCTGATCGTTCGAACGCTCCGCAAGTCCGACCTCGCGGCGATCCAGGACCTGCAGCGACGCTGCTTTCCCGGGATCGAGCCGTGGTCCCGCGAGCAGCTGGAGAGCCAGCTCGCGACCTTCCCCGAGGGCCAGCTCGGCATCGAGCTCGATGGCAAGCTCGTCGCCTCGTCGAGCTCGCTGATCGTTGACGAGGAGGACTTCGGGGCGTGGCACACGCTGCGCGACGTGTCGGATGGGGGCCTGATCCGCAACCACGACCCCCGCGGAGACACCCTGTACGGCATCGACATCGTGGTCGATCCAAAGCACCGAGGCGAGCGGCTCGCGCGCCGGCTCTACGAGGCGCGGAAGGAGCTCGCCGCCCGCAACAACCTCCGCGCGATCTTGATCGCGGGCCGGATCCCCGGCTTCCACGAGCACGCCGGCCTCGCGCCCGAAGAGTACGTGCGCAAGGTGGTCCGCAAGGAGCTCAAGGATCCGGTGCTCACCGCGCAGCTCGCGAACGGCTTCGCGATCCGGGGCGTCCTGCGCGGCTATCTCCCGAGCGACGTCGAGTCCGGCGGTCACGCGGTGTTCATGGAGTGGCTCAACCCGCAGCACCACCCCGATGGCGCGACCTCGGTTCGCCACGCGCGCGTTGCAGCCGTGCAGTACCAGATGCGCCCGTTGACCACGTTCGACGAGTTCGCGCAGCAGGTCGAGTTCTTCGTCGACACGGCGTCGGAGTACCGCATGGACTTCGTGCTGTTTCCGGAGCTGATCACGAACCAGCTGCTCGCGCTGGTCCCCGCGGCGCGGCCCGGTCTCAGCGCACGCCGCCTGCACGAGTTCACGCCGCGGTACCTGGAGCTGTTCGGCCATCTCGCCATGAAGCACAACATCAACATCATCGGCGGCAGCCACCTCACCCTGGAGGGCCGGCAGCTCTACAACATCGCCTACCTGTTCCGGCGCGACGGCTCCGTCGATCGGCAGTACAAGCTCCACATCACGCCGTCCGAGGAGCGCTGGTGGGGAGTGACGGCGGGCAACGAGCTGAAGGTGTTCGACACCGACCGGGGGAAGATCGCGATCGCGATCTGTTACGACGTGGAGTTCCCGGAGGTGGCGCGGATCGCGGCGGCGAAGGGCGCGAGCATCCTGTTCGTTCCGTTCAATACAGACCTCCGCGCGAGCTACCTCCGCGTGCGCGCGTGCGCGCAGGCACGGTGCATCGAGAACAACCTGTACGCCGTGCTCGCGGGCCCCGTCGGCAACCTCCCGTTCGTCGAGGGCGCCGACGTGCACTACGGGCAGGCGTGCATCCTGACGCCCTCGGATCTCCAGTTCGCGCGCGACGGCATCGCCGAGGAGGCGACGCCGAACGTCGAGACCATGGTGGTTCACGAGCTCGATCTCGAGGTGCTCCATCGCAACAAGCGGACGGGCACGGTGCGGACGTGGCTCGACCGCCGCACCGATCTGTACTCGGTCACCTGGTCCGAGGGCGGCAAGAACAAGCAGGTGTGACGCCTCGGCAGTCCTGTCGCTTAGAGCGACCGAGCCTGTCGAAACGTCGAACTTGTCGACATGGCGGGGAGGCTTAGATTGTGAGGGCCGCTGTTCACCCTCGCCTGGAAGGATCTCCCGATGACCACGACGCACGCCGCCCGGACCACCCGTATTGCCCGCGAGCCGAACGGGAGCCGCCCGGCGGCGTCGCGCCAGCAAATGCGCCCGCGATCGACCGAGCTCGCGCCCCACGTGCTGCTCCTGATCGATCATCGCGACACGTCGATCGTCCCGATCCGGCGAGCCGCCCAGCTCGCCA
>JAEUJX010000347.1 GCA_016794545.1 Myxococcales bacterium
CGACGACGTGACGTAGTGCTCGCCCGTCTTGCCCGCGCGCTCGATCACCTTGCGGGCGAGCAGGCGCAGGTTGTCGTTCATCATCTGCAGGAAGCTGCGCGCACCGACCAGCCCGCGGCCGATCGCCGCGATCACCGCGCGGATCTCGTACGTCGGCTCCAGCTCGTCGTCGGGATCGACGAACGGCAGCAGCAGCTCGATGCGGTTCAGGCCGCGCCCGATCGCGTCGAGCGAGTACACGACGTCGAGGTTGACGCCGCGGTCCTCGAGCGCGACGCGCACGTCGTCGAGGTGCCGGCGCGACGCCTCGATCAGCGCGGGCATCTCCACCGGCCGGGCGCGCGCGAGGTGATACAGCGGCGAGTCGCGCACGCCGGTCACCGCGGTGCGCGTGCGGAACTCCTCGGCCATGCCGAGCGCCGCGATGCGCGTGGTCAGCATGCTGATCGCGTCGATCACCGACGAGCGCAGCGGCTCCCAGCAGTCGCCGCCGACCTCGGACAGCCGGTGCAGGAGCGCGTCCGCCGACGGGCCGAGCCACTCGAGGTCGCCGAGCTTGCGGATGATCCGGCCGGCGAGCTGCACCAGCTCGTGCGGCTGCGGCGCCTCGGGCAGGAACGTGCGCGCGAGCCGATCGGTGGTCTCCGCGAGCAGCCCGCGATCGTTCGGCAGCCCGACCTCGCCGAACAGCTTGATCGCGCGCGTCTGCGACAGGACCGATCTCATGGTGCCGCGGAAGCGCGCCCGCGCCTCGGGCACCTTCTCGAGGACGTCGACCAGCATGCCGAGGCGCGCGAGGGCGTCGTGCGCGGCGGTCGGCACCGAGGGACCGGCGACGATGAACCGGCCGAGCGCCTCGATCGCGTCGAGCTGCGCCTCGAGGTCGTTGGTCGGGACGCACGATTCGATGACGGCGTAGAGCCTCGGCACCGCCTTGCCCTCGGGATTCCCGAGCACGCGGCGCACTTCGTCGATCGAGGGTAGGGGGTCGGCCGCGGTTGTCCGCAGGTCGTCGTCCACCACGCGGCGATGCTACCATCGCTCGCGTGATCCCGTGGCAGGAGCTGGGCCGCGCCCGCGTGCCGCAGGGCGATCTGGTGCTGAGCCGCCGCGGAGACGAGTACGCGATCCGGCTCCGCGGCGCGGAGCTGATGAACAGCCGCGCACACCAGAGCGAGGAGCAGCTCGCTGTCCTCGGTTGTGCGGGGCTGCGCGAGCGGTCCGGAGTGCGCGTGCTGATCGGCGGCCTCGGCATGGGCTTCACCGCGCGCGCGGCGCTGGACGTGCTCGCAGCCGATGCGCGGATCGTGATCGGCGAGCTCGTGCCCGAGGTCGTCGCGTGGAACAAGGGCCCGCTCGCCGCCCTCGCCGGCGCGCCACTCGACGACCCGCGCGTCGACGTGATCGTCGGTGACATCGCGGCGCGGATCGCGGAGGCGGACGGCGCCTACGACGCGATCCTGCTCGATGTCGATAACGGCCCCGATGCCTTCACGGCACCCGGGAACGCCTCCCTCTATGGTGTCCCCGGGCTCGAGCGGGCCCGGCGCGCGCTGGCGCCCGGCGGCCGGCTCGGCGTGTGGTCCGTCGAGGACGACCGCGCCTTCACGGGGCGGATGCGCGGGGTCGGGTTCAGCGTCGAGCAGCACCGCATCGCCCCTCACCAGGGCAGCGGAGCCCGGCACGTCGTGTGGATAGGGACCGCACCGAGGCGTCCCTGAGGGTCGACATCCGCCACGGGCGCCTTACACTGATCCTGATGGTCGTCCGGATCTGCCTGCTCGTGCTGCTCGCCGTGGCGGTGGCCACGGGGTGCGTCGCGCCGGCGGATGGTCCGAACGATCGGCAGGCGGAGCTCGTGGAGATCGGGGTCGAGGAAGCGGTGGTCGCGCGAACGGCCGAGCTCCTGCGGCCAGTGAGGACGCCGGTGCCGCTGCTCGAGCGCGGCACCGAGGTCGAGTACCCGTCGCCCTCCGCGGCGCGCGTGTTCCGGCCGCCTCGCGTCGCGATGGGCTGAGCTCCATCTCGAACGCAACCCCTGCACCGGAGGTGACATGTCGTCACTCGTCGTGCCGGCATGGGCCTGGGCCCTGCTGGCCTCTCTCGTCACCGTCTCGATCGCGATCGATCTGTTCGCGCACCGAGGCGATCGTGTGGATTCGAAGACGCGCGCTCTCGTCTGGACCATCGTGTGGGTCGCGGTCGCCGCCGCGTTCGGCGGGTGGATCGCGGTGCGCTTCGGTGCGATCGCCGCCGAGGAGTACTTCGCGGCGTACCTGCTCGAGAAGAGCCTGTCCGTCGACAACCTGTTCGTGTTCCTGCTCGTGTTCGGCGCGCTCAAGATCCCCGCGGCGGAGCAGAGGCGGGTGCTCACGTGGGGCATCCTCGGTGCCATCGTGTTCCGCGGCGCGCTGATCTTCGCGGGCGCCGCGGCGGTCCAGCGCTGGCACGCGCTCACGTACGTGTTCGGCGCGATCCTCGTGTACGCCGCGTTCAAGCTGCTGCGCGGTGGTGAGGAGGAGCAGAAGAGCCCCGTCCTCGACTGGCTGTCTCGCCGCGTGCGCTGGACGCGAACGCTGCACGGGCACAAGTTCTTCGTCCGCGAGGGCGGCAAGCTGATCATGACGCCGCTGTTCATCGCGCTGATCGCGATCGAGCTGACGGACATCGTGTTCGCGATCGACTCGGTGCCGGCCGCGTTCGCGGTGAGCGAGCAGCCGTTCATCCTCTACAGCTCGAACCTGTTCGCGATCCTCGGCCTCCGCGCGCTCTACGTGGTGCTCGCGGGCGCCCTCGGCAACCTGCGCTACTTGAAGTACGGGCTCGCGGCCGTGCTCGGGTTCGCCGGCGTGAAGCTCCTCGTCGCGAGCTGGGTGAAACTCTCACCGCTGGCCTCGATCGCCGTGATCGCGGTCTGTCTCGCCGCATCGATCATCGCGAGCCTGGTGGCGAACCGCCGGGACCGGCGAATCTCGCAGCTATCTCTGCAGGATGCGCAGACACACATCGCAACATCCGAGCAGTAACGAGTGCTTGCGCGTCGGCGCGCGGCTTGCTCTAACGGAGAGGCGCCATGAAGCAGTGCCTTCTTCTCCTCGCCACCCTCGTCCTCGCCGTCGGCTGCAAGACCGACGGTGAGTCCACCACGGCGGGCAGCGCGGCGCCCGCGGCCGAGCCGTCGGCGCACACCGGGCGCTCGGGCAAGATCGACCTGCCGCAGCGCCGGCGCCCCGTCGCCCCCGAGGGCGAGGACGGCGCGCGCCCCGACCGGCCCGATCGGCCGCAGCTCTCCGACGAGGAGCGCCGCGAGCGCCGCGAGGAGCGCCGCAAGGAGCGCATGGCCGAGCTCGACAAGAACGGCGACGGGATGATCGACGAGGCCGAGCGCCTCGCCGCGCGCAAGGACCGCATGGACGAGATGCGCGCGCGGATGGACAGCGACGGTGACGGCAAGCTCACCGTCGAGGAGCTCCAGAATTCGCGGGCGTCGCGCCGGTTCGGCGACGTCGCGGCGATGGACACCGACAAGAACGGCGAGATCTCCGACGAGGAGATGCAGAAGCAGATGGAGACCATGCGCGCCCCGGGCTGGGGTCGCCGCGGTGCCTGGCGCGGTGGCCGCGACGGCGAGCCGCCTCCGGCGCCGCCCGCGCCCGACACCAAGTAGTCACAGCGCCGCGAGGATCGCCTTGCGCTGCCTGTCATCAGGCAGCGCGCCGCGCATGGCGCCGAGGTTGTCCTCGACGTGCTTGACCTTGCTGGTCGCCGGGATCGGGCACGTCACCGCCGGGTGGCCGAGGAGGAACTTGAGCGCGAGCTGCGCCCAGCTGGTGCAGCCGAGCTCCGCCGCGACCTTCGGCAGCGGCTTGCCCTTCACCTTGCCGAACAGCGCGCCCGACGCGAACGGCTCCATGACGATCACCGCGACGCCGTGCTTCTGCGCGGCGGGCAACAGGCGCGCCTCGGCGGCGCGGTCGAGCACGTTGTACGGCAGCTGGACGAAGTCGATCTTCTCCTTCGCGATGATCTGCTCCATCTCGTCGAACGCGCTGTGGCCGTAGTGCGTGATGCCGACGTAGCGGATGCGGCCCTCGGACTTCCACGCGCGCAGCGTCGCGAGCTGCGTCTTCCAGTCGACGAGGTTGTGGATCTGCATCAGGTCCATCTGCTTCGTCCCCATGCGCTGGAACGAACGCTCCATCTGCGCGACGCCCTCGGCCTTGCCGCGCGTCCACACCTTGGTCGCGAGGAACGCCGGTGTCTTCGCGCCCGCGAGCATCCGTCCGATCGCGCCCTCCGCCTTGCCGTACATCGGCGACGAGTCGATCACGCGCCCGCCGAGCGCGAGGAACCGATCCATCACCGGCTGCACGGCGGCGACGTCGTCGGTGTCGAACGTCTGGTACGAGCCGAGGCCGACCGCGGGCAGCTGCTCGCCGGTCGACGGGATCGTGCGCTGGATCATGGTCGGCTCCTTGGCCCCCGCGTCTCGCCGCATCGGCGGGGCCACCAGTGCGGCCAGACCGGCGCCGAGCAGCTGTCGCCTTGTCCACATGCCTGGACCTTAGCGCGGAGCATGGGATAGTGAGCGCTGTGAGGTTGCCCCGCGCTCTCGCCGCCGCGTTCGTCGCGCTGACGAGCCTGGTCTCCACGGCGTACGCCGACGAGCCGGCCGATGACGGCGCCGGCGCGGATCCGTGGGACCACCCGCCGATCAAGAACCGGCTCAACTTCCGCGTCGGCTTCGCGTCGAGCGATCTCAACGGCAAGCCGACCTTGTGCCTCGACATCACCGTCGCGTTCGGGTTCGGCGTCGAGACCTGCGGCACCGGCGCGCAGGTCCTCCACGACGACCCGGGCCAGGAGATGTCCCACTACCGGATCAACTACACGGTGCTCGAGAAGAACCTGTGGAAGGGCACGCTCCACGCACGCGGCGGCCTCGGCTTCTCCGAGATGCAGGTCGGCTACGATGACCCGGGCTTCGTGTTCGGTGGGACGAACCGTGACCGCGGTTCGACGGCGGGTCCCGAGGCCGCGCTCTCGGCGCGCTGGCTCCTGCCGATGTACAAGGGCTTCGACTTCGTCGTCACCGGGACGGCCGGCCTCGCATACTTTGCGCACGCCAGTGATCTCTCGGTGACGAAATCCGACGTCCAGGGCTTCGCCTCGATCGAGGCCGGCATCGGCTGGTGACACGCCGCACGAAGCGTGCTCTAAACCGCCTGTGGAGCTCCGGACCATCGCGACGTACAGCAAGGTCCTGCGCCCCGTGCTACCGCCCGAGGCCTTCGAGCCCGCGTGGTCGCGGGTGCTCTGGCTGCCGTTCCATGCCGCGCTGATCACGGCGATCGCGTGGGCGCTCGCCGCCGGTCACGTGCCGGCGCCGCTGTGGCCGGTCGCGTCGCTCGTGATCGGCTGCTGTCTCGCCGGCGTCGTGTTCCTCGGTCACGAGACCATGCACGGCGGCGTCGTGCGCGGGAAGTGGGCGATCAAGATCGTCGGCTTCTTCTCGCTGCTGCCGTTCACGCTGTCACCGACGCTGTGGACCGGCTGGCACAATCGCGTCCACCACAACCACTGCGCGCAGCCGGGCAAGGATCCGGACATGTACCCGACCCTGCTCGAGTACGAGACGCAGAAGGCGGCGCGCATCATGGCCGACTACTTCGGCCTCGGCCGGCGGCGCCTGCTGTCGATCGCGAGCCTGCTGTTCGGCTTCACCGGTCAGAGCCAGCAGATGCTGTGGAAGGCGCGCGAGAAGGGCATCCTGTCGCCCGGCCTGCACCGCCGCGCGCTGCTCGAGTTCGCGCTCGGCGTCGCGTTCTGGGCGACCGTCGCCGTCCTCGTCGGCTTCGTCCCGTTCCTCTTCATCTACCTGCTGCCGCTCGTCGTCGCGAACACGATCGTGATGATGTTCATCATGACGAACCACAACCTGAGCCCGCTGACGCCGGTCAACGATCCGCTCGTCAACTCGCTGTCGGTCACGCTGCCGCGCCCGCTCGAGTGGCTCACGCTGAACTTCGGCTATCACACCGAGCACCACCTGTTCCCGGCCATGAGCACGCGCCACGGCAAGGCGGTGCGATCCGCCCTCCTGGAGCACTTCCCGGCGTACTACCAGTCGATGCCGCTGGCGACCGCGCTGTCCCGGCTGTACGCGACCGCGCGCGTCTACAAGGACGACGTCACGCTGATCGATCCCAACACCGGCGAGACCTGGCCGACGCTCCAGCCGCGTGCGTAGCGCGCTCGTCGCCGTAGCCCTCGCCGCGTGCTGGACGGCGCCGCCGCCCGCCGCGCCCGTGAGCAACGTCGCGCCGCGCACCGCGTCCGCGCGCGTCCACGACCTGCCGCAGCACTCGGTGTGGAGCGGCGCCTATCACTGCGCGCAGGGCCTGACCGCGGTGACGCTCACGCTCGATGTCACGGGCGCGGGCGATGCGACCGCGATCTTCGCGTTCGGTCCGCTCGAGGAGAACCCGAGCTTGCCGCGCGGGTCGTACCGGATGCGCGGGCGGCTGTTCCCGCGCGGCTCCTCCCTGCAGCTGCGCCTCGATCCCGACGCGTGGATCGATCAGCCCGCGGGGTACATGATGGTCGGTCTCGACGTGACGGTCGACACGACGCGTCGCTACCTCGATGGCCGCATCACCGACGATCGCTGCGGCCAGGTCACGCTGCGGCGCGATTAGGGCGCCTTCGTGATCGTGCAGTCCTTCAGGGACGGCTTGTTGAACGACTCGTCGATCGTGCCCTTCACGACGACCTTGTCGAACTGGGTGAAGCCGGCGACCTCTTCCTTCGTGTGACACGCCAGCGTGAGCTTCGTCGTGTCCTTGTTGTCGACGACGATCGCGTTGTAGAAGTGCTTGTCGCCGGACCAAGAGTGGTTCGAGTTGAGGAACTCGGCGGTCAGCTCGACCGTCTGTCCCTTGAGTGACTTGTCCGCGGCGTAGGTCGCGATCAGGCCGAGCACCGTCGACTTGTCGCCGGCCGTTCCTCCGGCGGCCTTCGCCTGCTCGCCCGGATCGTCCGCCTTGTTCTTCGCGACGACCGCCTGCTTCGCCGTGGCGAAGTCGCCGACCTTCTCGTACAGCTTCGTCTCCTCCTGGAACTGCTCCGTCATCAGCAGGTCGCCCTCGACGTAGAGCTTGGTCGCCCAGTCGCCGGTGCCGACGGTCAGCCGCTCCTTGCCGTCGGCGGTGTCCCACTTGCAGACGCCTTCGCTCTGCTCCCACTTGCCGAACTTCTCGCCCCAGCGCGTGCACGGCTTCGCCTTGTCCTCCTGGATGTAGATGCCGTCGGAGTCCATGCCGCCGACGCAGAACACCCACGCATTCCCCTTCTTGAAGCCGACGCCGCCGTCGCCGAGCAGGGCCTTGCCGTCCTTGAGGACGAACTGCACCTCGTGATACGCGGTGCCGCCCTTCATCGATCCCTCGGTGAGCGCCTCGTCGAATCGCGCGGTGCACGGTGACTCGATCACCCAGCTCATCTGCACCTCGGTCTTGCCGTCGAACGCGGTCGCGGTCTCGGCCTTGATGTCGAGCGCGACCGGATCGCCCGCCATCGAGTGCGAGCCGCCCATGTTCGCGGCGAGCGTCATGCGCGCCTTCCACGCGCCCTCGAGCGCCTTCTGCGCACCAGGCGGCGTCCACTCCATGACGGACTCCGGCAGCTCGCGCCCCTTCGCCGCCGCCGAGCCCCCGCCACCCTTCTTCTTGCAGCCGGCGGACGTAAGCGCCGTAAGCAGCATCGCGATCGTGATCGTCTTGGTCATGAATCCCCTCGGTCAGCACGGCACGTGCCACGGCCAACCACGCGGATCCTCTCACGGAGCCGCTGCCAGCGGCGGCAGTCCTGCCGAGGCTGACAGTCAGAGGGGCGTGCTATCGGTGCCGATCATGGAGAAGTTCCCGCGCGGCACCCTCCCGCCCTCGGTGTTCGTTCCCCTCGCGGCGGGCAACCCGCCGGAGGTCAAGCCCGCCCCGTCGACGATCCAGCGCCTCGCCGACGCCGAGGCACAGGCGCCGCGCGGGACGTGCGATCTCGCGATGACGTGCCCGACGTGCAGCACGCTGATGGTCCCCGAGCACGCGCACTACCGCTGCGGCACGTGCGGCTACCGCGATAGCTGCTGCTTCTAACCGAGCGTCGGGGCCGACGGCCGGTTCAGCAGCCGGCGCCGCCGCCGGATCGCGGTCACGACGGCGATCGCGGCGGCCAGGATCCCGACGACGGCGACGACGCGCGAGAACGCGTGCGGGTCGCTGCCGCCGATCTTCGTGGTGAGGTATCCGGCGAGCGCGCCGGAGGTCATGGTCAGAAAGCCGATCGCCGCGGAGGCAGTGCCGGCGATCTGGGGCACCGGCTCGAGCGCGAGCGCGGTGGCGCTCGGCTGCGCGATGCCGCAGCCGAAGAAGTAGATGATCATCGGGATCAGGAACGCGGCGATGCCGGCGTCGTCGGGCCGCGTCGCGATCGCCACCGCGATGCTGCCGACGACCAGCAGCGAGGTGCCGATCACGATCATCTGGCCGAGCGTGCGGCCGCCGCGCAGCATCCGGCCTCCGACGATCGAACCGAGCATCAGCGCGATCGCGGTCAGCGCGAAGTACACGCCGAACGCGGTCTCGGAGACCCCGTAGCCGTCGAGGTAGATGAACGGCGAGACCGCGACGTAGGCGAACTGTCCGATGAACGAGGTGCAGCTGATCAGGATCGGCAGCTTCGTGCCCGGGGTCCCGAAGAACGTGCGGAAGCCGCGGAGCAGGCCGAGCGGCGACAGCTGCAGTCGCCGCTCGGGCGGCAGCGTCTCCTCGAGCGTGCGGTGCGCGAGGATCATCAGCACGAGGCCGCTGAGCGCGAGCGTCGCGAAGATCGAGCGCCAGCCGAACAGCGAGAGCATCACGCCGCCGATCGACGGCGCGATCATCGGAGCGACGGCGAGCGTCGCGAGCATGGTCGACAGGATGCGCGCGGCATCCTTGGCCGGTTGCGTGTCGCGCACCATCGCGCGCGCGCACACCGGAGCGGCCGAGCCGCCGATGCCCTGGAGCGTGCGGAACACGAGCAGCATCTCGATCGAGGTCGCGAACGCGCAGGCGATCGCGGACACCGTGAACAGCGCGAGCCCGCCCATGATCACGCGCCGCCGGCCCCACGCATCGGACAGGTAGCCCACGATGAGCTGCGCGATCGCGAACCCGATCATGAACGTCGCCAGCGTGAGGCTCGCCGTCTCGCTCGAGACTCCGAACCTCTCCGAGAAGGTAGGCTGAGCGGGCAGGCTCATGTCGATCGACAGCGCGATCAGCGCGGTCATCGAGGCCAGGGTGAGGATCCACCGCGTCGAGCCGATCGGCATCGGGCGCCGCGGGGTGGACATCCCGGCCATCATCGCAGGCGCGACCATGAACCACGAGGCTGCAACGCCGATACCGCACGCGCGGAACGCACCGTTCGGCCGCGCGCCGGGTGACGCGGCCTCGGTGCGGCACTACATTTCCCGACCATGAGCGGCATCATCAAGGCGACGATGGGGCTCGGGTTCCCGTGGCAGACACAGGACCCGTTCTTGTTCTGCGTTCACCACGACGACAAGTACCCGGCCGGCAACGACCGCATGGGGCCCGCGGCCTCGCTCGAGGGGCGCGACCTCGGCATGGACTTCGCCGGCAAGGACGGCTGGCGCATGTACCACGGCGAGGAGGTCCCGGGGTTTCCCGGTCACCCGCACCGCGGCTTCGAGACGGTGACGATCGTGCGCCGTGGTCTCATCGACCACTCCGATTCGCTCGGGGCGGCCGCGCGGTTCGGCCGCGGTGACACGCAGTGGCTCACCGCCGGCAAGGGCATCGTGCACTCCGAGATGTTCCCGCTGCTCGACAAGAGCGGACCCAACCCGGTCGAGCTGTTCCAGATCTGGCTCAACCTCCCGAAGGCCGACAAGCTCGTCGATCCGTACTTCTCGATGTTCTGGGCGCACCAGATCCCGACGCACGTCGCGCGCGATGCCGAGGGCCGCGAGACCGCGGTCACCGTGATCGCGGGCGCGCTCGGCGACGTCCGCCCGCTCGCGCCGCCGCCGAGCTCGTGGGCCTCGCGCCCCGAGAGCGACCTCGCGATCTGGACGATCCGCATGCAGCCGAACGCGCAGTGGACGATGCCCGCCGCGAAGCCGGGCACCAACCGCACGCTCTACCTGTTCGCCGGCAAGGCGCGCATCGGTGGCAAGGACCTCGCGCCGCCGACCGGCGTCGTGCTGGTGCCCGATGCCGAGGCGCCGATCGCCGCGGGGCCCGAGCCGGTCGAGCTGCTGCTGCTCCAGGGCCGTCCGATCGGCGAGCCGGTCGTCCAGCACGGTCCGTTCGTGATGAACAGCCGGCAGGAGATCCAGCAGGCGTTCCTCGACTACCAGCGCACGCGGTTCGGCGGCTGGCCGTGGCCGAGCGAGGCGCCGGTGCACCCGCGCGAGGAGGGCCGGTTCGCCCGCCACGCCGACGGTCGGATCGAGCGCGTCTAATCCTCGGTCTTGTCGCGTGCGGTCGCGGCAGGCAGGGGCGCGGGCTTCTCGCTCGTGCTGCCCTCCGCGCGGTAGTGGTCGACGTAGCGGTAGCGGCGCGAGTAGAGCCAGAACACGAGGGTCGCGACGCCGGCGAACGCGGCGAAGAAGAACATCAGGAACGTGGTGACGCTGATGCCAGACGACTTGATGGAGTCGGTCACCGTGTCGTTGCGGATCGCCGCGTTGACGAGCAGCACCCAGAGGTTGCCGACCGTGGTCGTGAGGTTCCAGAAGGACATGATCACGCCCTTCATCGCGAGCGGCGCCTGGCTGTAGGCGAACTCGAGGCCGGTGGCGCTGACCAGGACCTCGCCGAACGTGAGGAGCGCGTACGGCAGGAGCTGCCACAGGATCGAGATCGACTTGGAGTCGCCGCCCTCGATCGCGATCTGGATCAGGCCCGCGGCGACCCACGCGAACGCGGAGAACAGGATGCCCGCGGTCATGCGGCGCAGGGACGTCGGCTCCCAGCCGAGCTTGCGCAGCCACGGGTAGAGCACGAGGTTGTTGAACGGGATCAAGATCATCACGAGCAGCGGGTTGAACGCCTGCATCTGCGCGGGCTCGCGGATCCGCAGCACGTCGAGCTCGGGCGGGATGTACATGTCGCCGCCCTGCAGGACCCAGGTGGTCGCCTTCTGGTCGAACAGCGAGTGGAACGGCGTGACGAGCGCGAAGATCACGAGGACGCGCAGCACGGCGCGCACGCCGTCGACCGCCTCGTCGGGGTGGTGCCCGCGGGCGCGCTCGAGCTGGATCCACGTGCCGACGCCGCCGAACGTCAGGACGACGACGAACGCGAGGCAGATCGTCGGCACGAGCTCGAGGACCGGCAGGAGCAGGAACGTGCACGCGCCGGCGACCGCGCCGAACACGGCGAGGTAGAAGCCGAGGTTGCCGCGCTGCGCGTCGCGGGTGACGAGCGCGGTCTTGACGACGCGCATGAACGAGTTCGGGTTGGCCGGCGCGACCGGCACCATCACGTACATGTTGCGGCCGGCCCACAGCACGATGGTCGCGACGATCATCAGGATGGCGGGGATGCCGAACGCGACCTGCGGGCCCCAGGTCTGGAGCGCCAGCGGCATGAAGAACGACCCGAAGAACGAGCCGAAGTTGATGATCCAGTAGAACGCGTCGAACACCTTCTTCGCGAGGTGCTTGGTGCGGTCGTCGAACTGGTCGCCGACGAACGAGGCGACGAGCGGCTTGATGCCGCCGGCGCCGAGCGCGATCAGGAACAGGCCCGTGTAGAACGCGTTGCGGTTCTCGGGCAGCGCCGCGAGCAGGAACAGGCCGACGCAGTAGATCAGGCTGAACGCGAGGATCGTGCGGTACTTGCCGTAGAGGCGATCGGAGATCCAGCCGCCGAGGACCGGGAAGAAGTACACGCCGATGACGAACGAGTGGAAGACCTCCTTCGACTCCGCCTTCGTGAGCAGGAGGTACGTGATGAGGAACGGCGTCAGGATGTTCCGCATCCCGTAGAACGTCAGGCGCTCGCAGCCCTCCTGGCCGATGATGTACGGGATCTGCCGCGGCATCTTCGCGGGCGGCGGCGTCGTCGGCGGCGTGCTCACGCTCTGGCTCATAACACGCGCCGGGCGGGCTATGCTGCCCGGGACGTGTTGCGCAACGTTGCGCTCGGCGAGTGGCTGGCCCGGGCACCGTTCGGGCTCGCGATGTCGAGCGGGTTCTTCTCGTTCTACGCGCACACCGGCGTGCTCGCGGCGCTGACGGCCCGCGGCCTCGTCCCGACCCACGTGGCGGGCTCGTCGGCGGGGGCGATGGTGACGGCGTGCTGGGCGGCGGGCGTGTCGCCCGAGGAGCTCGCGGCGACCCTCGTGGCGCTCCGCCGCGAGGACTTCTGGGATCCGTCGCTCGGGGCGGGGCTGCTGGCGGGCAAGAAGTTCGACGCCCTGCTGCGGCGCATGCTGCCGGTCGACCGCATCGAGGCGTGCAGGGTACCGGTGCAGATCAGCGCGTTCGACATCCTCGCGCGCCGCACCCGCGTGCTCGAGCGCGGAGACCTGCCCCGGGCGATCCGCGCGTCGTGCGCGGTGCCGGCGATGTTCCAACCGGTGTGGATCGATCGGCGGCCCCACTGGGACGGCGGCATCCTCGACCGGCCCGGCATCGCGGGCGTGCCTCCCGGGCGCCTGCTGTTCCACCACATCTCCGCGCCCGCGCCGTGGTCGCGCGAGACCGCGCCGCTCGTGATCCCGAGGCGGCCCGACATGGTCACGCTCGTGCTCGACGATCTCCCGCGCGCGAATCCGTTCCGGCTCGAGGCGGGCAAGGCGGCGATGCAGGCGGCGCGCGAGGCGGCGGAGCGCGCGCTCGACCTGCCGATCGACGTCGATCTGGTGCGGCTCTCGGTCGCGGCCTGAGTCCCGCGGGGTGCCCTCGTTCACGGATGGAAACAAATGACCGGCATCGCACGTAAGGGCGCGGCATGACTCGGTCGTGCCCGCTCGCGTGGGCAGCCACCGGCCGGCCAGGCGAGGGGGCCCGAATGCAACGCCGGCCCCGGGCGTCGTGTCCCATGATCATGAGGACTCTCGCGCTCCTGGCCGTGGTGCTCGCCGCGTGTGGCCCCGCGAATTCGGACCCGCGCCGCGACGACGGTCGCGTGAAGGCACCGGCGAACGCGACGTTCACGCAGGCGCAGTACGACGCGCACATCGCGGCGCTGCGCAAGAAGCTGCGGGCGAAGAAGCTCGGCGACATGACGGTGCGGATCGAGGATCCGTTCGTGGTCGTCGGGAACGGCACCCAGGCCGACGTCGCGCGGTCGGCCGGCACCGTGCGGTGGGCGGCGGACCGACTCGAGCGCGACTTCTTCGCGAAGCGGCCCGACAAGATCCTCGATGTCTACCTGTTCGACGACGCCGCGAGCTACGAGCGCGGCGTGCTCGCGCTCACCGGCGAGCGCCCGACGACGCCCTATGGCTTCTACTCGCGCGCGAACGGCGGCCTGTACATGAACATCGCGACCGGCGGCGGCACGCTCGTGCACGAGCTCGTCCACCCGTACGTCGAGGCCGACTTCGACGACGCACCGGCGTGGCTCAACGAGGGCCTCGGCTCGCTGTTCGAGCAGAGCGCGGACAAGGGCGGTCACATCGTGGGGCTCACGAACTGGCGGCTGTCGGGCCTCCAGGAGCGGATCGCCGACGGCGGCGGGCTGCCGACGTTCGAGCAGCTCGCGCGCATGAGCGACCGCGCGTTCTACGGGGCGGGGAGCGGCACGCACTACGCGATGGCGCGCTACCTCCTGTACTACCTCCAGGAGCAGGGCAAGCTGGTCGCGTTCTACAAGCAGTTCCGCGCGGCGCGCGATCGGGACCCGAGCGGCTACGCGACGCTGGTCAGCGTGCTCGGCGAGGCGGACATGACCGCGTTCCAGGCGCGCTGGGAGACCTACGTCTCCGCGCTGTCGTTCCCGTAGGCACTACTTCTTCGCGGCCTTCCACGCGGCGAGCACGGCCTCCTCCTTGTCGCGCTTGATGCCGGAGGAGCGGGCCTTCTTGCGCTCGTCCTCGGGCAGCGTCTCGAGCCACGCGAGCGTATCTCGCGCGGTGTCCTCGAGCGGACGGAACGCGAGGCCCTTCGCGATGGCGCGCTTGTTCTGGTTCGTGCCGAAGCCGGGCATGTCGGACAGATCGATCCACATCGGCATGTCGCCCCAGCCCGACACGTTCTGCTTCGTGAGGAAGTCGTTCGGCACCCAGGTCAGCTGCGCCTTGCCGCCGGCGGCGCGGTTGCACGCCTCCATCGCGTCCTTCATCGTGACGCGGGTCTCCGGCCCGAGCGCGTTGTAGATGCCGGTCGTGCCGTCCTCGATCACGCGGACGATCCAGGCGCCGAGGTCGCGCCCATCGATGTACTGCACGGGCGTCGTGCCGTCGCCGGGGACGAGGACCTCGCCGCCGTCGGCCATGCGCGTCGGCCAGTGCGTGAAGCGGCCGGTCGGATCGCCGGGGCCGATGATGAGCCCGGGGCGGATGTTCGCGACGCGGCCGGGCATCGCGGCCTCGGCGGCGGCCTCGCAGGCGGCCTTGAGGGCGCCGTAGTTCTCGCGGACGTTCTCGGTCGTCGGGTCGGCGAGCTTCAACAGCGGGGCGTCCTCGTCGGCGTTCGGGATCTTGTCGGCGTCGTACACCGAGATCGTGGAGACGAACAGGTAGTGCTTCACGCTCGGCGCGAGCAGCTCGGCGGACATCTTCACGATCCGCGGCACGTAGCCGGAGGTGTCGACGACCGCGTCCCAGGTGCGGCCCTTCAGGGCGTCGAGCTTGCCGTCGCGATCGCCCTGGAGCTTCTCGACGTCCGGGAACAGGCCGGGGTGCGTCTTGCCGCGGTTGAACAGCGTCACGGTGTGGCCGCGCTCGCGCGCCGTCGTGACGACGTGCGGGCCGAGGAAGCCGGTGCCGCCGAGGATCAGGATCGTCTTCGGTGCCGGCCTGGCCGCCGGCTTTGGTTCCGACGTGGGTGCCGGCGACGACGGCGAGTCCTTGCGCGATCCGCCGCACGCGGCGGCGAACGAGGCGGCGAGAGATCCGGTGAGGAATCGGCGGCGATCGATCATGAGATGGTCTCCTTGGCGCGGCGGCGAAACCCGGCGCCCAGCACGGTGGCGAGCGTGACCCAGACGAGGACGAGAGGAACGGACGCGATGACGACGGCGGCGCTGCCGGCGCCGAGCGCGACGAGGCCGGTGTGCAGCCACGACGAGCCGAAGTCGCCGAGGCGATACGCGACCGTGTCGATCGCGTTCTTCGCGTGGTACTTCGAGTCGCGATCGACGACGGTGAACAGCAGCTCGCGCGCCGGGCGCGTGAGGCCGTGCGTCGCGGTGCGCGACACGGTCATCGCGATGGCGAGCACGGTCAGCGATGGCGCGACCGCGAGCGCGGTGATGCCGACGGCCTGCGCGATCGGGAGCACGAGCAGCACGAGGCCCGGACCGAGCCAGGTGATGAGCGGACCCGCGACGACGAGCTGCACGAGGAGCGTGGCCGCGGCCGTCCACAGCTCGATCGACGCGAAGAACTCCGCGCGCGCCTGACGTCCCGAGAGGCCGGCGTGCACGATGCCCGCCTGCTCCAGGTACATGAACGTCGCCGCGCACGCGGTGCACAGCACGTAGCCGACGATCGCCGCGAGGTACGGCGAGCGCGCGACCTCGCGCAGGCCGGTGAGCGCACCGCTCGGCGCGGGCGGATCCGGGAGCGCGAGCTCGGGCTCGAGCAGCTCGCCGGCGAGGCGCACGCGCCACGCGCCGATCACGGCGAGCTCGAGCAGCACCGCCGACATCACGAGGATGCCGGCGACAGTGACGTGCGCGATCAACAGCTTCGTGAGCAGCGGGCCGACGAACGCGCCGACCGTGCCGCCGGCCGCGATCGGTCCGTACAGCCGCCGCGCGGTGGCGGGGCCGAGCAGATCCGCGAGCAGGCTCCAGAACACGGAGACCACGAACAGGTTGAACACGCTCGCCCAGACGTAGAACACGCGGCCGACGGTGCGCGGGTCGATCGCCTCGTACACGAGGTACGCGAACACGAGCGCGCACGCCGCGAACACGTGGAACGCGATCGGCACGACGCGCCGCTTCGGCCGCCGCGCGAGCACCGCGCTCCACGCCGGTGACGCGATCGCGACGGCGACGAACGTCATGGTGAACAGCCACGGGATGTCGTCGGGGTTGCCATCGAGCACGAGCGCGTCGCGCACGGGGCGGAACGCCGAGAAGCTCGCGAGCAGCGCCGCGAAGGTCAGCGCGCCCCACGCGACGATCGCGATCTCGGTACGGCGCGGACGCGACAGCACGGGCGGCAACGACTGTGGTCCACCGCGCCGTCGCCGTAAAGTCTGCGACCGCGTGCGACCCGTGCGACACGGCGCTAAGGTGGTCGGGTGAGCAAGGCGTTCACGAAGGAGAGCGACGACCTCCCGGATTCTCCGATCCGGCGGCGCGGCATTCCGGTGCCCGAGCTCAACCTCGTCACGCCGGCGGGGCTCGCCGCGGCGCGCGCCGAGCTCGAGCACCTGGTGAGGACCGGCGGCGATCCGGATCGCGTCCGCGAGCTGACCGATCACCTCGCGACGGCGCAGGCCGCCGATCCCCCGGTCGACCGCACCCAGGTCGCGCTCGGCGCGACGGTCACGCTCGTCGATGACGACGGCAACCGCTACGTCTACCGGATCGTCGGCGCGATCGAGTCCGATCCGAAGAGCGGCAAGCTCGGCTGGCAGTCGCCGCTGGCGCAGGCGCTGTGGGGCGCGAAGGTCGGCGATGCGGTCGCGCTACCGCGCGCCGGCGGAGCGATCGACGCCGAGATCGAGCGGGTCGACTACTAGAGCTTCTCGACGGTGACCACGCCCTGGCGCGGCGTCTTGCGCAGCGGAACGGCGTCGGGCTCGCACGACAGGATCTGCTCACTGTAGTCGTACGCGAACTGGGTCTCGCTGATCGGCACGAGCGTCTCGGTGCCTTGCCAGTGGCAGCCGTCGTAGACGTGCGCGCGCGTCCGGAACGTGATCGGCTCGAGCGTGCCGCCGTCGAACGTGGCGGTCACGGAGCCGGCATCCCAGCGCGTGAGGTAGATGGCGTTCGGCTCCTCGGGAGCCGAGAGCGAGAGGCGGTACGTGACCGCTGGATCGTGCGTCGCCGCCTTGTACGCGCCGAGCGCGAGGAGAGCCGCACCGACCAGCGCCAGCTTCCCGACCGGAGTCGTCATCGCTTGCTGCATCTCTCCATGATGCAACGGCGATCGCGGGAGCGCCAACAGTCCAGATCGGGTGGGATCTAGGCGTACATCGCCAACCCGACGGCCAGCGCGACCGCCGTCACGGCCGCGAGCACGATCGTCGTCGGAAACGGCCGTGCCTCGGGGATCGGCGGCGCCGACGGCGGCACGAAGCCACAGCGCGGGCAGTGCCCCGACGCGGTCCCCTTGACGTAGACCTTGCAGACCAGGCACCGGAACGAGCCCGGGGCGAGGAGCGGTGCGGCGTGGCCCCGCGTCATTCGTCGAGCAGGTCCGACGCCCAGTTGGTCGTGTTGACCGTCTCGCCGGTGGTGTCGCCGACCTTGTGGAGCTGCGCCGCCGCCATCTCCTCGGCGACGAGCGAGGTCATCATGTTGACCTCGTCCGTGACGAGCGCCTGGATCAGCGACTTCTTGGGATCGGAGGCGCGCTCCTTCGCGAGCTTGGCCTCGCGCACGGCCTCGCGAACGTTGCGCGACGTGACCTTGAGCTCGCGGGCGAACAGGTAGTGGGCGAGCGCGTCGCCGTAGTCGGCCGCGGTCTGGAAGCGCTGCTCGCGATCGCGGGCGAGCGCCTTGCGGACGATGCCCTCGAGCTCCTGATCGACGTTGGGGTTGAGCGCGGTGATCGACGGGATCCGCGCGGCCTTCACCAGCTCGACCGTCTTGTGCGGCGTGTCGGCGGCGAACAGGCGCCAGCCGGTCAGCATCTCCCAGGTGATGATGCCGAGCGCGAACACGTCGGCGCGCGCGTCGACCTCGAGGCCGAGCGTGGCCTCGGGCGCGAGGTAGCTGAACTTGCCCTTCACCACGCCCTCGTCGGTGATCTCGACCTGCGAGTCCGCTTTCGCGAGGCCGAAGTCGACGACCTTCACCTCGCCGTTCTTCGACAGCATGATGTTCGGCGGCGAGATGTCGCGGTGCACGATGCCGAGCGGCTTGCCGGTGTGCGGGTGATCGAGCGTGTGGGCGTAGTGCAGGCCCTTCGACGCCTCGACCATGATGAACAGCGCGAGCGCGAGATCTCGTGTCTGGTGCTCGTTGTGGTAGGCGATCAGCGCCTTCAGGTCGACGCCGTCGACGTACTCCATGACGAGGAAGTACGTGCCGTCGGCCGCGCGCGAGATGTCGAACACCTGCACCACGTTCATGTGCTGCAGGAACAGCGACAGCCGCGCCTCGTCGAGGAACATCGTCACGAACTGCGGGTTCGACGTGAGGTGCGGCAGCACGCGCTTGATCGCGACGGCCTTCTTGAACCCCTTCACCGTCTCCGCGGTGCCCCGGAACACCTCGGCCTGCCCACCGCCGCCGAGGCGCTCCAGCACCGTGTAGGTGGTCTGCATCTCCGCTCAGGATCCCCCGGTCGGCGGCGGCGATCAAGCGCTGGTTTGCCGCGCGTTGCCATCACCGCAGCCGTAGTCTGAGGATCGTGACGGTGATGAGACCACTCACCCTGGTGGCGCTGAGCTGCCTCGTCGCCGCGGGCTGCGGATCGCGCTGCAAGGACGTCGCCGCCGTCAGGACGGCCCTGACCTCGCGGGCGGCCGCCCCGAACCGGAGCGCCGATCTTCAGGTGACCATACCGCTCGCCCGCGCGAACGCGGTGATCGCCGAGCTGCTCGCGCAGAAGCCGCTGACCGTGCCGCTCGACGTCCCCGATCTCGGGCCGCTCGAGATCTCGACCACCCTCACCGCGACCGTGACGCGCCTCGTGCTCGAGCCCGGCCCGCCGGGCGTGGTCCGCGTCGCGGTCTCGCTCTCGATCGACGATCCGCAGCAGCAGGTCACGGCGATCGACGCGGTCGCCGAGCTCGAGCCGCAGATCACGAGCGACGAGCTCGGCATCGGGATCGGACCCGAGAATGTCGTGAAGCTCGTGCCGGTGCTCGGCGCCGGCGCGCAGCAGAAGCTCGGCGCGGCGGTCACCCGCTGGATGCCCGATCGGATCGCGTCGAAGATCCCGCAGGCGGTCGTCGACCTCGCGGCGAGCAAGCTCGGCAGCCACCTCACCGGCGCCGCGTGGACCGTGCTGCAGAAGACGCTGTTCGTGAAGCTCGGCGAGCTGACGCGCGTGAAGCTGCGGTTGCCCGACGTGCCGATCGCGAACGTCTCGGTCGCGAGCGTGCGCTCACCCGCCGCGCTCGTCGTCG
>JAEUJX010000361.1 GCA_016794545.1 Myxococcales bacterium
CGACGACGTCCAGGACATCATCGCGGCCCCCGCGACCCCCCTGACCGTGGGCGAGGGGGCCGCGTCGCAGCTCGCGATCTCGCTGGCCTTCCGGCCCGCCGGCAGCGAGACCATCGCGGTCTCGAGCCTCGATCCGATGGCGGCGACGGTGTCACCGGCGAGCGTGACGTTCACGGCCGCGAACTACGCGACGCCGCAGCTGGTCACCGTCACCGGCGTCCAGGACGCGGACGCTCAGCCCGATCTCACCACCCTGCGGATCGATTCGACCGCGCTCGGCCTGACGAAGGACATCACGATCGACGTCTCGGAGGACGACACGCTCGCGCTCGAGACCAGCAGTCCCATGCTGACGCTGGACGAGGGCTCCACGATGACGCTGATGGTGCGGCTCACCGCCCAGCCCACCGCGGACACCCGGGTGACGGTCGGGACGGGCAGCTCCGCCGTCGCGACTGCCAGCCCGAGCTCGCTGACGTTCACCGCCGCGAACTACAACACGTTCCAGCCGGTCACCGTGACCGCCGTGCACGATGTCGATCTCATCGCGTCCAGCACCACGCTGACGCTCGCGGCCTCGGGCATCCCGACGGTCTCGATCCCGGTCGACTCGACCGATGACGACACCCAGGCGATCGTCGCCGCGAACGCGACCGTGAACGTCACCGAAGGCTCCACCACCACGGTCGGCGTGACGCTCGCGTTCATCCCGACGGGCAACGTCGACGTCACCGTCGCCTCGATGAACGGCGCGGCGGCGACCGTCGCCCCCGCGACGCTGTCGTTCACGCCCGCGAATTACAACGTGCCGCAGAACATCACGATCACCGGCACGCAGGATGCCGATGCCATCGCCGCGACCACGATGATCTCGCTGACATCGGGCGGCGCCACCGCGGCGGCGATCATGGTCAACGTCACCGACGACGACTCGCTCAACATCGACCTCAGTCCCACCACGCTCGCACTGAACGAGGGCGGCGCGACCGGCACGATCCAGGTCCGGCTCACCGCGATGCCGCCCGCGACGACCACCGTGATGCTCGCCTCGAGCGACACGGGCGCGGTCACGATCTCGCCGGCGTCCCTTACGTTCACGACATCGAACTACGCGACGTACCAGCCGATCACCGTCACCGTGGTCGACGACCTCGACGCGGGCGACGAGACCGTGACCATCACCGCGACCAGCACCGGGCTCACGATGAAGACCGCGACGGTCAACGTCAACGACGACGAGCTACAGACCCTCGTCACCAGCACGGGGGCCGTGACGCTCGGCGAGGCCGGGACCGCCACCTTCACCGTCCGCCTCGGCGCACAGCCGAGCGGAAACACCACGGTCACGCTCGCGAGCTCCGACCCGGGCGCGGCGACCGTGTCACCGGCGATGCTGACGTTCACCACCGCGAACTACGGCATGGCCCAGACCGTGACCGTGACCGGCGTCGCCGATCTCGACGTCGGCAACGAGACCGTGACGATCAGTGCGTCGTCGCCCGGCATCCCGGTCTCGAACGTGACGGCGACCGTGACCGACGATGACATGCAGGCCATCCAGGTCGCCTCGGCCACCGCGACGGTCGCCGAGGGCGGGAGCACGAACGTCGGCGTGACGCTCGCCTATCAGCCCGGCGCGCCCGTCGTCGTCAACGTCGCCTCGGCCTTGCCCGCGGTCGCGGGCGTCACGCCGGCGACGCTGACGTTCACGCCGTCGAACTACGCGACGCCGCAGGCGATCACGATCACCGGCACCGAGGACGACGACGTCGCCCCGGGCATGACGAACGTCGCGCTCACGCTGACCGGCGCGACGTCGGCGAGCATCACCGTCACGGTGAACGACAACGACACGCTCGGCATCGACCTGACGCCCACCGCCCTGACCGTGCTCGAGGGCACCAGCGGCGTGCTCCAGGTCCGGCTGACCGCGCAGCCGTCCGCCGCGACGACGGTCAACCTGATGTCGAGCAACGTGGCCGTCGCGACGGTGTCCACGGGCACGCTGACGTTCACGACCTCCAACTGGAACGTCTATCAGCCCGTCTCGGTGTTTGGCGTCGAGGACGCGGATGTCATCGGCGCGAACGCGACGGTCACCGCGACGAGCACGGGCCTCACGACGAAGACCTCGTCGATCACGGTCAACGACAACGACGTGCTCTCGATCGCGACGACCCTGACCAACACGAACATCGGCGAGCTCGGTAACCGCACGATCGGCGTGCACCTGACCGCGATGCCGCCGGGCCCGGTCACCGTGACGATCTCGAACCCCGACCCAGGCGCCGTCTCGCTGTCGACGACGACGCTCAGCTTCACGACGACCAACTTCGGGACCGATCAGTTCTTCACCGTCAGCGGCGTGGACGATGTCGATGTCGGAAACGAGGTCGTGCTGCTGAGCCTGACCGCGCCCGGAGTCTCGGGGACCTCGGTCACCGTGAACGTGACCGATGACGACATCCAGGCGCTCGTGTACACCCCGACCACGGCGACGATCTCGGAGGGTGGGAGCTCCACGATCAACGTCAGCCTGCGGTGGCAGCCCGTCGCGAACGTCACCGTGACCGTGTCGTCGACGAACTCCGCCGTCGCGGCGCCGAACGTCACGTCGCTGACGTTCACGCCGACGAACTACGCCACCGCCCAGCCCGTGACGGTGACCACCGTGGCCGACCCGGACTTCAACTACAACTCGGCGCAGATCCGGCTGACCTCGACGGGCCTCACCACGGGGACCGTGGACATCACGGTGCGCGAGCCCGGCATCATCGACGCGATCGACAATCCGGCCTCGTCCTTCTGCATCTTCGACGGCACGACGGTCGGGGTGAGACTGCTCGGTCGCCCGCTGAGCTCGCTCACGCTGAACATCTCGACGACTTCACGCATCACCGCGACCCCGACGCAGCTGACGTTCGACGCCGTGAACTTCGGTGCCTATCAGTACGTCGACATCGGCGGCGTCTCCGCGGGTACGGCGTCGATGACCGTCAGCGGCACCGGGCTCACGTCGAGGACGACGAACTTCAGCGTGATCTCGGCGACGTCGCCGGTCTGCAACCAGCTCTGAGGCTACTGGATCGGACCGTCGGGGTTCGCGGGCGGGACGAGGAAGTACACGTCGCGCTGGTCGAGCTGCGTGATGCCGTCGCCGTAGACCGTCACCGTCGCCTTGAACAGCTGCGGCGAGGTCGTCGCCGGCACCGTGGTGTTCGGCTTCGACACGACCTTCCAGCACACCGGCGTGCCGGTGCGGACCTGGAGAAACTTGTCCTTGTACGTGTCGCCGTTGGTGTCGGTGTCGGTCAGGCCGTTCGCGCACTGCGCCGTGCCGAGCTGGAGCGTCTGGATGTGGTCGATGAACGAGGCGACCGCGTTGACCTGGTCACTCGGGTCATCGGCGGTGACCGCGTTGATGTCGAGCGGCAGGCCGTTCGCGAGGCGGAGGATGCCGGTCCGGATCGCGTTCGCCGCGTTCGCACCAGCGCCGTCGAACACCAGCGGCGCGTTGCCGTTCAGTGCGTCGACCGCGCCGGTGTCGGTCGCCATCTGGCGGAGGTCGGTGTCGGTCGCCGCGCCGAAGTCGGAGCCGAGGATCCCGACGAGCCGGGCCTTCGCGGCGACGAACGCGGGCCGCACGATGCTCGCCCACGCCGGGTTCTTGTACGTCTGACCGGCGCTGATCGGCTGCTCGTCGGTGGCGAGCAGCACCACCGGCAGCGCGTTCGAGCGGAAGCACGGATAGCCGAACCGGCCCGCACCGCAGTTCGTGCGCGCGGGCACCGAGCCCATGCCGTAGCTGCCGCCGCCCGCACCGGTGACCGCGGCGTACGCGGCGTAGAGCAGTGGCTCGTTAAAGCCCGAGCTCGAGGGCTCCGTGATCGGCACGCCCGCGAAGTTCGGATTGGCCTGGATGTCGACCCAGTTCTGGAACGCGGCCGCGCCCGAGTCCTGGTAGCCGATCGTGCCGGCGCCGGCCTGGAGGTCGGGGATGCAGTTCGTGGTCACGCCCGGCGGGCACGTCAAGCCGGACACGACCGAGGCGAGGTTCGCCTTGACGCTCGCGATCTCCTGCGACATCGAGCCCGAGCGATCGAGCAGCACGTACAGGTCGACCGCCTGCAGCTTCGTCGAGAAGTCGAGGTTCGACTCGAGCGGCATCTGCGGCTTCTGGTAGGGCTCGACGAACACGAAGTCACCGTTCGCTTGCGGGTTCGACGCCGGGTTGTTCGGGTTCGTGCCGGCGGCGACCTCGATCAGGTCGCTGACGCCGTCGTTGTCGGTGTCGCCCTTCGTCGGATCGGACTCGTTGCCGTCGCGGCCGCCGTTGCAGTTGGCGTCCTCGGTGACATCGAGCACGCCGTCGTCGTCGCTGTCGCGATCGAGGAAGTCGTAGCGGCCGTCCATGTCGGTGTCCGCCGGCGTCGCCCCGCGCTTCTCGAGCCGGTCCTCGACGCAGTCACCGTCGCTGTCGAGATCCTGGAAGTTCGGCGCGCTGTCGCTGTCGTAGTCCGCCTTCGTCTCGTCGATGTCGAGGATCGTGTCGTCGTCGCTGTCGGTGTCGCGGAAGTCGGGCGTCCCGTCGTTGTCGGTGTCGAGCGCCTGCGCGGCGTTCGGACCGATCTCGTCGAGGTCGAAGATGTTGTCGCCGTCGTCGTCCTGGTCCGCGAAGTCGGGCTGCGTGTCGCCGTCGGTGTCGTCGACGCCATCCACGCCATCCGGACGGCCGTTCGCGTCGCTGTCGGTGTCGCGGAAGTCCGGGATCCCGTCGCCATCGCTGTCGACCGGATCGGAGTCCGGGTCGGCGTCGCCGGCCTCGCGGTAGTCGGGGATGCCGTCGCCGTCGCTGTCGTCGTCCTGGGCGTCGGGAGTGCCATCCTTGTCGCTGTCGACCGCGCTCGCGGCCCCCTCGTCGGTGTCCGAGATGGTGTCGCCGTCGGCGTCCTCCCCGGTGTCGATGTCATCGCCGCCCCCGCCGGCGGACGGGCCGCAGGCGACCAGCAGGCACAGCGCGAGGACCCGGGCGAGCTTCATGGCACTAATCCTACCAAGCGGCGTGCCAACGCTCCCTCGCGGAATCCGAGGTCAGGTGCCCATGTGTGTGTGCAGATGGGGTCGGTTGACCCGTCCTCGATTGTCCCCAGTAGTACGATGTCGGCTGCGTGGGCACGCTCTACCTGATCCGCCACGGCCAGGCCTCCTACGGCGAGACCGACTACGACAAGCTGTCGGAGCGCGGCCGGGTCCAGGCCCGTGCCGTCGGCCGCTGGCTCGCCGGCCGCAAGCTCGACGCGCTGTACTCCGGCCCACTTCGCCGGCAGGTCCAGACCGCGGACCTCGCCCTCGAGGAGGCGGCGGGAGCCGGCGCCACCCTGCCCGCGCGCCACACGCTGCTCGAGCTCGCCGAGTACCCCGCGTTCGAGATGCTCCAGCACCTGGTGCCGCGCCTGGTGGCGGAGGACGCGAAGTTCGCCCAGCTCACGACCGCGCCGACGCCGCGGCTGCTCGACGAGGCGTTCCACACGATCCTCGCGAAGTGGGCCAGCGACGAATGGTGGGTCGATGGCGTCGAGCGCGTGAGCGCCTTCGTCGCACGCGTGCGCGAAGGCCTCACTCGCGTGCTCGCGTCGGCGAGCTCGGGAGCCCGGATCGCGTGCGTCACGTCGGCGGGTCCGATCGGGGTCGCCGTCGGGCTGACGTTCGGGATCCCCGAGGCGCGCATGGTCCGCACGAGCATCGTGATCCGCAACGCCTCGGTCACCGAGCTGCGCTTTCGCACGCAGGACTTCGCGCGCCACGCCGCGTGGGCGCCCGAACAGGTCTCGCTCGTCTCGTTCAACGTCACTGGCCACCTGCCCGACGAGCTGCACACCGAACGATAGGACTCGCCCATGGACTTCGATCCGCCCGCCTCCGTCCGCCCCTTGCTCGAGAAGATCGAGTCGTTCGTCGCCGATCACGTGCTCCCCGCCGAAGCCGAGGTGTTCGAGAAGGGCTTCACCGGCGCCGCGGCCACCCTCGACAAGCTGCGCGCGCAGGTGAAGGCCGCCGGGATGTGGGCGCCGAGCGCGCCGAAGGACATCGGCGGGCTCGGGCTGACGCTCGTCGAGCACGGCCTCGTGAGCGAGCGCCTCGGTCGCTCGCCGCTCGGTCACTACGTGTTCGGCTGCCAGGCCCCCGACGCGGGCAACCTCGAGATCCTCCACAAGTACGGCACCGCCGAGCAGAAGCAGCAGTGGCTCGCGCCGCTCGCTGCGGGCGAGCTCCGCTCGTGCTTCTCGATGACAGAGCCGGAGAACCCGGGCTCGAACCCGACGATGCTGTCGTGCACCGCGCGCAAGGAGGGCAGCGACTACGTGATCGATGGCCACAAGTGGTTCACCACCGCGGCCGATGGCGCGGCGTTCGCGATCGTGATGGCGGTGACGAACCCCGAGGCGTCCACGCACGCGCGCGCGTCGATGATCATCGTGCCGACGAGCACGCCGGGCTTCGAGCTCGTGCGCAACATCAAGATCATGGGCGACCCCGGCGAGGGCTACGGCTCGCACGGCGAGATCTGGTACCGCGGCGTGCGCGTGCCGCAGACCAACCGCCTCGGCCCCGAGGGCGCCGGCTTCCTGATCGCGCAGGAGCGCCTCGGCCCCGGCCGCATCCATCACTGCATGCGGTGGATCGGCATCTGCGAGCGCGTGTTCGACACGATGTGCGCGCACATCACGCGCCGGAAGATCGCCGACGACAAGACGCTCGCGACGCGCCAGATCGCGCAGGCCTGGGTCGCCGAGGCGCGCGCGGAGATCAACGCCTCGCGCCTGATGGTGCTGCACGCGGCGTGGACGATCGAGAACAAGGGCTTCGACCGCGCCCGCGACGAGGTCTCGACGATCAAGTTCTACGTCGCGGACGTCATGATGCGGCTGATCGATCGCGCGATCCAGCTGCACGGCGCGCTCGGCATCACGAGCGACACGATCCTCGCGCACTACTACGTGCACGAGCGCGGCGCGCGGATCTATGACGGTCCCGACGAGGTCCACAAGATGGTCGTCGCCAAGCGGATCCTGGCGAGGTACGGGCGATGAGTGGGCTCGTCGAGGATCAGCCCCGCACGGTGCGCCAGGGCGAGGAGCTCGACGAGAAGCGCCTCGCCATGTACCTGTGGAACGACCTCGGCGTGCAGGGCGTGGTCTCGGTCCAGCAGTTCCCCGGCGGGCACTCGAACCTCACGTACCTCGTGCGCCATGGCGACAAGGAGTACGTGCTGCGGCGCCCGCCGTTCGGCAGCAAGGTGAAGTCCGCGCACGACATGGGGCGCGAGGTGAAGGTGCTCTCCGCGCTCGCGCCGGTCTACCACCGCGCGCCGAAGGTGATCGCGTACGAGCCGACCGGCGACGTCCTCGGCGCGCCGTTCTACCTGATGGAGCGGCGGCGCGGCGTGATCCTCCGCAAGGACCTGCCGGCGGAGCTCGCGGCGGATCACGTGCGCGTGCGCCGCGTGTGCGAGCTCCTGGTCGACGCGCTCGTGGATCTGCACGCGGTCGACTACGCCGCCGCCGGGCTCGCCGACTTCGGCAAGCCGGCCGGCTACATCCAGCGGCAGGTCTCCGGCTGGACCGAGCGCTACACCAACTCCCAGACCGACGACATCCCGGCGATCACCGAGGTCGCGGCGTGGCTCGCCTCGCACCTGCCCGCGGAAGGCGCGCCCTCGCTGATCCACAACGACTTCAAGTTCGACAACGTGATCTTCGATCCGTCACTCGAGACGATCACGGGCGTGCTCGACTGGGAGATGACGACCATCGGCGATCCGCTGATGGACCTCGGTACGTCCCTGTCCTACTGGGCGCAGGCGAGCGACCCACCGGCGTACCACCAGCTCCCGTTCGGGCCGACGGCGCGCCCGGGGATGATGACGCGCGAGGAGGTCGCGCGGCGCTACCTCGAGCGCTCCGGACGCAAGGTGGAGTCGCTCGTCTTCTATTATTCGTTCGGCCTGCTGAAGACTGCTGTCATCGCGCAGCAGATCTACTACCGGTTCGCGAAGGGCCTGACGACGGACGCACGCTTTGCACAGATGATCTTCGGTGTTCGGCTGCTCGCCGAACAGGCGCGCACCGCGATCGACCGCAACTCGATCTGAATCGCTGATACGATGGAACCATGAAGCTCATCTTCGGGGTGCTGGTCGTGCTCGCCGTGTTCCTGGTGAAGATGCCGACGGCGGAAGCCAAGATCTTCCTCATCAACACCGGCGAGGACGTCGTCGAGGTCGCCGACATCAAGCCGGAGCTCAAGGCCGACATCGAGTCGAACACCGCCGTCGGAGCGAAGATCGGAATGATGTACAGCCGGTTCGGCCTGTTCTGGCTCGACATCTGGCGCTGGGACAAGAAGTTCGTCGTGTTCCACAACACCACGGTGTGGGAGCTGACGGAGGATCAGGCGAAGGAGCTCGCCGTCGACGGCAAGCTGAGCGTGCCGTTCACGATGACGATCCCGCCGGGGTTGATCATCATCCTGAGCGGCCTCGCGATCTTCATCGCCGTGAAGGTCCTCGGACGGAAGAAGAACGGCGACGGCGACAGCGACGCGCCGCCCGCCGAGGCCGACGCGAACGTCTGAGCGGTTTCGGCGAGCCTGCCGGTCGTCTGGGCGACGACCGCCGTCACTCCGTCCAAGATCGTCTAGTCGTCGCCGTCGTCTGATCGAGTAGAGTCCGCCGATGGACTGGCAGACCGAGCTCGCGACGATCCTCCGGCCCGCGGCCGGCGGCGTCCACCTGGTGTCGACCGGGCGGGCGC
>JAEUJX010000420.1 GCA_016794545.1 Myxococcales bacterium
GATGGCGTCGCAGAAGCTGAACTTCCTGTCCAAGCTCGATCCGAGCAAGGCGGTCGAGGTCGTGGCGAAGCGCCGCGGCGCCGGCGGTGGTGCAGCGGCGGCTCCGGCCGCGGGCGGCGCGGCTCCGGCCGCGGCAGCTCCGACGGCGGAGAGCCAGGCGCCGAAGATCTTCGCGGCGCTGACCAAGCGCCTCGCGGAGAACCCGGGCCTCGCGAGCGAGGTCCGCGCGACGCTCAAGCTCGTCATCGACGGCTCCGCGCAGGTGTTCGCGCTCGGCGGCGCCGACGCGAACAAGGTCGACGCGACGCTGACGATCAGCAGCGCCGACCTGGCGTCCCTGTCCAGCGGCAAGGCGACCGCGAAGTCCCTGTACCAGCACGGCCAGCTGAAGGTCGACGGCGATGTTGCCGTCGCTCACCGGCTCGGCTTCCTCAAGGCTCTGATCTAAGGACGAAGGAGAAGCACCATGGCCCGCAAAGTAAATGTCATCGGCGTCGGAATGGTTCCCTTCGCCAAGCCCGGCAAGAGCGAGGAGTATCACGTGATGGCGCGCAAGGCCGGAGAGGCCGCGCTCGCCGACGCGAACATCAAGTTCACCGAGGTCCAGCAGGCGTACGCCGGCTACGTGTACGGCGACTCGACGTGCGGCCAGCGCGCGATCTACCAGCTCGGCCAGACCGGCATCCCGGTGTTCAACGTCAACAACAACTGCTCGACCGGCAGCTCGGCGCTGATGCTCGGCACGCAGGCGATCGCCGGCGGCATGGCCGAGTGCGTGCTCGTCGTCGGCTTCGAGCAGATGGAGGCCGGTGCGCTCCAGGCGAAGTGGACCGACCGCGCGAACCCGCTCGACAAGTTCGTCAACGTGATGAACGAGGAGCAGGGCTTCAACTCCGCGCCGCCCGCCGCGCAGATGTTCGGCGGCGCCGGCCGCGAGTACCGCTGGAAGTACGGCACCAAGAAGGAGACCTTCGCGAAGATCTCCGAGAAGGCGCGCAAGCACGCGAACAAGAACCCGTACGCGCTGTTCAAGGACGTGCTCTCCGTCGAGGAGATCATGGCCTCGCCCGAGGTGTTCGATCCGCTGACCCGCTACCAGTGCTGCCCGCCGACCTGCGGCGCGGCCGCGGCGATCCTGTGCTCCGACGAGTTCGCGGCGAAGCACAACATCTCGAAGCCCGTGTACATCGCGGCGCAGGCGATGACGACCGACTATCCGTCGACCTTCGAGGAGCACTCGATGATCAAGATGGTCGGCTACGACATGGCCAAGGCGTGCGCCGCGAAGGTGTACGAGCAGGCCGGCCTCGGCCCGAAGGACGTGCAGGTCGTCGAGCTGCACGACTGCTTCACGGCGAACGAGCTCCTCACCTACGAGGCGCTCGGCCTGTGCAAGGAAGGCGAGGCCGAGAAGTTCATCTGGGACGGTGACAACACGTACGGCGGCAAGTTCGTGACGAACCCGTCGGGCGGCCTGCTCTCCAAGGGCCACCCGCTCGGCGCGACGGGCCTCGCCCAGTGCACCGAGCTCGTGTGGCACCTCCGCGGCCAGGCGGAGGCCCGCCAGGTCGAGGGCGCGAAGGTCGCGCTCCAGCACAACCTGGGGCTCGGTGGCGCCTGCGTCGTGACGATGTACCGCAGGGACTGATCAGGCGCGGCGCTCGCGGAGCGCCGCCCACACGACCACGGCCAGCCAGCTCGCCGCGAACGTAGGCGTGAGCAGGGGAGCGGCGGCCGGCACGGCGACGCCCGCGAGGGCGAGCGGCAGAGCCGGCGCGTGCGCGAGCGCGAGCCAGCGCGCCCGGCCGGGCTCGTGGCGCCACGTGTGCACGGCGATCGCGCACGACGCGATCCCGAGCAGCACGAACTTCGCGCGCGCCGCGACCATCAGCACGGGCAGCCAGCCGCCCGGTGCGTCGACGTCGATCGAGAACAGCGCGAGGTTCTCGATCGCGTCCGCGATCGGCGCGGCCACCGCGACCGCGATCGTCCAGCGCCGCGCCCCGAGCGCCGCGAGCGCGAACGCCAGCATCGCGCCGTACGCGATCATGAACGCGTAGTCGATCCCGTCGACGATCTGGAAGCTCCGGACGAGCGCCTCGCGACACGCCCCCGGTGGTCCGAACACGGCGGCCAGGTCGGCGCGGTCCGTGGCCAGCTCGAACGCGATGATCGGCGGCGTGCGCGAGGGCTCCCCGCACCCCTCGGTCGGGTTCCACGGGGCCATCGCCGCGGTGAGGGCCAGGACCGCCACCCCAGCGAGGAGTGCTCGCCGCCGTCGAGTCATCGCGCCTCTCATAACACCGTCCGGGATCCGGATCGCGGCGCCCGCGACCGGACCTCTCACCGGGTCAGCGCAGATCCGGTGCAACCCACGCGCGTTCCAGGACACTGGTACTCGTGGGACGCGCGCTGGTCATGGTCGTCGTGGGTGCGGGCTGCGGCGCCCACGTGCCCCGCGCTCCCGATGGTCCGCCGCCCGAGATCGAGCTGCGGCACGCGTTCACCGTCCCCGGCGAGAGCTTCGAGTACGCGGCGGAGCTGCGCGGGCTCCCGGTCGGCCGCGTGGTCACGGCGGTCGGCACGCCCGGCTGGGTCGAGGGCCAGCAGGCGTTGATCGTGAGGTCGCGCGGCCAGTCGACCGGCATGGTCGCGCTGCTCGCCGACCTGACCTGGGAGCAGACCACCACGCTCGATGTCACCCGCGGCGGCGTGATCCTGTCGCGCGAGGAGCTGTGGTCGTCCTTGGCGGGCGAGCAGCACCACGAGACCGACGCCACCGAGCCCGGCGCGCTCGACGTCCACGCCGCGATCGGCGCGCTGCGCGCGTGGCGCTCGCAGCCCGGGCAAGCCGCCCGGATGGTCGTGTGCTTCGGCCACGCCTGCTTCCCGCTCGCGCTGCGCGACGCGGGGCACGGCTTCCTGGTCTCCGCCGGCGAGCCCGCGGTCCGGTACGAAGGCGTCGCCGAGGCCGACGAGAAGGTCGCGTTCACCGGCTGGGTCTCCGACGACGTCGCCCGCGTCCCGCTCCGGTTCGAGGCCGAGCTCCCGGTGTTCGGCCGGCTCGTGATGGAGCTCGCGCACTACACCGCGCCCGCCGATTGACGGATCGCACTACTTCTTCTGAACGAGCGTGGCCTTGCCGTGCTCGAACTCGACGTCCATCTTGCCGATGCTGATCGCGACGACGGTCCCCTTGCCGAACTTCGGGTGCTCGATCAGCTCGCCGACCGCGAACGCCTGGCTCGCCGCGTACGGGCGCGTCGCCTTCTCCTCGGCCTGCCACGCGATCTGCGCAAGCTCGCCGAGCGCCCCGAGGACGGCGTGGACGACGTGCGCCCCGACCTTCGAGGCGCGCGGATCGACGACGCGGTGGATCGCCACCTGGCGCGGCGTGCGCTCGCGCGTGATCGGCTGATCGATCCGCTCCGCGGCCTCGGGGCTGGTGCGCGCGATGATCTCCTTCGCGCGATCGATCGCGGGATTCAGCGCGCGCTCGATCACGGCGTGGCGCGCGTCGCCGAGCAGCTGCTGCGTGGCCTGCACGATGTCGAGCGACACCTTCGGCTGCTTGACGAACCGCGCCCCGGTGTCGTCGAGCTGGGCGACCAGCTTCTCGAAGCCGACGTGGTGCTCCTCGGGGACGCGCGGGCGCGCCGCCGCGACGATGTCGTCGCGCAGCTTCGGGACCGCGAACGCCGGCTCGATCGCGCGCGCGAGCGCGGCGGCGACCTCGGAGCGTACGGCGCCCGACAGGGTGATCGTGCGCGCCGGCGGATCGACGAGCTCCACGCCGAGCGCGTTGACCACGCACAGCGCGAGCTGCGCCGGCTTGGCGTTGCGCGGTCCGCGCGGATCGAACTCCGCCTTGTTCGACAGCCTGGTCGCGAGCGCGGCCCGCAGGTCCGGGTGCTCGGCGGCGTCGGCGTCGTCGGTCAGATCGAGCTCCGCGAGCAGACCGTCCTGCCCGTGGCGCAGGCACACGTCGTGAAATCCGACGAGCAGCTCGCGCGCGAGCGCGGATGGCTCGGACTCGAGGTTCTTGGTCTCGAGGATGCGCGCTGCCACTTCCTGCAGCGGGAGGAGCTGGTCACGGGGGAGCTGCGGCACGCGCCGCGTTTACCACACTTGAGGCCCTCGCACGCTCACCCCGACCTAGCCCTTCTTGAGCGTCTTGCAGGCGGCGAGCACGGCCGCCGCGCGATCCTTGTCACCCTGGGTGGTCGTGCACTTGTAGGCCTTGCCGTCGATCTCGCGGCGGACCTCGACGAAGTAGTTCGCGCCGGCGCCGCCGGTGTTGTCGAACGTGAGCGACCAGCCGTCGGCGAGCTTGTCGGCCTTGACGTTCTTCGGCGAGTACATGTCCGCGTCGGACTTCGCCTCCTCGAGCGTCTGCGGCTTCTCGGCGACCTCGACCGACATCGCGCCGACCTCCGCGCCGGTCAGCATGTGGCCCGTCCCCATCACCGCGTCGCCGACCTCGACCTCGCCCGGGACGTTGATGACGAGCCCGAGCTTGGGCAGCTTGGTCGGGCCGGCCGACTCGGACCCGCCGCCGCCCTCCTTCTTCTTCGAGCAACCGGTGGCCGCGAGCGACGCGAGGGCGATGAACAGGATCGAAGCGCGAATCATGGTGGGAACCTCCGCCGCGTCGTTCTATCAGCTTTCGTGCCGACCTCCGCGCACGCGAGATCAGCCTCTTGGCCCGCGGCCCTGGGTCCGGGCGCACCCAAGCCCGGCGCCGATCAGGACTCGCGCGAACCCGGCCCGCCGCAGGGCATCGAGGACCGGCGGGAGCTGCGCGGCGGCCGCCCCGCCCTCGACCGCCACCGTGACCGTGCCCGCACAGGCCCGCCTCCGGCACGCCGCGGCCAGCCGCTGCGCGAGCCTCGCCGCCTCGGCGACCGGCACCGTGTCGGCATCGCCGGCGACACACGCGGCGATCACGTCCCCGTAGAGCTCGAGTGAGACCTCCTGCGCGCCGGGTGAATCGTGCGCCTCGCCGAGCGCGTACGTCGAGCGGCCGACGCCGATCACCGCCGGCGGGCCGCCCTTCGCGTCCGCGACCGCGAGCAGGGTCGCATCGCCGTCGAACGCCCACGCGAGCGCGAGCTCGAGCACCGTCCCCGGCGTGTCGGCGTCGAGCACCACGAGGTACGTCCTCCCGCCCGGCAGCGGCTCGGGCTCGGAGGCACTCGGCGCGAGCGTCTGCGTGCCGTGCGCCACGCCGGCGCGGGTCGCGCGGATCACCGCGTAGTCGGCCGGATCGACGCGCCAGCGCTGCGCGTCGCCGCGCGCGAGATCGCACGAGAGCTCCGCCGGCTGGAGCGACGGGCTCGGCACGACGAGGCCCGCGAGCGCCCGCCGCAGGCACGCCTCGACCTCGCGATCGCCGAGCCCGCCGACACGGGCGGTACGCAACATCCCGCTGTCGTCGATCTCGAGCATCGCGCGGATCGATCCGGTCGGCGTGAACCCGTGGAAGCACGCGCCGAGGCGATC
>JAEUJX010000425.1 GCA_016794545.1 Myxococcales bacterium
ATGGCGGAGGGGGCTGCGATCACGGCATCGAGGAGTGCCGTGGTCTCGCGCGTGCCGATCGCCGCCGCATCGACGAGCTGCTGCACGAAGCGGGCGGCGGCATCGAGGGTGGCGATGCTCCGCCAGGTCGGGTCGGCGAGGGCGCGGTCGACACGCTGCGCGCCATCGGCGATGGCGAGCTCGCGCAGCCGGGCCCGCAGGGGTGCCGTGCGCTCGTCGTTGTCCATCCACCCGCGCCACACCGCTGCGGGTAGATCCATCGTGTGGACGTACAGATCGGACACGAGCTGCGGCGCCGTCAGCCAGCGGCGGCCGACCGCGGGGTCCATGACCTGCAGCCGAGAGCCGCGCCGGCTCCACACCACGATGAAGTGATTGCTCCCGCTCGGCTCGCGCACGATCACGATCGCGGGTAGCGCCGCAGCCTCGGCACGCACGACCTCGTCGGCGGGTACGAGGTTCTGCTCGGCGCCGAGGCCGAGCTGGATCGCGGCCTCCTCGATCGTGTCGATCGACGTGCCATCGACGTCGGTACGACAGGCTTCGCGCAGGCGCTCGTAGCTCGCGGTGACACCGAATCCGCCGAGCAGCGATGCGAGGCACGCCGGTCCGCAATCCATCGCGGACGTCTGGATGACCTCGGGGATGATGCGCTTCATGGCGCGCCCGGTGTTCGATCGACGAGGGAGCGCAGGACCAGAGCCATGGGGCTCATCGCTTCGACTTCGATCTCGACGGTCCCCGTCATGCCATGGACGAGCGGCAAGGTCGCGCCGGGAGCGAGAGCGAGCTCGACGCGGATCGTGCCGTCGCGTACTTCGCTCGCCACGCGCGTCACGCTCGCCGCGACCGTTCCGTAGCGAGTCCACGGGAAGCCATCGAGCTTGACCGTGGCCGCCTGTCCGACGGCGAGCCGACCGATCGAGCGCGGCGGATACTCGGCCACGACACGCAGCGTTCCCTGGGGGACGACGGTCGCGATCCGCGTGCCGATGGCGACCATGGCGCCGGGTTGAACGCGCGCCACGGCGCCGAGCTCTCCCGCGACCGGCGCGCGCACGGTGTGTTGCGCGACCTCCAGCTCCAGGCGAGCGACCTCCGCGCGAGCGGCTGCGAGGGAGCCTTCGATCACCGCCTTCTGCCGCTGCAGCTCCGACGCGCGTGCGCGCCGGCCCGCATCGCGTTCGCGCTCTGCCGCCACGAGAGCATCTGCGGAGTGCCCCAGCGTCTCGCGGGCCGATCGCTTGCGAGCGAGCTCTGCACGCGCCGCATCCACCTCGGCCGTGGAGCTCACGCCGGCTTGCCCGAGCTTCTCGAGGCGCGCGAGCTCCGCGGCGGCGTGATCGATCTCGGCCTCGGCCGCGCGAACCTTCGCCAATTGCTCGCGTATGGCGGCGCGGCCGGCGACATCGCCCGCGCTCACGCCGGTCGCATCGGCTTCGATCTCCTTCTCGAGCGCGACGAGCTCGGGGCCGAGAGCGGCGAGCTGATGGCGGGCGCGTTCGAGCTGAGCGCGCGGCACGTCGGACTCGAGCTCGAGGAGCACGTCGCCCGCTGCGACCGTCCGGCCGACGTCGAGCAGTGCGGTGCGAATGCGGCCGGCGATCGGCGTATCGACCTGGCTCGGAGGGGGCAGGACCTCGAGTCGCCCCTGGACGCTCGTCTCGTGAATGGGCACCCGCGCCAGGACCATCCAGGCGACCCAGGCGATCGAGGCGAGGGATATCACGAGGATAGCGACGCGGCCACCCTGCGGACGGTCGGCCGCCAGGGCACGGGTGGTAAGGGCGAACGCGCGGGCCACTGGGTTTCACCCTAACGGAAAGTCGCTGTCGATTTTCATGAAACGGGGGCCGAGTTGCGGGTCTTCCCCATGAAGGCCGGAACGACCAACCGGACGAAAGGCAGACAAACAATGAAGACCACCATCAAGACCAACGTGAAGGCCGGCGGCCTGAAGACCATCAACCACAACACGACCCGCATCAAGACGAACGTCAAGGCGGGCGGCCTGAAGACCATCAACCACAACACGACCCGCATCAAGACGAACGTGAAGGCCGGCGGCCTGAAGACCATCAACCACAACCTGACCCGCCGTTAGGCGGTACGGTCGCTCGGTGGTACGCACCGATCGGCGCGAGGCACTCTGGGACCGCGGCGTCGAATGGTACGGCGCGGCCGCGGCCGCGCTCGAGCTCGGCGAGCTCGCGGTCGCGCGTGCCCGCGCGCGACGCGCGGCGAACCTCCTTGCCCGCGTGCTCGGCGCATCGCACCCGGACGCGAGCAACGCCACGGTCCTGCTCGCTCGAGTCGTGCAACGGCAGGGCAACGCAGGGGCGGCGCTCGCGCTGGTGCAACCCGCTGCGGAGGACCTCGAACGCGCGGCACGTCGTGATCCGGCGGCGAGCGAGCTCGCGGTAGAGGCCCGACTCGTCGTCGCGAGCTGTCTCCAGATGCTCGGCGAGCTGGCCACCGCGGCGCGACACGGACGCAGGGCCCTCGCCCGAGCCATCCGCGTACACGGAGAGACGAGTCAGCTCGCCGCACAGGCGCACAACCTGCTCGGCGTGATCGCGAAGTTTCGGGGGCGCTTCGCCGAGGCGGAGCGTCATTACCTGCGGGCCTTGCCGGTCTATCGCACGCTAACCGGTGCACGCTCCGCCGAGGTCGCGATGCTCTTCCACAACCTGGGTGGGCTCGATCATGCGCGGGGACGCTTCGCGACCGGAGAACGCCACGCACGAAGGTCCGTCGAGATCGCTCGCGACCTGTTTCCTGCTACGCACCCCGAGCGGCTCGCGCACGAGGTCGCGCACGCCGCCCTCCTCGACGGGCTGGGGCGCCAGACGGAATCGATCCCGATCTATCGCCGCGCGATTCGCGGGTTCACGCGGACGTACGGCCAAGAGCACTATGAGATCGCATCCACACTTCTCAACCTGGCCGCCGCGGAACACGCCCTCGGCCGGGCCCGGCCTGCCGAGCGGCACTACCGCGAGGCGGAGCGCATGCTCCTCCGGGTGCGCGGGGAGCGCGACCAGGATCTCGCGCTCGTTCGCTACAATCTCGCGCATCTCCTGCGAGAGCAGGATCGAGAGCGCGAGGCGGAACCGCTCCTCCGCCGCGCGCTGGCCGCGTGGCGCCGCGCGCTCGGTGACCAGCATCCGCACACGCGGGCGTGCCAGGCCGCCCTGCGCGCGTGATAGCGTGAACCTGATGTCCGACGCGAAGCTCGGCCTGTGGGATCGTGGGCGCGCGCGCTGGCCGGGATTCTCCGTCGAGCGCTCCGTGTTCGAGCAGGCCGTCGACGACGCCGCGGAGGTCGATCACCCCGAGGACCTGTACCTCGCCCTCGGTTGCGTCGCGCGGATGCCCGAGGCCGTGCGCGCGTTTCGCGACGAGCACGCCTCGGCCCTCGTGGGGTTCGCGCGAACCGTGCTGCGCGAGGGCGGCGCGGCCGACGAGCTCGGGGCACAGCTCCTCGTCGACATGCTCGTGGGCGACGAGACCGGACCCCGGCTCGCCAACTACTCGGGGCGCGGGCCGCTCCGGGCGTGGCTGCGCATGTCGACGGTGCGGCGGGCCCTCAACGCGAAGCGCAACACCACGCGGCGGCAGGAGCTCGACGGCAAGCTGCTCGCCGAGGCCGTCGACGGGGCGACCGATCCGGAGACGGCGTTGCTCAAGGATCAGTACGGCGCGGTCTTCGAGCAGTCCTTTCGCGAGGCCGTGCAGGAGCTCGCGGCACCGCTGCGGACGCTGTTGCGTCTGCATTACGGCGAGGGGCTCGGGCTAGGCGCCCTCGCGGCGATGAATGGCTGGTCGAAGCCCACCGCGAGCCGCCGCGTGGCCGAGGCTCGAGCGGCCGTCCTCGCGAGGACCGTCGAGCTCATGACCGAGCGCGCCGGCATCGGGCAGTCGCAGCTGCAGAGCGTGCTCCGGCTCGTGCAGAGCGGACTCGACATGAGCATGACGAGCCTGTTCGCCACGAAGGCGTCGCCAGGATGAGCGACTGCCCGAAAGACGACGAGCTGCTCGCGTATGTTCGCCGTTCGCTGACCGGGGCCTTGCGCGACGCGATCGATCAGCACCTCTCGACGTGCTCGTCCTGCCCGGCCGTCGTCGCCGCCGCCGCCGAGGAGCTGCATACGAGCGAGGGAGGTGACGCCACGGCTCCCGACGACGATCGCTCATCGGAGTCGAGCGCGGCCCAGAACCGCCGGGCCGGCGAGAAGCTCGGTCGCTACGTGATCCTCGAGCTGCTCGGACGCGGCGCGATGGGCATCGTGTACGCGGCCTATGATCCGCAGCTCGACCGGCGCGTCGCGCTGAAGCTGATGCGCCCGGATCGCCGGCGCACATCGCTCGCGGAGCGCTTCCTGCGCGAAGGCCAGTCGATGGCGCGGCTGTCGCATCCGAACGTCGTCGCGGTGCACGACGTTGGTGTGCTCGACGACGGCATCTTCCTCGCGATGGAGTACGTCGCGGGACGGACGCTGCAACGCTGGCTCGTCGCGGAGACACGATCGTGGCGGGAGATCCTCGCGGCGTTCATCGCGGCGGGCAATGGGCTCGCCGCGGCACACCGAGCGGGGATCGTGCACCGCGACTTCAAACCCGACAACGTGCTCGTCGGCGGCGATGGCACCGTGCGAGTGACGGATTTCGGTCTCGCACGGCTCGGGGAGTCGACGGATGTCGGGAGTGACGGTGATGGCGAGGCGCGCGCGACCTCCATCACCCAGGCCGGCGGCGTGCTCGGCACGCCGGCGTACATGGCGCCCGAGCAGTTCCGCGGCGAGACGGCGACCCCGGCGGCCGATCAGTTCGCGTTCGCGTCCGCGTTGTATCTCGCGCTGTACGGCCAGCACCCGTTCTCCGACGCGGGCTTCGATGACCTTCGCCGCGCGGTGCTCGCAGGCGAGCAGCGCGAGCCACCGAGATCGCCCGTGCCGGCCCACGTGCGCCGTGCGTTGCGCCGCGCCCTCTCGACATCGCCCACCGATCGCTTCGCCAGCGTCGAAGACCTCCTCGTCGCACTGCGTGCCGATCCCGCGCGGCGAGCCGGGCGGATCGCCGTGGTGGCGCTTCCGGCGACGATCGCGGCGGGGCTCGGTGTCTGGCACGTTGCGAAGCCTTCCTCGTCGGCACCAGAGCCGTGTCGGGCCGGGTCGGATCGGCTCGCGAACGTCTGGAATCCGAGCGTGCGGTCGGCGATCTCGACGGCCTTCACACGGACGGGTCTGCCATACGGTACCCGTTCGGCCAGTCGCGTCGTGGAGCAGCTCGATGCCTACGTCACCGCCT
>JAEUJX010000427.1 GCA_016794545.1 Myxococcales bacterium
CGACGACGCGGGGCGAGGTGGCGAGCTCGGCAGCGGAGCCGAGCTGGACGCGATCGCGCGCCGGATGAAGGGTCATGCGCTCGACGATGACACGTTCTTCAGAACGATCGACCGTCGATCGTGCGGATGGCGAGCGCGGCCGGGTCGACCCCGTCGACGCAGCCGAGGTTCACGCGCACGCGGCCGTCCTCGATGACGCCCGCGAACGGGAACACACCGCAGCTGCGGCAGAAGTAGTGATTCATCATCCGATCGCCCCAGATGTAGACCGTGCAGGCCTCGAGACCCGAGATGGTGATGGCGCCTCGCGGGTAGTACCGGTCCGACATCACCGTGCCGCGGCGCTGGCACAGCGAGCAGTTGCAGCGCACGCCGGCGGTGATCGGTTCGTCCTCGAACGCGAACGTCACCGCACCGCAGTGACAGCTACCCCGATAGGTCGGCACGGCCCGCAGCGTATCCCACCCCGGCGAGAAACCGGTCGACCTCACCGGGTGTGCGAAGGCGGATCACCGGATACGGCGCGAGCCAGGTCGGCCACGTCTCGCGCCGGTAGGGATACATGCGCCACGCATAGCGGAGCAGCGAGTCCGGGTCGAGGATCGCGGAGCGCAGCGACTCGCGGTTGCCGTTCCACAGCGGCTCCTGCGTGATCCACCTCTTCGCGGTGCGGAACAGTAAGCGCGGGAGCCAGACGCGGCGCGAGAGATCGAGCCACACGACCGTATCGGCGGCGTCGAGGACGAGCGTGCCGAGCTTGCCGGAGTACACGCCGTCCATGACCCACCTCGGCTCCGCGAGTCGCGGCGTCACGAGCGCCCGCAGCTCGTCGGCCGTGCACTCGGTCCAGTTCGGACCGTGAACGAGCGCGTCGAGCTCGATGTGGGGAGCGTCGAGCTTCGCCGCGAGCGCGCGAGAGAGCGTGGTCTTCCCGGAGCCGCTGGCGCTCGCGATCACGACCACCCGGCGCATCGTGGCGATCGTACCAGCCGGCGCGGCCGTCTGCCGTCGGCACGTTCCAGGGTACGATGCCTCGGCGATGGAAGCGTTCGTTCAGGGCTGGGGCCTCACGATCCTGCTGTGCGGGTTCATCGTGCTGGTGTTCCTCGCCGGCTGGCTCCACGTCCAGCGCGAGCTCACCTGGGTGCGCGCGCTGACCGACTACCTCGGCTTCGAGCTGGTCGCCGACGATCCCGATGCGGTGCGGCCGCCGGCCTCCCTCGACGCGCAAGCGATCCGCGACGAGGCGCAGGCGATCCGCGGCGCGAAGGATCCGGCGTGGGCGCAGAAGCAGGTGCGCACGTGGCAGATGCGCGCGAACCGGCTCGAGCCGGCGCTCGCGTTCTGGGTCGACCTGCTCCGGCAGCTCGGCCTGCTCGGCACCGTGCTCGGGCTCGGCCTCTCGCTCGCGTACACCGGCACCGACATCACCAAGCTGCTCGCGCCGCTCGCGCTGAAGGTGTGGACGACGGTGGCGGGCCTCGCGTGCAGCATCGTGCTGTCGGCGATGTTCTCGATGCGGCTCACCGCGTGGGTCGACGCGGCCGAGAAGAACCTCGAGGCCTGGGACGCGCAGCGCCGGGCGAAGAAGGAGCCGGCGGCATGAGGTCGCGGCGCCAGGGCTACCGCAAGCCGGACCTGACGTCGTTGTTCGACGTCCTGTTCATCATCATCTTCGCGGCGCTGATCCGTGCGGCTGCCGTCGAGAACGCGGCGGCGAAGGTGGCTCCGCCCGCGCCGCCGCCGCCCAGGCCCGTCGCACCGGCGACGCCGCCCGCGATCGCGCAGCTCCAGAAGGCGGCGCTCGCCGACGTGAACGCGCAGCTCGCCGCGCGCACGCCGCTCGTGATCCGCGTGTCGGCGGCGGGCGTGGTCACGGCGCTCGAGACCGGCGCGAAGCGGCTCGCGCTCGACGTGCCGCTGCTCGAGCACAGCCCCGATCCCGACGTGGCGCTCTCGTACCTCGGCGATCGCTCCACCGAGCTGCGCCTGTGCCGGATCGCCGCCGTGCAGCTCGGCGCGCCCGACCTCGCGGCGTACCTCGTGATCATCGCTCCGGCGGCGCCGCTCGCGGATCTGCCGCACGCGCTCCACACGGGCCTCCACCGCGATCTCGGCCGCTGTGGCGAGCAGAAGACGATCGCGTCGCTCGTCGATCCGGCGGAGCTGCCGAGGTCCGAAGGGTCCGGAGGGTCCGGAGGGTCCGGAGGGTCCGGAGGGTCCGTACAATGAGCGGCGACAAGAAGCTCGCGAAGGATGTCGCCAGGCAGCTCGATCGCCGTCAGCTGCGCCGGAAGCTCCTCATCTGGGGACTCGTCATCGCCGCGATCGTCGCCGCGATCCTGTTCGTCACGTGCGGCCGCGGCTGGGGCCTCGGGGGAGCGGGGAAGGGCGAGGGCAGCGGATCGAGTGTCCCCGCCGACGCCGGGCCGAAGCGCTGCGCGATCCGCGTCACGGCGACCGGCATCACGCTCGACGGCGTCGCCTCGACCCGCGACGCGATCGTGTCCGCGTGCGCCGGTGCGACCGCCGACGTCGTCGTCACCGGCGACGCGCGGCAGGGCGACTGGGATGATCTGAAGGCCGCTCTCGAGCGCGCGAACATCCCGGTGTTCTTGAAGCAACGCTGAACGGTGCTCGATCGCGGAAGGTTCGCCGCGGCGCGCGTAGTAGGTGCGATGGCTACCCGATCGCTCCTCGTCCTCCCGTTCCTCCTGACCGGTTGCGGCTCCTCGGCCGACGCGGAGGCTCCTGCTCCTGCTCCTGCTCCGGCGAAGGCTCCTGCTCCGGCGAAGACCCCGGCGAAGCCTCCGGTGAACACCTCCGCGAAGGTCCCCGCGAAGGCACCAGCGCAAGCTCCGGCGAGCGCCGCGGCGATCGCGTGCGATCGCCTGCTGACCGCGGCCGACATCGATGCCGCGTGCGTCGGCCGCGGTGCGACGATCGTCGCGTCACCGTACGAGAACGGCGAGGGGATCTACACCTGCAACCGCATCATCAAGGTGCCGCGTGGCACTGACTCGCCGGCGACGTTCAACTTCAAGGTCTCGCGGTATCACTCGCTCGACGTCGTGCGCCAGATGGAGGATCCGGCGACGTACGAGAGCGATGTGGAGCGCTACCAGGAGCTCGCGATCGGAGATCGCGGGTGGAGCTACGGGAGGAGCGGGCGGTTCTCGGTCGGCGCGGCGCGCGGCAACACGTTCGTCGGCATCGGCACGTCCTACCAGGACCCCCGGCGGCCGGCATGCGCCGAGGCCGCGCTCCAGGGGCTCGTCGAGAAGGCCATGGCGCGGCTCCCGTGACGCTCAGAGGATGACGGTCGGTGCGCAGGTCGACACGCCCGCGCCGACGATCGTGCGGCCTGCCGCGGGCGTCGTCGACTTGATCTGACCGGTCTGCCCGTCGACCTCGTACACGGTCGTGTGCGTCTCGGTCATCTTCTGGAGGAACACCCAGAAGCTCCCGCCCCAGTGCGCGAACGCGTAGCCGGCGCCGTCGCTCGCGAGCGTCGGCTCGTCGTAGAGCTTGCTGACCTGGGCGGTGGTCTTGTCGAACTTCACGACCTTCGCGCCGGAGCCGTTCGGCATGAAGCCCCACAGCTCGGCGCCGCCGGTGCCGGTCATCTCGGGCAGCACGGGCTGCGTGCCGAGCACGGTCGCGGTCATCGTCGTGGTGTCGACCGCGGCGATCGTGAAGCTCGACGCGGTCTGCGACGCGCCGCCGCCGATGTAGAGCTTCTCGGTCGAGCCGCCGGCGGTGTCGGTCGAGAAGCCCATGCCGAACACCTTCAGCCCGTTCGGCGAGGCCCACGCGCTCTTCGTGCAGCTCCAGACAGCCGTGATCGGGACCGTGAACAGCTCGCCGCTCGTGTAGACCACCCACGCGTTGCCCGCGCGATCGACGCTCATCGAGAACGGCGTCGCGC
>JAEUJX010000429.1 GCA_016794545.1 Myxococcales bacterium
GCGCGCCGCTCGGCTGCGCGGGCGTCGTCGGATCGTGCGAGAGCTCGAGCGCGTAGGGATCGAACACGAGCTTGTTCGGGTTCATCCGGTTGCCGTCGCGATCGACGTCCGCGAGCCACCCCGTCGCCGTCCCGGGCTGCCACGCCGGGTCGTAGGGCCAGTTCGGTCCCCACACGCGATAGCCGTAGTAGATCGTCGCCGGTAGCTCGTCACCGTCGACGCGCGCCGACCACACGTCGCCCTCGCGCTCGAGCACGCGCTGGAGCACCGGCGTCGCGCCGGTCGGCTCCGCGTAGATCGCGAGCTCGATGCGCGTCGCGCGCGTCGACGCCACACGGAACTCGACGAGGTCACCGCGCCAGTGCGCGCCGAGCGCCGGCGTCCACGTCGTGCCGCCGTCCGGACTCGGATCGTCCCCCGGCGCGTGCGATGCGGGACAGCCGGCGAGCAATGCGAGGAGCGCGAGTCGCATCGCCGACGAGCCTAGCTCTGCGCGCGTCGCGCCATCACGGATTTCGGCGTTGCCAAAGGCAACGCGGCGTGTCTCCACGCCCACAACACGTCACTGCACGCTCAGCGGCATGCCGACTCCACTCTGACGTGATCTGCCGAGGCCGGGCCGCGGACGAGTGCGATGAGGAGTGCGTTCACGACGGTGAGCGCGGCGGCCGTGTAGCTTCGGCAGCCCGGGGAGTACCCGTTCGGGTACCCATGCGTCTTCGCGACCATCGGCGTCCGCTGGGGCCGGTCCTCCGGGCTCGCGCGCGAGCAGCTGGCGGCCACGACGAGCGCGAGCGCGGGCGCGAGCACGGGCAAGCGCGAGGCGATCGTTGCCATTCACGCGATACTCACGTGCAGTACACGACCGTTCCATGGTCAATTCGTCCAGACGCACATAGGGTAGGTGTCGTGTCGAAACAGGGAGTCGAGGTGTTCGAGGTGGTGGTCGGCAGCGAGCGGCTCGTGGTGGCGAGCGCGCCGGTGGCGCACGCGCGCTCGCCGCTGGAGGTGCTGACCGCGGCGGAGCGGCAGGTCGCGCTGCTCGTCACGCGGGGGCTGTCGAACGCGGCGATCGCGAGGCAGCGGCGGTGCGCGGTGCGGACCGTCGCGAACCAGCTGCAGGCCATCTACCGCAAGCTCGGCATCGGCTCGCGCGCGGAGCTCGCCGCCCTGGTGCTGCCGTGAAGGCGCCGAACCCGATCGACGTCGTCGAGCTCGCCTACCAGCTCGAGGGCTCCGACCAGGACTGGCTGACCAACGTCATGGCGGCGGTGCGGCCGCTGCTCGAGGGTGGAGCGGGGATCGTCGCGTATCACTACGACATCCGGACGAGCCATCGCGAATGGATCGCGGGCGCGGTGTCCCTCGACCTCACCCGGCAACAGATCGACGTGGTGGCCAAGATGCTCGAGGTCTACGAGCCGGCCGACGTCAACGCGATCCAGGTCATGCCGGAGCCGCTCGGCACGCTGAGCGAGGGCAGCGTCCAGAGCGGCATCCCGAATCCGCTCGACCGAGCAGACATCCGATCGTACATGGCCACGATCGGAGCCAGCGACTCGGTGGCGCTGCGGACGATCGAGCCCTCCGGCAAGGGCATCGTGTTCTGCGGCTTCCAGCGGGCGACGCGCACCTACGAGCGGCGCACCAAGGCGCTGTGGGCGAAGGTGTCGGCGCACCTCGCGGCCGGGCGGCGGCTGCGGGAAGCAGCGCGACCCGTCGAGGTCGTGCTGACGCCGGGCGGCAAGGTCGAGCACGCCGAGGGCGAGGCGAAGGAGCGCCCGGTGCGCGAGGTGCTGCGCGAGGCAGTCGTGCGCCAGGAGAAGGCGCGCGGCCGGGTGCGGCGCGAGGATCCGGAGGCCGCGACGGAGATGTGGACGGCGCTCGTCGCCGGGCGCTGGTCGCTCGTCGATCAGTTCGAGCGCGGCGGGCGGCGCTACGTCGTCGCGCGGCGCAACGAGCAGGGCTGCACCGATCCGCGCGCCCTCGGTCCGCGCGAGCGCGACGTCGTCATGCTCGCGGCGCTCGGCAAGTCGAACAAGCTGATCGCGTACGAGCTCGGGCTGTCGCCGTCGACCGTGGGCTCCCACCTCTCGTCGGCGATGCGGAAGCTCGGCGTGGCGTCGCGCATCGAGCTGATGAAGGCGCTGTTCGCGCCGCGCTGAGCGAACCAGCGGCGTGGCCGAAACGACAACGGGCACCCGATCGGGTGCCCGTGACCAGGCTAAGCGAGAGAGGACCGACTAGAGCGCGTACGACGCGCGGAGGCCGAGCGCGCGGAAGTCCGCCTCGCCGCCCTTGCCGAGCAGGTTGACGAACGAGAAGTCAGCGCCGACGCCGAGCTTCTCGTTGACCTGGTGCGAGAAGTTGAGGCCGACCGGGACGACGAACGCGTCACCGAAGCCGTCGAGCGGGCCGGCGATGCCGGTGTTGACGGCCACGCCCATCTTCTCGTTCAGGTGGTACCAGACCCACACCGGCACATCGAGCGACTCCTTGTTGAAGTCGCGCTCGGTGATGCCGATCTTGATGCGCGGATCGAACGCGATCGTGATCTTGTCACTCGCCGCGTACGTGCCGAGCGCGCCGATGCGGAGCGACAGCAAGAACGGATCGAACGAGCCGATGTCGAGCGCCGGGTGCGCGGCGAGCGAGAACTTGCCGGCCTTCACGGAGAACAGCGCGTCGAGTCTGACGTTGTCGTAGACCTTCGCGCAGCCGTTCTCTTCACCGGTGAGGCAGATACCGCCGGCCTTGCCGGCCAGCACGGAGACGCCGAGGATGCTCACCGCCTGCAGCGAGAGGCCGGGGCGCGGCGTGAACTTCGTGGTGCCGCCGTCGTGCGTGAGGCCGACGGTCAGCTTGTCGCTCACGCCGTACCAGATCGACGGCGCGAGCGCGATCGGCTTGCCGACCGCATCGGCCGACATGTTGATGGTCGCGGTCTCGCCGCCGATCACGATCTTGCCCTTGCCGAGCGTCAGGCTGGCAGGCGCCGGCATCGCGCCGTCCGCGGGAGCCATCGAGCCATCGCCGGCCGGGGGCGCCGTACCGTCGCCACCCGCCGGAGCGCCACCCGCCGTGCCATCACCGCCGCCGCCACCATCGGGCGTCGCGGTCCCGTCGGCCGGCGGATCCTCGGCGAAGACGGTTGCGGGGGCCGCGATCAACGTCGCGGCGAAAAGTACTTTGGACAAGCGTGCCATTCGAATCTCCTCTTGTGACGGCCAAGGTGAGGCGAGAGACCGCCCCCCGGTTACGATGGAGAGGATCGTAAGACGTGGCCGTGAGCGCCGTCCAATTTCGGCGCGAGGAGATCCGGAACGATCTGGCAGTTGCTTATGTAACTGCTGCGACACGGGCGCGACACCGATCGCAGTGCTACGGTCGAGCGTTCACGTCCGCCCGCTGGCGCCGGCGCCTCAGCAGCAGGCGCTTCACGCCGATCGCGTCGTCCTACTGGATGCCCGTCGGACGCGCGAAGACCTCGACCCAGTTGTCGTTGAACGGATCCTCGTGGGTGTCGATCACCCAGGTCGACATCACCATCTCGCCCGGGCGCTGGTCGCCCGCCGCGAAGAAGCCGTACGCGCCCGCGTACGGCTCCTGCGCGCCGGCGATGTTGATGTGCGTCCACTGGCCGTTCTGCTGCTTGGTCGCGAGCAGGAGCTCCTGCGTCGTCGCGTCCTGGTACGCGATCATCGGGAAGTTGCCGTTCGCGAGGATCAGCGACGCGTCGTCACCGACGAAGTGGAACTCCGGCTTCGGCAGGCCGTCGACCGTCTGGCCGACGATGCGGTAGCCGTCGTCGACCACCTCGGGCATCGCGCCGGTGGTGTCGGTCACGTACTTGAGGTCGTCCTTCGACGAACCGACGTACGCGACGTGGACGACGTTGTTCGCGTCGACCGCGATCGACGGCGACCAGCCGGCGTCGATGTTGCCCGAGCCGTCGAGCAGCTTCGGCGCGCCGAACTGACCGGTCTGCGTGTTGAAGCGCGAGAGCTTGAGGTCGCCGTTCGCGCGGTCGTAGTAGACGACGACCGGCGCCTGGTTCATGAGGCGCGCGGAGTCGACGAACAGGCCGAGGCCGTTCGGAAGCGGATAGACCTCGGGGTTCTCCGGGTCGACCGGCGGCAGCGGCGCCGTGTCGACGGTCCAGATCTGCCAGTCGCCCGGGCCGGTCGGGTTCGCCGACTGCGCCGACGCGTACCGCACCTCGGCGCGCGCGCCCATCTGCGGGTCGCTGAGGTGCGCGAGGTACGCGATGCCGGGGCGGCCGTCATCGGTGCGCAGCGTGAGCGAGGTGTACATGCCGATCAGCTCGCCCGACTCGCCGAGCGTCATGCCCGTGCCGGTCTGGACCGTGTGGATCTGCCAGGCGCCACCGACCTTCTGCGCGAACTTGAGCGACCCGGTGTCGCGATCGAAGTACGAGACCGCGGGCTCGCCGTTCGCGTTGACCGCGATGCTCGTGTACATGCCGACATCCGCGCCCGCCGCGTCGATGCCGCCGCGGATCTTCGAGTCGGGCACGGTCACCGGGCCCGACGGCACGCCGTCGACCCACTCCCAGCTCTCGACGGGGACGCGGCCCGGATCGACGCGCGCCACGACCAGGTCGCCGTGCGTCATCGCGTAGGCCGAGACCCACAGCGAGCCGTCCTTGCCGGCGGCGATGTCGGAGTACGGACCGACCTTGCCGGCGGGGATGTCATCGCTGCACAGGCACTCGTTGTCGATGCAGTAGGGCAGCTCGCCGGGACCGCAGAAGTCGGGGCCGCAGTCGGCCGCCGTCTCGCACGCCTTCGAGCTGGGATTGCCGCACGAGCACCCGGGCGCGAGCGAGACCGCCACCGAGATGCCGACCCACAGCGCGAGCTGGCCGACCGCGCGGCCCGAGCGCGTCAGCGACCACCGCCGAAGACGCACCATCGTGCCTTCCCGGGTACGGCGGCGACCGAACACCAGGAGACCGACGAACAGCGTCAGCGCGATACCACCGGCCGACGGGCCGCCGCTCGACTGGCAGGCGCAGCCCGACGCGCCGGACTGGCCGTGGAACGGGTTGACCAGGGCGATGGTGCGGTTGCCCGCCTCGTCCTGCGCGTAGACCACGAGCTCGTTGTTGACGCTGAGCTCGGCGAGCTCCTCGCGCGAGAGCGTCACGGTGCCGCCGGCGACCCACTCGCTGCGCGGGCCTTCCTCGCCCGGGCGGCCGAGCGCGTAGGTCAGCTTCTTCTCGGAGACGATGTCCCAGAGCGGCAGGACCAGGTCCTCGCCCTTCCAGTCGATGCGATCCGTCAGGACCTTCGGGCCGACGGAGTCGATCAGCACCGGCGTCTGCGTCTCGTCGCTCGCCGTGCGGTAGTTGCCGACGACGCGCGACTGCAGGCCGACGGTGTACTTGCCCTGCCACGCGAACGCCGGGTCGCGGATCACGAAGCTACCGCCCGGGACGCGCGTGTACGGGTGCCACAGGCCGCCGTTGAGGTTGTAGTGCCACTCGAGCTCGCGGCCGAAGCGGTCGTGCGTCTCGACCTCGAACACGACCTCGGGCATGTCGCCGCCCTTCTTGTTCAGGAGGTGCGCGCGGACCTTCTCGGGCTCCGGCGTGGTGGCGCGGATGAAGCGCGCGACGCCGGTGGAGCGCGCCGGCGCCGGGCCGACCTGCTGCTCCATCGCCATCACGGACTGCCGCGCGACGGCGTCGGTCTGCGCGAGGTTGCGGGCGAGCATGCTCGGGCCGAGCGTCGCGTACAGCGCGAGGAAGTCATCCTGCGTCGTCGTGACGTGCTGGATCGAGAGGTTGTTGAGCGACAGGCCGGCGAACGACGGCACGTCGATCGCCGGGATGTTGCCGAGGAGCGGGGTGATCAGGTTGAACACGCTCGGCAGGACCATCTGGAGGTGCTGGGCGCTCTCCTTGACGAACTCGTTGTTGAACGCCTTCAGCTGCACCGTCTGCGCGGAGATGCCGACGAGCGACGGCTTGATCTTCGCCGGCATGCCCGGCATCTGCTCGAACTCGAGGTTCAGGCCGACGTTCATCGTCAGGTCGAGCGTGAACGCGCGGACGTAGCGCTCGTAGAGGAACGCGTAGAAGTCGACCTCGAGGTTCTGGATGCCGATGTTGAGCGCCGGCGACGACGCGGTGTTGTCGCCGATCGTGAAGTCGAGCGGCTTCTGCGGCCGCGTCACGAGCAGCAGCGGGTCCTTGCCGCCGTCCGTGGTGTGGTCGCCGAGCGACGGCACGAGCAGCGAGATGGTGCCGACGTTGAGCTGGTTGATCAGCGAGGTGCCGACGCCGAGGCACATGCCGCCCGACGTCACGAGGTGGTGACCGGCGAGGTCGAGCATCGTCTCCGACATGCCCATCGCGAGATCGGCCATCGGCTCGGGGTTACCGTCGAACTCGCCGGCGGCCATGAGGCCAAACGTCGAGCGCGAGGTGATCGGGAGGTTCGCGGGCGGCGCGCCGAACTTCGGCGGCGCCATCGGCGGCACGCACAGCGCGGGCTCGCTCGCGAGCGGGATCATGTCGGGGCGCTCGCCGGTGCGCGTCGTCGGATCCTCGTCGGCGTTCATGCCGGTGATCACGCCGAGCGAGAGCGCGCGCTTCGCGCCGTCGAGACGGACGTAGCCGCCCGGGACGATGCGCGCCTCCAGGAAGCCCTCGGTGCCCGGGCTGATGCCCTCGAGCAGGTTGCCGACGTCCATCATGCCCTTGATGCCGAGCGGGTTCGGCAGGAAGTTCTGGATCAGCGGGTTGATGAGCGGCGTGAGGAGGTTCTTCAGCGCGTTCGGGATCGCATCGATCAGCGCGGCGGCGAGGTTGCCGAACGACGAGAGGATGCCGCAGCCCGTGAAGCTCAGGTTCGTCGTGAACGAGTTGATGCTCGCGAGGCGGATGTCGAGCTCGCCGTCGGCGGGCTTGATGCCGAACGCGATGTCGAAGCTGCCGTTCAGGTTGTTCGAGCTGATGCCGAGGTCACACGAGCCGACGTTGCCGATGAGGGCGACCGTGAAGTCGAGGTGGATGCTCGTGTTGATGCTCGTCGAGAGATTGAGGCGGAGCGTGTTCTGGTTCGTGACCTGAACGCCGAGCCCGGCGGGCGGCGGGTTCATCGCCACGTTGATCTTGCAGCCGTTCGTGCAGCCCGGACCCGAGTTCTGCTTGCAGTAGTGCGCGGCGGCGAGCGAGAAGCCCGCGATGCTCACGTCCTGCTGACCGCCGCCGATGCAGATGCCGTTCTGCAGGGAGTTGTTGACGAGGCCCGGGAGCATATCGGTGAGCTTCTTGAAGCCCGCCTGCGTGACGCGGATCTGCGCGCCACCTTCGACCGTCTGATCCGCGGGCAGCTTGCCCTCTGGTAACGGCTGGACGCTGCTACATGCGCCGCATCCGCCGCCGAGGCCACCACAAGCGCCCATCGCGAAGATGAACGCCACGGACAAAACGATATTGATCCGACGATCCCTCATCGCGTTGACGTATACGCTGATCGCACTTCATAAGAAAAGGACAATCCGCACGCTACCCAGCCGATATTTTAGGGTTTTCGTTGGATCTTCATGGCTGATGGAGCCGACCAGCCTTCAGATGCTTAGCCCGCACGAACGTGAGGAACCCCGCGCCGCTTGCAGCCAACCTCTCGGCGCGTCGCCAACCCTTGACAGTCATGGGGGCCTCCCGCTATCTACTGCGCCCGCCCGAGTCCGTAGCTCAGTTGGATAGAGCGCCGGGCTTCGAACCCGTAGGTCGGGCGTTCGAGTCGCCCCGGACTCACTGACAATCGAAGACGTTTCCCAAACCAGACGGGGGCATAGCTCAATGGTAGAGCATCGGACTCTTAATCCGCTGGTTGAAGGTTCGAGCCCTTCTGCCCTCACTACTCAAGCCGCTGATACGTCAGCGGCTTTTGTTTTTGCGTTCGGCGGACGTGCGCGGGTCACGAGCCGAGCTGCGTCGCCACCCACTCCAAGATCGCCTTGCGCTCGGGATAGAGCAACGCGCCGCCTTCGTCCTTCTTGATCGATTTGGGGCACTCGGCGTTCTTCGTCGGCCTGAACAGCTGCTGCGCGAGGGTCTTGCCCGACTTGAGCTCGACGACCTTGGCGTCGACGGGTACGTGGTAGACACGGAACGACTGGCTGGTCTTGCCATCGGTATACGTGCCGCACGTGGTCTGCTGCTTCTTGTCCATGTCGCTCGTCGTGATGACGACCGCACCTACCGTGTCGTAGGTCCCTGTTCCGACCGCATCGACGTCGCTGGAGCTGTGCCAGATCACGAGCGCGGAAGCCGGCTTCGCACCACCGCCCTTGGCGCCCAGCCCAGACGCACCTAGAAGCTCCGGCTTGTTCACGATCGTGGACAACCGGTACGCCCAGTTCCCCGGCAACTTCTCCCTTGCCGTCTGCATCTCCGTCCCGCGCTTGAAGGTCAGCGTGACCGTGGGGCCGCCGCCGAGGATGTCGGCGAGCGGCGCGGTGCCTGCGATCGCGCTCAGCGGCACCCACCCGGAGCCGCGTGCGTCGACGTCGCGCGGCGCCTCGCCCCCGACCTTGATCTCGATGCCGTCGCAGCCTGTCACGGACACAACGCCGCGTGCCTTGTCCTCGGAGACGTCGATGCCGACCGTGCACTTGGTCCCCTTGACCTTGAAATAGCTCGACCCGGTCCCGGTCTCGGTGGTCACCTCGAGCTTGCCGAGCGTCATTGCCAGCTTGCATGCGGGATCCGTCGGCGACAGCGTCCACTCGACATCCTGGACCCGCAGCACCGCGCGCGAGAAGCCGAGATCGCGCAACGTGCCGCAGCTCGCTTCGAGTGCCTTCTGGAAGTCCGCGAGCTTCTCGCTGTCGCAGGTCGCGCGGAGCTCGCGCGTTGGCTCGTCGACTTCCCGAAAGCAGCCCTGCGGATCGCCGAGACTCCGGGCGAAGTCGGCTCTCGCCCCGCCGCTCTCTTTCTTGCCACAACCCGCCGCCATCACGATTGCTATTGCCAACGCGTTGGTGGTTCGCATTGACGGACATGTTAGCCGGTCGAGGACCAAGACTGGGGACCGGCCTCAGCTTCTCGATCTCTCGCTGATGAGCGCGGCGGGCGCATCAGGCGCACGGTCACATGGCCGGCTCGAAGTGGCGATAGCGCGAGTCGATCACGGAATGGCACCGCCGGGGCGGAGACCACTGGGGAGCCGATCGGGGACGGTCGTGTCGTAAGCCGCGTCGCTGATCGCGGTGAAGAATGCTTCGAGGTCGCTGCGAGCACCGAAGTCGATCGGCATGGGGGCATCGATGCCTGCGAGATCCGGATCAGCGCTCCGATCGACATGCGCGTAGAACGTGAAGACGTCGTCGAGCGTGGCGTGCGAGCCGTCTTGAAAGTACGGCGCGGTTCGCGTCACGTTGCGCAGGGATGCGGTTCGCATGACGCCACCGGGCGTGTGCGAGCCGCGGCCGTGCCGCGCCTTGCCGGCTGGGATCGTGTGCAGGCGAAAGTCGGAGAACATCGGGCCGGAATGGCACCGGGTGCAGCCGCGGGCGACGAATTCGAACAGGCCGCGCTTCTGCGCGGGGCTCATTGCCGACTCGTCTCCGAGCATGTAGCGATCGAACGAAGAGTCTCGAGCAACGAGCGTGCGTTCGAACGCTGCGATGGCGCGCACGATCGCGTGCTCCGTGACGTCGCGTGAGCCGAACGCCGCCTCGAAGAGGGCTACATACTCGGGGATCTCGGATAGCCGCCGACTGATCTCCGGAACGATCTGTGTGTCGTCGAACGATGTGCCACGCATCTCGTCGAGGTTCCTGATCGGACCGAGGGCCTGCGCCTCGAGTGAGAGTGTCCGGTTATCCCAGAACATCGGAGCCTCGGCCGGTCCGGGACTCTCGCCGCGCACGTTCACCCCGTTCCACGCCGTGTCGAGCACCGACATCGCGTTGCGCGTGGTGCCGTGAGGCGACTCGGTGGAAGCAACGCGCGCGGGACCCAGACCGGTCCCCCCGACACCGACCGAGAGCGCGCGTCCATCGGCGTAGGCAAAGTCCGGGTGATGACAGGTGGCGCACGCCACGTCGCGGTCGCCCGAGAGGATGGGATCCCAGAACAGCAGCCTGCCGAGGGTGACCTTCTCGGCGGTCGTCGGGTTGTCGTCGGGAGACGGCACCCGAGCTGGCAGTGAACCGACCGCGCGGTCCGGAGGCGGCACGAGCGGATCGACGCACGCGATGGATGTCGAACCGATCAGCGCGACGAGCAGGCAGCGGATCGCAGGCGTCATAGCCGACCTCCGAGCGCGGCGTACGCGATCCCCGCGCTGTGAGCGAATGCGTTGACGTAGAAGAGCTGTTGGTAGCCGAGCTCGAGCCCGACCCAGCGCCCGAAGCCCATACCGATCGCGATGGATGCCGGCACGCCTGCGCGAGTCGTCGACATGGCGACGCGCTGCCCCGGCAACTCGAGATGTACGCGTTCGACCTCGAGCACGAGCCCCGAGCCGAAGTCGAAGCGCACGCCGCGCGCCCACGACGGAGACACGCGATAGGACGCTCTCGCCAAGAAGGCGTCGACGCGCGCGCCGGTCGTGGCAAAGCCGATCCATCCTCCGTCGACAATCAGGCGACGGTTGCCCACCGGAAGATCGGCGCCTCCGCGGGCGACCACGCCGACGTCGTAGAGCCGATGATTGACGAGCGGGATGGCGACGCCGACACTGGCGATCGCCCGTGCGGGGGCCTCGACGTCGGCGCGGGCAGGCGAGCTTGCCAACGTCGCGGACACGAGCGCGCAGAGCACGACCGCGAGCTGCCCCACCGTGGACCGACGCGAGCTCATCGTGACGGCTCGTACGCCCGCGCGACCGCCGCATTCAGCTCCTCCGCGGTCGGCGTCGAGGTGAAGAACGAGACGATCGCGCCGCCGCCATCGATGACCGCGATCTGGACCTCGTTGTCCGTGTTGGTCGCGCCGTACGCCTTGAACGCGTCGCCGCTCCAGTCGGGGACGATATGGATCCGCTCGTCGAGATCTGCGGGCGGTGTCTTGTTCGCCGCCGCGAAGGCCTTCGTCGTGGCCGAGGCGATCGACTCGTGACGATCGGCGAGCTTGCTCTTGACCTTGCTGGCGACGAAGCCGGGCACGCCAGAGGTGTTCATGAACTCCACGAGCTCGACGTCGGGATGCGCGACCCGGACCTCGCGGCATCGCTCGCTGCCCCGATCGGCGGTCGAGCGCGACGCGAACGACAGCACCGTCACCCGGCCGCGCACCGGCAGCTCGAGCTCGCGCGCCTTGTGATCCTTGACCGCCATCCGAGGCGCGAGCGGTCGTTCCGAGGTCGCGGGCGCGGGCTCGCGCGCGTGCACGGTCACCGTGTTCGCCGGCCTTCCGCACGTCGTCACACCGACGAGTAACCCGGTCAACACGACCATGCCACCGACCGTGCGCTTCGCGCGCCGGCAGCCAAAGTGTCGGCACGACAGCACCGCGATGCCGACCCAGACCAGCGTGCGCAGCGCCATTGCCATGACCGTGTGGCGGGTGAACGCGCCGCCACCGAGCACGTGGAGACCGAACGCCGCGTAGACCAGCGCGGACCCGACGGCGATCGCGAAGGCGAGGCGCGCTGCCCACGGCCGCGCCAGGCCGAGCGCGATGCCGGCCGCGACATAGGCGAAGCCCGCGAGGACGTTGAACCACAGTACGAACGGGACGTAGTCGCCCTCCGCAGCGCGTGCGGCTTCGGAGCCGAACGCCACGCGGCCACCGGCGATGATCGTGGCGATGCCGAACACGAGCGCGAGCGCTGCAGCGGGCAACAGCCACCGTGGGCGTCGTCGGGATCCGGCCGGAGTCGTCGTGTCGGTCATGGGTACGTCCTCTCGTTCGTCAGCGCTTCTTCGCAGCGCGGGGGCGCCCGCGTAACAGTGCGTCGAGCACATTCCAGGTGGTCTCGGCCGACGGCAACGCACTCGGTGGCTGCCGTACCGACGCCGCGACCGCGCTCTGCAGCGTGCCGCGCACGACCCAGCCCAGCACGACCGGGTCGAGCTCCGACGAGATGTCGCCGCTTGCCTGTGCCTCGCGCAGGCACGTATCGATGAACTGCTTGGAGCGCTGGATCGAGTCGCGCAGCCGGCGCGCGCCCTCGGCCCCGGCGACTTGCTCGAGCCGATCGCTGGTCGCGAGCCGCAGGATCTCGGGGCGCTGCCGCACGAGCGCGAGCCGCGCGAGGAAGAACGCACGCAATCGCGTGAGGGCCGGCCCCGTCGCTGCCGGGAAGCTCTCGGCCAGGCACGCCTGAACGCGCTCGATCGCGACGAGGATCACCTCGTCCATGTCCCGAAAATGACGAAAGATCGTCGAGTCGGCGATCCCGACCTCGCGACCAATCTCGGCGGCGGTCAGCTGAGCCACCCCTCTGGTCGCGACAATGCGCAGGGCAGCGTCGGCGATCTGCGGCCGACGATCCTCGGTTCGTTGCCGGGGCGAGCGCGCTCGTGGGGTCGTCATCGGCCGATAGTGCGCAGTTTGCCGACCAGCGGGGCAGCAAGCAAGTACTTACTTGCATCGATGATGTCGGGTACTCTCCGAACCTTGAGACCCGAGCTCGCTCCCGTCGCTCTCGTCGCGCTGTTGGCCAGCTGCGGGGATAACCAGGCTGGCGAAGACCGCCAGGGCGGCGATACCACCGTCGACGACCGCTCGACTGTCGCCTACCGCCACGCCGCGGCGAACCTGACCAAACCGCAGAGGTCGCGGTTCCAGGCCGGCCGCATCCCGTTCGACTTCCCGTGGCGGGTGCCCGAGCTCGGCCCGCTGTTCAACAACCCCGCGTGCCTCGGCTGCCACGCCGGCAATGGCCGCGGGACCACCCTGATCGGCAGCGGGGTGCTCTCGCAGGCCTTGATCCGGGTCAGCCTCCCCGACGGAACACCCGACGTGCCCGGCGGCCCAGTGCCGGTGCCGAGGTTCGGTACCCAGCTGCAAGATCACGCGACCGTCGGCGAGCCCGAAGTGACCGTGGCCTTCGCATGGATCGAATCGGAGGTCGCGTACGGGGACGGTGAGCTGGTCACGTTGCGCGAGCCTCGCTTCACCGTGGAGGCCGTCACCGGCGATGCGTTGCCACCGGAGACGCAGTACTCGTTTCGGATCGCCTCACCGCTGATCGGCGTCGGGTTGCTCGAGGCAGTTCCCGAGTCGACGCTGCGCGCGCTCGCAGACCCCGACGATGCCGACGGCGATGGCATCTCGGGCCGGCTCAACGTCGTGTGGGATCCCGTGCAACAAGCCAGCGTCGTCGGCCGGTTTGGCTGGAAGGCGAACACGTCGACGCTCGACATTCAGGTCGCCGGCGCGTTTGCCCACGACATGGGGATCACGAGCCGCGTGTTCCCCGAGCCGGACGGCAGCCACGATGCCAGCGATGAAGAGCTCGCCGATACCGTGTTCTATTCGTCGACGATCGCGGTACCCGCGGCGGCGGCGCGCGATGAAGATGCGCTGCGCGGGCGTCTGCTGTTCGACGAGCTCGGTTGTGCGAGCTGTCATGTTCCGACGCTCGTCACCGGGACACACGCGATCTCCGCGCTCGTCGAGCAACGGATCCATCCGTATACGGACCTCCTCATCCACGACCTGGGCGATCGGCTCGGCGACGCTCGCCCGGACTTCTTGGCCAGCGGCTCGGAGTGGAGAACGCCGCCCCTCTGGGGCATCGGGCTCGCACAGCTCATCCTCCCCGGCGGCACGTTTCTGCACGACGGCCGTGCGCGCACGCTTGCCGAGGCGATCCTGTGGCACGGCGGCGAAGCGATCGACGCACGCGAGGCATTTCGCACCGCCTCGCGGGAGGTGCGTGCCGCCTTGCTCGCGTTCCTGGCGACGCTCTGACCAGCGTCGTCGCACGGGCGGACGTCCGCGACGGCGGGGCCGGCGGCGCACGCGAGTCTCATCTCTTCGCCGGCGGCTTCTTCGGGGGCGGCCTGGTCACCTTGTAGGCCGCGTCGCCCGCGGACACCGACGCGCTCAGCGTGTACGTCTCGAGCTTCCCGTCGCACTCGAGGTCGCCGACGGCCGTCACGGTCGCGGTCGTGCCGTCACTGGCATAGCTGTACTGGAATCGCGTCGGCTCCTCGATGCGGAAGTCGAGCTCGGTCCAGGCCGGCGTGCGCGTCCATTCCGTCGACGCCGCGCACCTCTGCCCGGCCTGCTTGCAGCACGCCTTGCCCGATGGTGTCGGCCCCGCCTTCCCCGTGGGGAACTCGGCGTTCGTCTGGAAGGACACCTGGAGGTTCTTCTGCAGCTTGCGGAGCTGAACCTCCGCCTCGTCGGACTCGGACCTCGCCATCGCGGCGATCCAGCACGCTTGGCCGGCTGCGTCGTCCTTGGCAGCGAGGACGCAGCGCACGAGCTGGAGCGTGCTGCCGCCGGTCTTCGCGGTGAGTGCGATGCGGCACTCGTTGACCTCCTTCCGGGCCAGCTCGTCGACGAGCTCGGGCATGACGTCGCGGAGCCTGGCCTCCATCGCGGGGCGCACGCGTTTGAGGTAGAGAGCGCAGTCGGCCGCGATCTTCGGGGGCACCTTCTTCAGCGGCGTCCCGATCATGTCGGCCCAGCAGTCCTTCACGCCCGCATCATCCTTCGCCACGAGCACGCACTGCATCTCCGCGACGGCCTTCGCGTGGTCGGCCTTGACGTCGTCGCGGCACTTCGCGACGAGGTCGCCGAGCTGGGCGTCCGTGAGCTCGTACGTGGCCTGCACGTGCGGCTTCAGGCGACGGTAGAAGGTCTCGCAGTCGTCCGCACGCGCCGGGCCACTCGACGCCATCACGAGGATCACGGCGACACTCGGGGTGCGCATTCGTTCACCCTATCGCATCCGCGGACCGCAGACGCGCCAGAACTGCGCCCGCGCGATCACACGCGCGGATTCTGCGCGGTCAGCGTTCGAGCGACAGACCCAGCAAGGCGCGCCGCG
>JAEUJX010000431.1 GCA_016794545.1 Myxococcales bacterium
GGCACGATCAAGGGCTACTACCGGGTGCTGGCGCAGATCCTCAAGGCGGCGTGCGCTCGCGCGCGCGTCGCCAACCCGTGCGACGGCATCGAGCCGTTGGCGGCCGGGAAGCGGCGCAAGAACTTCCTGGCGCTCGACGAGGTGGGCAAGGTGCTCGCGCACGTCGAGACCAACGCACCGGAGTGGTACCCCGCGGTGTTGCTCGACGTCGTTAGCGGGCTGCGGTGGGGCGAGCTCTCGGCGCTGCGCTGGGACGACATCGACGAGACCGAAGGCGTCATCCGGGTCCGACGTGGCAACGACAAGGGCCGCGTGGTGGACTCGACGAAGACGGGTGACGACGAGGACGCCCCGAAGATCGTGCCGCTGTTACCGCAGGTCGCGGACGTTCTGAAGGCGCGGCGCAAGCAGATGGTCGCGGACCAGCACCCCGGGCTCGCCGAGGGCTGGATCTTCCCCACGGCGAAGGGGACGCTGCACAAGGGTTCGCCCTTGCGCGACGTGCTCGATGCCGCGTGCGCGGACTGCAAGACCAAGCGTCGGATCACGACGCATGGGCTGCGGCACACCGCGAACGATCTGCTGCGGCGGGTCGCCGATGGAGAGGTCGTGCGGGCGATCATCGGGCACAGCACCGTGCAGATGACCCACCACTACAGCCACGTCGACGAAATCGAGAAGCGCACCGCGGCGACGCGGGCGTTCGCGGTGGTGTCGGGGGGCAAAGGGGGGATTGCTGGGGGGATCGACGCCAGCGCGACGTGCGCAGCGCCTTCGCCGGACGTAGAAAACCCGCCGTTGCCGGCGGGTTAGTCAGAGGAGCCACCCGGATTTGAACCGGGGAATGATGGTTTTGCAGACCATTGCCTTACCACTTGGCTATGGCTCCTGAGTCACGGCTTTCTACCTCACGAGGGCCGGGGGGCGCAACGTGTTACCGTGCCGCGGTGCGCGCGAAGCTGATCGCGCTCATCAGTGTCGTCGGGGCCTGCGGGTTTCGCGTCCAGGCCGATAGCAGCTCGGGAGACAGCCTTGGCGACCGATGCGCCGCCGAGGTTCTGCGATCCCTCCACGTGCACGGCTGCCGGCGGCACGGCCGCGGCGACCGCGGTCGCGTGCCCCGCCGCCCACACGTGCGACATCCGCTGCACGGGCGGCATGGCGTGCAACGCTGGGGTCAGCTGTAGCCAGGCCGCCGGCTGCAAGGTCCCGTGCGACGGCTCGAGCGCGTGCGCCAGCGGCCGCGTGACCTGCGGCGGAGAGCGGTGCACGACGCTGTGCATGACCGGCACCGCGTGCGACCTGCGACGTGTCGTGCGAGGGGCCGAACACGTGCCCGACCGGAGGCGTCGGGTGCAGCGGCGGGTCGTGCTCGGTCGATTGCGATGGCTCGAACGCCAGCGGCACCGGAGGCATCACGTGCAACGCCACCACGAGCTGCACGCGGTCTGCGACCGAGTCAGCGTGGCGGCATCGCGTAGCCGCGGTTCGGGAACGGATCCGCGCTGTCGCGGCGGCCGAGCTCGGCCCGCGTCCACACGGCGCCGCGCTCGCTGAAGATCGCGAGACCGACGACGCCGACGTTGCGATCACCGCCGGTCTGCGCGGCGTAGGAGTCCGCGACCCTGCCGAACCGGAACGCGGCGACCGCGTCGTCGCTCGTGCGGAAGCCATCGATCACGAGGACGTCGTGCGGATCGACGATGTAGCCGCGGCGGTTCGGGTCCGCGGGCTTGCCGTCGATCACGTCGAGGCCGTCGACCGAGGCGACGATCTCGAAGCGCGCGGTCGTTCCGTTGCGCACCACGATGCGGTAGCGCGCGCCATCCTCGCCGATGACGAGCGAGCGGCCACTCGCGGCGTAGCCCGGCAGCGTGCGGCCGGCCTCGTCGACGAGCGCGACCGAGAGCGAGCCGTCACCGGCGTAGACCTCGAGCGGCTGCGGATAGGTGTTCAGGTACTGGGCGTGCGCCTGCGCGCCCCGCGCGTCGTTGTAGTGCAGCAGCACCTCGGCCCACGGCGAGCCCGACGCGCGCACGAACGGCGCGAACGAGATCGGCGCGGACACGGTCTCGCCCCACGAGGTACCGAGGCCGGGCCGATCGGGCACGGGCTCGGCGATCGACGAGGCGCCGCGATCGATCGCGACGTGATCCGGCTCCGCGCTCGTCGCGACGTAGCCGCCACCACCGCCGCCGCCGCTCGTGTACCCACCGCCGTAGCCGCTCGGCGAAGACGAGGTCGCGACGTGCTGCTTGCTGCCTCCTGCGGCGCACGCGCCGATCAGCAGGCAGACCACGGGCATGGAGTGCCTGCGCACCCCGACGAGAGTCTGCATCATCGATCCTTTCGGTTGGTCAGCGGCCCCAGTGGAGGCCGAGCTCGAAGAACATGCTCAGGTCCGTGCGCGACGGCTTGGTCGCCTGGCTGCACGGACCACCGCACACCGCGGGGCCGTCCATCTCGGGGCCCTGCGCGACGAACGTGCGAAACGCCATGAAGTAGCCGATGTGACGGCGCCGGCCGTGCTTGCCGCGCTCGCCCTGCCCGTCCAGCTCGTAGCCGACGGCGAGCGACGCACTCGGGCGATCGAGCACGCCGCCCTGCCGCCACGCGACGTGCTCGAGGCCGAGGCCGACCTCGCCCCAGAAGTCCGCGCCGAGGCCGCCGCTGCCGCGCTGCTCGCCCGTGTTCGCGAACGAGTAGCGCAGCGCGCCGCCGACGCGCGTCCCGCGGCCACGGCGCGTGGTCATTCCGCTCCCCCCGCCTTCATCGTTCGAGTCACCCGTGCGGTAGTGATCCACCGTCCCGCGGAGCGTCAGGTCACCGATGCGATAGCCCACCCCGAGCGAGAGGCCCATCGAGAACCCGTCGGCGTCACCGACATCGCTGCCGCCGACGAGCCAGCCGATCCGTCCCTCGACGCGCCGCAGGGCCGGGCGGTCATCGTCGGACGTCGCGTACGCACCGTCGGTCGCGACCGTGTTGGCCGAGGCGGTGGCGCTGGCGAGGGCGATCGCGAGGAAGGTCAGGCGCGGCGTCATCACGCCTGTAGAACGCGGTCACCGGGACGTGCTTACAGGCGCCTTCTTGGCGCCCACGTGACAGCGCGTACATGTGGTTCCCGTGAGCTTGAACGCCCTGCCGCCGTCGTGACACGGCGCGCAGCTCGGCTTCTTCGGAGCGGCGAGCGCGATGATGCCGTCGCCGTGGAGATCGTCGTGGCAGCTCGCGCACTCGCCGGGATGCGGCCCGTGATCAAACGTCGCGCGCACCGACCACGCCACCGTCGCGCGAACCTGTTCGCGCTTCGTCGCGAGCCCGAGCTCGTGACAGCTCTCGCACGCGGTGAGCTCCGGCGCCGGGCCGCCCTTCACCGCGTGACACGCCGCGCCCGTACACGCCTGGTGTCCGCGCGGCGGACGGAGCTGCACGGTCGCGGTGGTCAGCGAGTGACACGCCGCGCACGCGAGGCGGGGGTGCTTGTCGTGCGACAGCGTCGCGCCGAACTCGGTGCGCTCGGGCGGCCGCCGATCGGCGGTGAGCTTGCGCCACGGCTCGGTCGCGCTGTGGCACGCGCCGCAGATCTGCTTCGGCGCACCGGGCGCGACCGGCTCGCTCGGGCGGCGGCGCTCGGCGAACCGCTCCTCGTGACACGGCACGCACGCCTGGTGCCCGGTGACCAGCGGCTCCCCGGTCGCGGCGAGCGGGTGACACGCCGAGCACGGCAGCTTCACGTCCTTGTGCGTGGTGGCGTGGAGGTAGCGCTCGGTCGGCCGCTCGACCTCGAACCGGCGCGGCGGCGGCGACGAGTGACACCGCGTGCAGGCGACGTTGACGCTGAACGCGGCCTTCGCGTCGTGACAGCCGGCGATGCCGCAGGACTTCATCTTCGGCCGCGGCAGGAGGCTGTCGTCGGTGCCGAGGAGCTCGGCGTGACACGTCGTGCACTCCGCCCCTGCGGCGCCGCGCGCGGCGTGCGCGGGGTGCGAGAACTCGGAGGTCACGGTGTCGAACGGCTCGCGCATGCGCGGCGGCAGCGGGCTCCCGCTGCCGGGCGTGTGGCAGGCGGCGCACCGGCTCATCGTGGGCGCCCGGGCACCGTCGTGACAGCCGGCGCAGCGCGCGTGCGGCGCCTTGGTCTTCACGAAGTGGCACGATCCGCATGCGACGTCCTTGTGTCCCTTGTGCGGCATCGCGAGCGCGAAGTCGGTCGCCTGGTACGGCGGGTACAGCGCCTTCGCGCTGTTCGCCGCGTGGCAGTTGCCGCACATCCGCTGCTGCGCGGGGGCCACGTCGGCCGGCTTCGCGCCCTTCCTGGGCGGGGCGCCGTGGCAGGTCCCGAAGCACGAGCCGTGATCCGGCTTGCCGATGAGCGCGCCCGCCTTCATCGCGTGGCACGCGGTGCACGCGATCGCCTCGGAGCCCGACACCGCGATGTCGCGGTCGTGGAGGTTGTGATCGAAGTCGGCCCGCGCCGTGCCCGCGAGCAGCGCCGAGGTGACGAGCCCGAGCGCGAGCAGGAGCGCGCGCATCAGTACACCCCCGTCAGCATGAGGCGCAGGCTGCGGTAGCCCGTGATCTCCGGCGCCGCCTCGAGCGCGCTCGAGACGTCGTACGCCGTCGAGATCCGCACGCGGTCACCGACCCACGCGTCGATCGTGAAGCGGCCGCCGAACCGCAGGTCGCTATCGGGCACGCGCAGCGTCGGATCGTCGTAGAGCGGCGCATAGCGGGTGCGACGTCCGTAGACCTCGACGAGCGCGCTGAACTTGCGCGCGCCGAGCGACATCCGCAGCGAGCCGCCGAGCTCGGTGAACCCTTCCTCGCCGCGCACCTCGAAGCGGGGGAGCGGCTGCGGGGTGTCGGGCTGGTCGAAGATGACGGAGCCGTCGGGCAGCGGATGGTTGGTCTGCCGCGACAGCAGCGACATGCCGAGCGCCATCGTCCGGCGCAGGCGCACCTCGAGCGCTCCGCCGAACTCGAAGTACGGGGCCGCGAACGTGGACAGCAGCTCGCGGCGGTTCCCCGCGGCGTCCACCTCCTCGCGCCGGCCCTCGGAGGCGAACGCCCCGCGCACCAGCAGATCGACGTTCTCGGCGATCAGCGTACCGGCGCGGATCGAGCCGATGAACTGCGGCATCACCGGCCCGAGGTCGAGGTAGCGGCGCGCGTTCGTCGGATCCGCATCGGGCACGGTGAGCGCCGGGTCCCAGAGCCAGTCGTCCTGCGTGCGGTGGAGCAGATCGAACACGACGTTCGTGACCTGCTTGTAGCGGGCGCGCACCTCGAGGCGCTGGCTCGCGGCCTTGCCGTCGAGCTGGCGGAACTGCGCGATCAGCGCGACGTCCTGCCGTGGACGCCAGTCGCCCTGCACGAGCGAGCTGTTCGTGGCGGGCTGGCGCGCGTCGACGTTGAGGCGCGACGCGCCCATCGCCAGCACCTCGCCCTGCACCGCCAGCGGGATCGGCGTGCGGAGGCCCCGCAGGTCGACGCGCAGCGAGGCGCCGTAGACGGCGGGCCGCTGGTCGCTCTGATCGCGCGTGTAGTCGGAGTGGCGCACGCCGCCGTACGCCGACGCCGTGACGATCTTGCCGTCGTAGGCGACGAGCGCGCCGTCGAGGTGGATGATCCACGGACCGTAGACGTGCTGGCCGCCCGCACGGACGCGCAGGTTCTGGAGCCCCCAGTCCTTCGGGAGGAAGTCGCGCAGCTCGGCCCAGCCATAGCGGATGTCGACGCCGCTGCGCTCGAACCACGTCGCGATCGGCGGAGGCACCGCGAGCGTCTGCCCCGGGACCGGC
>JAEUJX010000446.1 GCA_016794545.1 Myxococcales bacterium
TTCGCGAGAGCATGATGAACAACGACCCGCCCGACCACACGTGGCTACGGCGGCTGGTCAACCGGGCGACGCTGAACCCGCGGCGCATCGCGCAGCTCGAGAGCCGCATCGCAGATCACGCGGCGACGCTCGTGGCGGCCGTGCGCGACCGTGGTCACTGTGACTTCGCGCGGGACATCGCCGAGGAGATGCCGCTGTTCATGATCAGCGAGATCCTCGGCATTCCACCCGCGGACCGGGATGCGCTCTACCTCCTCACGAAGCGAATGTTCACGACCGAGGCCACCGATCCGCAGGCCGCGATGCGCGACAAGACGGCCGCCGTCGACGAGATGCGCCGCTACGCCGCGAGCCTCGGCGCGCGTCGTCGTTCGGATCCGACCGACGACCTGACGAGCGAGCTGGTCCACGCCGAGCTCGAGGGCCGGCGCCTGACCGAGGGCGAGTTCCAGGCGTTCTTCATGCTCCTGTTCAACGCCGGCACCGACACGACCCGCAGCCTCCTCTGCTATGGCCTCGACACGTTGCTCGCGCGTCCCGCGGACCTCGAACGCCTCGCGCGCGAGCCTGCACGTCTGCCGTCGGCCATCGAGGAGATGCTGCGCTTCGAGCCGCCGGTCATCCAGATCCGGCGGACGGCGACACGCGACGTGGAGCTCGCCGGTAGGAGGATCGAGGAGGGCGAGAAGGTGGTCGTCTTCTTCCCGTCAGCAAATCGCGACGACGCCGTGTTCGATGACCCGGATCGCTTCGATATCGAGCGGACCCCGAACGATCACATCGCGTTCGGGTTCGGCACGCACCACTGCCTCGGTGCACCGCTCGCCCGCCTCGAAGCAAAGCACATCTTCGCTGCGACGTTTCGCCAGCTCCAGCAGATCGAGCGAGACGGACCAGCCGTCCCGATCCGCACGAACTTCGTCCGCGGGATGCGCCACCTGACGATCCGGTTCCTGCCGGCGCCTTCGCCGCGGTAGTATCCGTCTCGTGAGCGAGGGTAGGCCACTCGTCCTCTACGTGGACGACGAACGCGCGAACCGGATCGTGTTCGAGCAATCGCTCGGCACCGAGTTCCGCATCCAGGCGGTGCCCGACGGGCCGAGTGCGCTCGCGGTGCTCGATCGCGAGGAGGTCGCCGTGCTCGTCACCGACATGCGCATGCCCGGCATGAGCGGCGAGGAGCTGCTGCGGATCGCGAAGGAGCGCAAGCCGGCGACGATCCGGATGGTGGTGACGGCGTATGCCGACGTCGAGCCGATCCTGCGCGCGATCAACGAGGGCCTCGTCGCCCGGTACATCATCAAGCCGTGGCTGCGCCCGGAGCTCGTGCAGGTGCTGCGCTGGGCGATCGAGGCGTGGACGTTCTCGCGCAACTCGCTGGCGCTGTACTCGAGGCTCATGGAGACCGAGCGCCTCGCGACGCTGGGGAGCATCGCCGGCGCGCTCGTCCACGATCTCAAGCAGCCGCTGATGTCCCTGCTCTGCAACGCCGAGCTCCTGCGCGAGCTCGCGAAGTCCTCGGAGACCCTCGAGCGGGCGCTCGCGCACGTGCCCCTCACGGTCGACGAGCGCGAGCGCCTGATCGAGCTGCTCCGGGATCTCGACTCCGTCACGTCCGACCTGAGAACGTCGACGCTCCATCTCAGCTCGCTGATCGACGGCCTGCGAGAGCTCGGCAAGCCGCGCGACAAGGCGACCGGTACCCATGTCACCGATCCGCTCCCGATCGTGCGCCACGCGATGGCGGTGTGCCAGGAGCTCGCGATCAAGGGCCATGCGTCGATCCTCTACGAGGGACCGACCGCGCTGCCGCGCGTGCAGATGTCGGCGACCGAGCTGACGCAGGTGCTGATCAACCTCGTGCAGAACGGCGCGCAGGCGGTGGCCGCGCGCGGGGCGCCGCAAGGCACCGTGTCGATCGTCGCGCGCACCGAGCAGAACATGCTCGAGCTGTGCGTGCGCGATGACGGGGTGGGCATGCCGCCCGAGGTGCTCGGCCGCGTCGGCACGCCGTTCTTCACGACGCGCGCGGAGGGCACCGGCCTCGGGCTCGCGCAGTGCCAGCGGCTGGTCGGCAGCGCCGGGGGCCGGTTCCGCATCGAGAGCGAGCCGGGCCGCGGGACGACCGTCACGATCGTCCTCCCGGTCGCCGCCTGACGTCCGAAGTGCTCGGAATCGTGGGCCTGGTACGTTTAGCGCCTCGTACGCTCGGAAAAACTTCGTGTCCACCGAGGTGACAGGTCAGGGCTCCTACTGGGCAGCGTGCAGGTTCGAGGACCCATGTCACTCAGCTCAGGAGCCCGCGTAGACGTGGTGGCCCGCACCGACGCCCGAAGCCGTCTCCTGGCCGAGCTCGCCGCCGCGCCGGCGCGCAAGGGCTACGGCATCGCGTACGACCTGCTCGGCAACCGCGCCGAGGCGGAGGAGGCAGTGCAGGAGGCACTCGCGCGCGCGTGCGAGTCGATCGCCGACCTTCGCGATCCCGCCGCCGCGCCGGCCTGGTTCCTGCGCATCGTCACGACGATGTGCCTCCGCACGCTGCGGCGCCGCCGGCTCAAGAAGAAGCTGTTCGGCTGGTGGCCAGGCAAGGACGCCGGCGACGCCGACGCCGCGCCGACCGGCGCCCGCGCGAGCGCGGACATCGGCACCGATGACATCGCGGAGCGCATGCACGCGGTCGAGGCGCTCGAGACGCCCGATGCGCTCGCCGGCCGTCAGGCCCTCGCGACGATGATCGGCAAGCTCGACGACCTCTCCGCGCAGCAGCGCACCGCGCTCGTGCTGCGGTACGGGCACGACCTGCCCGTCGCCCAGGTGGCCGACCTGCTCGGCGTCGAGCTCGCCACCGCCAAGACGCACCTCGTACGCGGCCTCGCACGGCTGCGCGATCTGATGGAGGAGCACC
>JAEUJX010000470.1 GCA_016794545.1 Myxococcales bacterium
CGCGCCGCCGAGCGACCCGGCGGTGTCGACCAGCGTGTCGCTGAGCGGCTTCGCCGGCTAGCGGATGTCGCTTGCCAGGCCCGTGAAAACCCCGAACACTGGTCGTAGATGTACCGCGACGGCGCCACGGCACTCGACGAGCACGACCGCGCAGTCGGCGCGATCCTGATCGGCGAGGCGCTGATCGCGCAGTGCGAGCGCAACGTCGAGCGCGCGAAGGATGCGCGGTTCTCCCACGAGCACGACCGGTGGACCGCGATGCGCGAGATCCACGATGACTACCCCGAGATCTGGCGGCAACTGGATCGCGCACGGGCCGTCCTCGCGGCACGCGGCGCCAACACGACGGGCTACGAGGAGCTGCGCCCGCACGTGCGTCCCACGCTCGGGGTCCCGAGCGAGACCAACGGCGCCGCGCTCGATCCCGACGCGCTCGACGACGCGCGCCGGGCCGTCGCGGAGCTCAAGCTCGCGGTGCCGGGGACGGACTGGCGTGCGATCGCGAAGCGCACCACCGCGCTCGTCGACATGCCGCAGCTCCACACGAACCACCGGTTCGCGGTCGTGTCGATCCTGACCGTCCTCGCGCTCGCGATCGTCACGTGGTTCTCGGCGATCGTGCCCGAGAAGAAGCCGGACCCGGCCGCGGCCATGCGCCGCGAGCTCGCCGCCATCGCCGACCAGCGCAAGATCCGCATCCAGATCCTCGGCGGCGCCATCGGCGACCGCTGCGATCCGTCGCTCGCGCACGAGTACGTCAAGCTGCTCGTGATGGACGGCCGCGGCGATGACGCCGAGTCGTTCGCCGACGGCTACCTCGGCCGCTGCGGCGAGGACACCGTCGTCGAGAACTGGGCGAACGCTCCGCGCCCGCGCCGCTGACGTGTCATGCTCCGCCGCATGGCGGATGCAGATGACGTGATCAAGGGCGCTGGCCGCTTCTTCAAGAAGCTCGGCAGCGTCGTCGCGGACACCAGCAAGACGGTCGCGACGCAGGTGGCGGCGACGAGCAAGCAGGTCACCGGCCTGGGCCGCGGCTCGGTGAAGCTCGAGCTCGACCAGACCAAGGTCGCCCCCGGCGGTCAGATCAAGGGCCGCATCACGCTCGCGCTGACCGAGCCGGTCGCGGCGAAGCGCCTGGTCGTCACGCTCCGCGCTCGCCAGCGCATCGTCACCATCAAGCGCGGCGAGGGCGCGAAGGGCGTGTCCGCCACGCACGCGGACGTGTTCCAGTTCGACAAGGAGCTCGCGCCGTCGCAGACGTTCGAGAAGGACAAGGTCTACGAGCTCGTGCTCGACATCCCGCCCGATGCGCTGGACCTGAAGCCGCAGCCGGCGAACGCGAGCCCGCTCGCCGACGTGGCGCGCACGGTGGTCTCGGCGTTCAATCCGAGCGCGGGGCCGATCGAGTGGCAGGTGATCGGCCGGCTCGAGATCGCGTGGGGACGCGATCTGTCGAGCGAGGTCGATATCGTGGTCGCGCCGTAGCGATCAGAACGGGATGTCGTCGACGTCGCCGGGGCGCGGCTCGTCGTCGCGCGGCGGCATCGTGAACCGATCGCGCGAGTCGCCGCTGTTGCCCGACGTCGCGTTGCGCGAGCTCTGGCGGCTCGACTGCTGCGCGTTCGCACGCGCGGGCTCGATGCGCCACACGTCGAGGCTGTTGAAGTACTTCACGTCGCCCGAAGGCGAGCGCCACTCGCGGCCGCGCAGGCTGAACTCGACGCGCACCTGATCGCCGACGTTCATGCCGTCGAGCTGGTTGACGCGATCGCCGGTCAGCTGGAACTGCACGGTCTGCGGGTACTTCGGGTTCTCCGCGATCTCGAGGACGAACTCGCGCTTGGTGAAGCGCTCCGACTTCTGCTGCGTCTCCCCGATGACGTGGAGCCTGCCGATGACTTCCATTCCCATAGCTCGGCACCTTAGCCGAACCGTCTGATCGTCGACGAGCACCTTCTCCGGAAGTGACAAGGTTCCGGGCAGTTGCCTCGGTCAACCATTGCAGTTCGTTTCCACTCCGTCGCGGTTTGTTGCGGGAGGCCACCCGTCCGGAGAATTCGGGCACCAAGGGACCATGGAACGTTCATGGATGGTCGTCCTCGTGCTGGTTGGTTGTGTGCACCCGGAGGGCGCGCCGCTCGGCGACGACATGCCCGCCCCGGACGCAGAGGTGCCCGACGGAGCGCCGCCGCCGGACCCGGCGCGCCCGGTGCTGCCGGCGACGCCGCCGGATCCCGCGGATAATCCGCGGACACCTGCGAAGGTCGCGCTCGGGCGGCAGCTGTTCTTCGATCCGATCCTGTCGGGCGACCGCACGACCTCGTGCGCGACGTGCCACCGGCCCGAGCTCGCGTTCACGGACGGGCGGCCGACGCCGCCGGGCGTCGCGCGCAACTCGATGACGGTGTTGAACACCGCCTGGAACGGGCTCGTCGACGCGACGCCGCCCGATCCAGCACAGGCGCCGATGTTCTGGGACAACCGCACGCGCTCGCTCGAGGCACAGGCGAAGGGGCCGCTCACGAGTGCCGCGGAGATGATGGGGACGCACTACACCGCGCAGACGATCTTCCCGGAGCTGGTCGCGCGCCTCTCGGCGTCGCCCGACTACACCGCCAAGTTCGACGCGGCCTTCGGCGGCAGCAGCATCACCGAGGACAACATCGCGCGCGCGATCGCCGCGTACGAGCGCACGCTCGTGACACCGCAGACGTCCTTCGACCGCGGGCAGCTGTCGCCGCTCGCCCAGGCGGGCGGCCAGATCTTCGACGCGATCGGCTGCACGAACTGTCACTCCGGGCCGATGTTCTCCGACTGGAAGCTGCACCGCTTGCGCGGCGAGCTGATCCGCACGCCGTCGCTGCGTCACGTGACCCGCACGGCGCCGTACATGCACGACGGCTCGCTCGCGACACTCCCGAACGTGTTCCAGTTCTATCGCCAGGCGACCGAGAACCCGGTCGACCCCGACCTGCGCGGGGTGCGCACGCCGACGCCGCAAGAGGCGCCCGCCGTCGAGGCGTTCCTCGCCGCGCTCGGCGACAGCGCGCCGCCGTGAGGTCTATAACCGGCGCATGCGCCGCGATCCTCACTCGTACAACGACGACACGCAGGCCGAGACCGCCAGCATCGCGCTGACCGCGCGGGTCGACTTCGCCGCCCGCGTGCTGCACGCCGAGGCCGAGCTGACGTTCGAGCAGCCCGGCGCCGGGACGCTCGATCTCGACACGCGCGATCTGCACATCGAACGCGTCAGCGACTCGCACGGCGCTACTCTGCCCTTCACGCTGCACCCCGCCGAGCCGTTCCTCGGCGCGCGGCTGTCGATCGAGCTGCCGCCGGACACGCGCAGCATCCGCATCGCATACCGCACCTCTCCCGACGCCTCGGCGTTGCAGTGGCTCGAGCCCGCGCAGACGATGGGCGGCAAGCACCCCTATCTGTTCAGCCAGTGCCAGGCGTGCCACGCGCGCTCGATCATCCCGCTCCAGGACACGCCGCGCCTGCGCATCCGCTACACGGCGGAGCTCGCGGTGCCGAAGGCGCTCAAGGTCGTGATGGCCGCCGCGGATCGCGGCCGCACCGAGACGGGCGAGAGCGCGACCGAGCGCTGGGAGATGCCACAACCGATCCCGCCGTACCTGTTCGCGTTCGCGATCGGCGACCTCGCGTCGCGCGACCTGTCGCCGCGCTGCCGCGTGTGGGCGGAGCCCGGCCAGGTCGAGGCCGCCGCGTACGAGTTCGCCGACGTCGAGGCGATGATCCACGCGGCCGAGGCGCTGTTCGGACCGTACGACTGGGAGCGCTTCGACATCCTGACGATGCCGCCGTCGTTCCCGTATGGCGGCATGGAGAACCCGCGGCTCACGTTCATCACGCCGACGGTGATCGCCGGCGATCGCTCCCTCGTCAGCGTGATCGCGCACGAGCTCGCGCACAGCTGGACGGGCAACCTCGTCACGAACGCGAACGGCGAGCACTTCTGGCTCAACGAGGGCTTCACGATGTACGCCGAGCGCCGCATCACCGAGGCCCTCGAGGGCGCCGACATGGCGTCGCTGTCGGCGGCGCTCGGCCGCCGCGAGCTCGACGAGTCGATCGCGCGGTTCAAGGACCGGCCGCAGATGACCCGCCTGCGCGTGCCGATGCAGGGCGTCGATCCCGACGACGCCTACTCCCTCGTCCCCTACGAGAAGGGCTACTTCTTCCTCGCGGCGATCGAGGCCGCGGTCGGGCGCGCCGCCTTCGAGGCCTGGCTCAAGACGTACCTGCGCGACTTCCGGTTCGGGGCGATCACCACCGAAGACTTCGAGCGTCACATCGAGGCGGGCTTGCCCGGCGCGCTCGCGAAGGTCGACGCGCGCACGTGGATCGACGGCGAGGGCGTCCCGGCCGCGGCGGCGCCTCCCCGCTCGGCGCGACTCGATGCGATCGAGGCGCTCGGCGGTGCGGCTCCGCCCGCGGAGGTCGCGTCGACCTGGAACGCGACCGAGTGGAACCTCTACCTCGAGACGATCGCACGGCCCGCGCCGCACGACCTCCTGAACACCCTCGAGGCGCGCTTCCACCTGACGCAGTCGAACAACTACGACGTGCTGGTCGCGTGGCTCGCGCTGTGCCTGCAGTCCGGCTATCACGCGGTGCTATCGCGCGTCGACCAGGTGCTCGCCGGCGTGGGTCGCATGAAATATCTGCGCCCGCTCTACACCGCGCTCGCGAAGCACCCGGGCACGCGCGAGCGAGCGCGCGTCACCTACGAGCGCCTGCGCGCCGGATATCATCCGATCGCGCGCCAGATGGTCGAGTCGGTGCTCCGCGAGCACGCGTAACCGCGATACTCTGGGCGACGTGCAGACCGCGCCCGTCTCGACCGTACCGACGCCCACCGCGGCGGCGCCGACCGGGCTGACGATCGCGGTGGAGCCGCACGCCGCGCTCCTGGCGTATACCGCCGCGTGGGACGACCTGGCCGCGAACGCCGCCGATCCGAATCCGTTCTACGAGCGCAGCGCGCTCCTGCCCGCGCTGTCGACGCTGCCCGACGGCAAGGCGGTCGAGGTCGTGATGGTGTGGGCCGCGAATCCGTTGCCGAAGCAGCCGCCGATCCTGTGCGGGCTGTTCCCGATCGTGCGTCACGCCTCGTGGAAGGGCGTGCCTCTGCGCACGATCGAGACGTGGAAGCACCTCTACAGCTACCTGGGCACACCGCTCGTACGGGCCGATCGCGCGAGCGAGGTGCTCGACGCGTTCCTCGACTGGGCGGGCGAGCAGGCGTCGCTGGTCGTGTGGCGGGCGATCAGCTCCGACACCGCGTTCCGCCACGCGCTCACCGACGCCGGCAACCGGCGACGCCTCGGCAGCTACCAGGAGGCGCGGCACACGCGCGCGATGTTCCGGCCGGCGGCGAGCGCGGAGGCCTACCTCGATCGCGCGCTCGGCGGCAAGAAGCACAAGGAGCTGCGCCGCCAGCAGCGCCGGCTCGGCGAGCTCGGCCGGCTCGAGGTCCACGAGCTCGGCCGCGACGCCGATGTCGAACCGTACATCCGCGACTTCCTCGAGCTCGAGGCGCGCGGCTGGAAGGGACACCACGGCAGCGCGATGCGCGACGATCCGACGGCGCGGGCGCTGTTCGAGGCGTACCTGCGCGGCGCGCACGCGCGCGGTCAGCTGAACGCGTGGAAGCTCGCGCTCGCGGACCGGCCGCTGCCCGTCGCGATCAAGCTCAACCTGCGCGCGGGCGCCGGCGCGATCGCCTTCAAGATCGCGTACGACGAATCCCTCGCGAAGTACTCGCCGGGCGTGCTCCTCGAGCTCGATCACATCGAGCGGCTCCACCGGCCGGGCGCCCCGGCGTGGGTCGACTCCGGCGCCGCCGCCGAGCACCCGATGATCAATCACCTGTGGCGCGACCGGCTCGGGATCGAGACGCTCGTCACCGCCACGGGCGATCGCGCCGGAGCGTTCGCCGTCGCCGCGCTTCCCCTCGCGCGCCTCGCGCGCGCTGCCCTCCGCCACCTCAAACCCGCGAAGACCTGACATGCCCCTCCACGAGCTCGAGCCCGGCCGCTTCAAGGCCGACTTCAACAAGCGCCCGTTCCAGATCCGGCACGACCTCGTGAACCATCCGGCGTTCACGCTGGAGCGCCTCGTCGAGCTCGCACGCAAGCACCCTGCCGAGCTGGTCGAGTACAACGCCGGCGATCTGCCGCTCACCCAGGACCCCACGAAGACGCCGCGCACGGGGCTCTCGATCGAGGAGACGGTCAAGCGCATCCGCGAGGCGAAGTCGTGGATGGTGCTGAAGCGCGTCGAGCGCGACCCGACCTACAAGCAGGCGCTCGACGACTGCCTCGACCAGATCGAGCCGCTCGCACCGGGGATGCGCACGCGCCGCGCGTTCATCTTCATCTCGTCGCCCGGGTCGGTCACGCCGTATCACATCGACCACGAGTACAACTTCCTGCTCCAGATCCAGGGGACGAAGACCATGACGATCTTCGATCCCGCCGTCCTCGACGAGCAGGCGATCGAGCGGTTCTATCGCGGCGAGCACCGGAACCTCGTGTTCGATCAGTCGCTCCAGGACCAGGCACAGACGTTCGTCCTGAAGCCGGGCGAGGGCGTGCACGTGCCGGTCAACGCGCCGCACTACGTGCTCGTTGGTCCCGAAGCCAGCGTGTCGTTCTCGATCACGTTCCGCACGCCGGAGGGCGATCGCCGCAGCGCGGTCTACCAGGTCAACGACAAGCTGCGGCGCCTCGGCCTGCGCCCGCGGCCCGTCGGGCGGGCGCCCCTCGTCGATCGTGCGAAGTACCTCGGCTACGCGCTGTACGAGCGCGCGCAGAAGGCCCTCGGCCGCAGCTGATGTCGGTCGCGCACAAGGCTGCGCGCGGTGCGCTCTGGACGATCGTGTCCAGCATGGGGGGACGCGCGATCGGCGTGCTCGGCACGCTGGTGATGACGCGCTTCCTCCATCCGAAGCAGATCGGCGAGGTCTCCGATGCGGCGATCATCGCGCTGACCGCCAACTGGCTCACGATCTGGGGCTGGGGCCAGTACGCGGTCGTGAAGGGTCGCGGCGAGCACACGCGCGAGGTGACGTTCCACGCCTCGGTCGCATACTTCGTGACGGGCGCCCTGTCGCTCGGCCTCGCCGCGCTGTTCGGCGGACACATCGCACCGTTCTTCGATGCACCACAGGCCGCCGCGTTCATCCCCGGCATGTGCCTCGCGCTGTTCATCCGGCGCCTCGGCGCGATCCCCGAGCGCGTGCTGTCGCGCGACCTGAACTTCCGCGCCGCCGGCATCGCCTCGATCGTCGGCGAGCTGTCGTACACGGTCGTCGCGCTGACGCTCGCGTATCGCGGGCACGGCGGGTGGTCGATCATCTACGCGAACATCGTGCAGTCGTGCGTCGTCGTCGTGATCCTCGTGCGCGCGTCGGGCTTCCGGAGCTGGCTCGCACCCACGAAGCTCAGGTGGTCACGGTTCAAGGACATGCTGAAGTTCGGCATCCCGCTCGGCATCCAGGGCGTCGCGCACGGCGGCGCCCGCTACTGGGACAACCTGACGATCAGCCACTTCTTCGGCCCCGCCGCGACCGGCGCGTACAACATGGCCTACAACCTCGCCGACATCCCGGCGATCCAGATCGGCGAGCAGATCGCGCTCGTGCTCATGCCCTCGCTCGCCGAGCTGCCACCGGAGCGCCGCCCGCGCGCGCTCGAGCGCTCGACCGCGCTGCTCTCGCTGATCATCTTCCCGCTCGCCGTGGGGCTCGGGCTCGTGGCGTACCCGCTGATCGATCTGATCCTGCCGGCCAACGAGTGGCAGCTCGTCGCGCCGCTGCTCACCGTGCTCGCGTGCCTCTCGGTGTTCCGGCCGATCACGTGGGTGCTCTCGGCGTACATGGAAGCGGAGTCCAAGACCAACCGCCTCATGTTCCTCGAGATCGCGAAGGTCGTCCTCCTGATCGTCGGCATCATCGGCCTTCACTCGTTCGGCGTGCGCGCCGCCGCGGGCGCGGTCGGCATCGCGTTCGGGGTCACCGCCATCGCCGGCGTGATGATGGTGATGCGCGAGGGGCCCTCGCCGCGCCGGCTGCTCGTCGGCTTCCTCCAGCCGCTCGCCTGCTGCGTCATCATGGGCGCCGTCACGTTCGGCGTGTACGAGCTGTTCGTCGGCGTCGGCTGGGACCACCCGGCCATCCTGCTCGTCGCGATGATCCTCTCCGGCGCCGTCACCTACGTCGCCGCGGCGCTCGTGATCTGCCGCGAGACCGCGAAGGACCTCCTCCAGCTGCTCCGGAAGGCGATGAAGCGCGTGCCGTCGGAGTAGACTCTCTCGATGCGCACGCTCCTGCTCGTCTGTCTCCTCTCCTCCGCCGCGCTCGCAGGTCCGAAGGTCACGGCGAAGACCACGGACCTCTACCCGAGCAAGAAGTGCAAGGAGAAGATCAAGGGCGAGGACGGCCAGGACCCGGTCCTCACCTGCCCCGCCGCCCTGAAGGGCTACGACGTCACCGTCAGCTTCTCGGCCGTCCTCACGCACGTCACCGTCTCCGGCGGCGGCAAGGAGACCTCGTTCTCCGGCCTCGTCGGCAAGAAGCTCGAGTGGCGCCTCGTCGGTGGCAAGCCCGCGACGCTGCTGGTCGAGCTCGCCGACGCCGACGAGGAGAACATCGGCAAGGCGATCAACAAGCGCATCGCGATCTACACGTGGGGCACGTCGACGCCGAAGGCCGAGACCAAGATCGACGCGAAGACGCCGGTCGCGAAGGCCTGGGCCGCCGCGCGCGTGCTCGCGGACCAGAGCTGATGCTGGAGGCCATCGGGTACTGGTTCAACGACCGCGCCCCGAGCGCGTACCCGCGCCCGCAGAAGCTGGTCGGCGGCGTCGACGCGAAGACGCGCAAGGCGATCGTCGCCTACCTCCGCGCGGGCAAGACGCTCGAGACCTACCGCGGCAAGTCGTACTGCCGCTTCGCGTGCGGCGAGTCAGACATGGGCCACCGCGACTACACCGACGGCGTGTTCGCCTGGCCCGAGGGCCTGCCCCACTACGTCGAGAAGCACGAGGTCCGCCTCCCCGCTCACTTCGTCGCGCACGCGCTCTCCGGCGCGCCGTACCTCGAACCGAAGGTGAAGCGGATCGACGACGCCCCGTGGATCAAGTGGGGCGCGCAGCAGGGCGCCGACGTCGACCTGATCGGCTGGGACGCCCTGTCCTGGGACGATCAGAAGAAGGTGCTCGAGCGCCTGCACGGCAAGCTCGCGCCCGGCCACCCACTTCACGCGCAGCAGCTCGAGGTGCTGCTCGGCCGCCGCCTCACCGACGAGTTGCTCGTGCTGCTCCCGGACGCGCGGATGGCGCGCGTGCGCCTGCTGGACGGCAAGGCCACCCTGCTCTCCGGCTGGGACGACTGGGACGCGCGCTGAGCGCGGGAAACGGGGACGGTCTCAACTTGCTCAACTTGAGCCGTCTAAGTCCGCGCCGCGACTCGAAGCAAGGGGACGTTCTCAACTTGCTCGCTGCGCCACTCGAGCTGAGCACGCTCGGCACGTTGAGTGCGCCCCGATGCGCTCCACGATTTCGCGGGCCACGCAGCCGCAAGTCGAGCAAGTTGAGACCGTCCCCTACCTCCGACGCGGAAGCACTATCAACTTGCTCGCTGCGCCACTCGAGCTGAGCACGTTCGGCACGTTGAGTCCGTCCCGATGCCCTCCACGATTTCGCGGGCTTCGGAGCCGCAAGTTGAGCAAGTTGAGACCGTCCCTACCTCCGGCGCGTGAGCACGAGCCAGGCGACCAGCGCGTAGCCCGCGGCCTGCGCGGCGAGCATGCCCCATGCGGCGAGCAGGACCTGCGAGGTGTGCGCGTACTGTGGCTCGTCGGGCAGCGGCAACGGCGAGCTGAGGTTGTTGATGTCGACGATCGAGCTCATCGCGTCGACCGCGGCGCGCGCGGAGACGAGTGTCGAGAGCGCCGCGGTGGGGCCCTTGAGGCCGAACATGATGCCGGCGAACAGGACCTGCGGGACGAGGACGATCGGGATGAGGCTCGTGGCCTTGTCGGGCGAGCTGGCGATCGCCGAGACGCACAGCCCGAGCGCGATGCCGGCGACACCGGCGAGCACGATCGTCACGTAGATCTCGAGGAGCGGCGGCATCATCACGCCGCCCTTCGGGAGCTTGGTCGCCGCGACCACCACGCCGACGAGCAGTGCGGACTGCACGAGCACGAGGAGCGTGAGGACGATGAGCTTCGACCCGAGGTACGGCCCGGCGTGCAGGCCGGCGAGGCGCTCGCGGCGCAGCACGTTCGCCTCCTTGCAGATCTCGCGGGCCGAGTTGATGACGCCGAACCACACGCCGGTCGTCGCGAGCATGAAGATGAGCTTCTTCGCCTCGATCTTGCCGGAGGTCAGACCGTCGCCCCGGGAGACGAGGACGAGCAGGATGCCGATGATCGGCGCCTGCGCCAGCAACAAGACGAGGTTGCGCTTGTCGGCGAGGATCAGCTCGAGGTAGCGGCGCGTGAGGATCCCTAGCTGGCGCAGGCGCGACTGCGCGAACGTCTTCGAGCGCCGCTGGTTCTCGGCGACCTGATCGACGCTCGGGGCCACGGGCGCGCGCGCCGGTCGCTCCACGACATACTTCTGGTGCTGGAGTGACGCGCCGTACTTCTCGACCCAGGCCTCGGTCGTGCCGGGCTCGTCGGCGTCCTCGTAGAGATCGGGGAAGTCGGCGGCGCCGAACAGCGGCAGTGCCTGCGCCGGCGGGCCGAAGTAGACGAGCTTGCCGTGCGAGAGGAACGCGATGTGATCGCACATCCGGATGTTCGCGGTGGCGTGGGTGATGAGGACGACCGTGCGCCCGCTGTCGGCGAGCTTGCGCAGCGTGATCATCAGCTTGCGCTCGAGACCGGGATCGAGGCCGCTGGTCGGCTCGTCGAGGAACAGCAGCAGCGGATCGGCGAGGAGCTCGCACGCGATCGAGACGCGCTTGCGCTGACCGCCGGACAGCTGATCGATGCGCTTGTGCTTGTGCTCGGTCATCTCGACCTGGTCGAGCACCGTCGCGATGCGCACGTCGATCTCGCCCGGCGTGGTGTCGGCGGGCAGGCGCAGGCGCGCCGCGTGGTGCAGCGCACGCTCGACGGTGAGCGTCAGGTGGAGGATGTCGTCTTGCGGCACGTAGCCGATCACCGACCGGTACGCGTCGTAGCCGGCGTAGAGGTCGTCGCCGTTGATCGAGACCTTGCCGCGGTTCGCGCGGTTGAAGCCGCACAGCGCGGTCATCAGCGTGGACTTGCCCGAGCCGCTGCCGCCGACGATCGCGACGAACTCGCACGGCTCGATCGACAGGGTCGTCGGTGCGAGCAGCTGCTTGTCGCCGACGAACCGCTCGATCGCGGTCGCGTCGAGCCGGATCGCGCCGCGCTGGTCGAACGAGTCGAGGCTGTCGCCATCGTAGGTGAGGCGGAACGTGCCGATCTGCACGACGTCCCCCGGCGCGAGCTTCCGGCCGCCGTCGACGCGCACGCCGTTGACGAACGTGCCGTTCGCGGACGCGCGATCCTTCAGCACGTGCGCGCCGTCCTCCCACACGAGATCCGCGTGGTGGCGCGACACGAGCGCCTGGTCGAGCACGATGTCCGCGTTCGTGCGGCCGATCGTCAGCACCGGGTGGCCGGGCGGCGTCGCGAAGTGGTGCACCGGGGCGATCCGCGTCGCCTGCGGGTTCTTGTAGACCATCGTCACGCGCGCGCCGGTCTCGGGATCCTTGAGCGCGATCTCGTCGCCGTCGTGCAGCACCGCATCGACGACCTCGTGCCCCGCGAGCAGCACGCGCGTCCCCTTCTCGGCGATCACGTGGTGAGCGCCCGCGATCAAGACGAGCCGCGCGTGCGTCGCGAGCACCCACGGCTCGGAGAGCACGACGCCCGCGTCGGGAGCGCTGCCGATCGTCAGCGCGCTCGCGCGCACCTCCACCGAACGGATCTCATCACCCGGATCGCGCACCTCGAGCCGCGCCAGCGCGGAGCCGTCAACGGTGCGGAGGTCGCTCACGAGCGAAGCATACGTCGACCAGTCGTGTTACTGCTCGTTCATGGGTGACATCTGCAGCTACGCGCTCGACGGAAAGATCGCCGTGATCACGATGGACGACGGCAAGGCGAACGCCCTGTCGGTCGAGATGATCGACGCGCTGCTCGCCGCGCTCGCGAAGGCCGAGACCGAGGCCAGCGCGGTGGTCCTCGCGGGGCGGCCCGATCGGTTCTGCGCCGGCTTCGACCTGCGCGTGATGATGAGCGGCCCCGAGCAGGCGAAGGCGCTGCTCGGTCGCGGCTCCGATCTGCTGCTGAAGCTGTTCGGGCTGCCGCTGCCGCTCGTGATCGCCGCGACCGGCCACGCGCTCGCGGGAGGCGCGCTCGTCGTGCTCACCGGCGACACGCGGATCGGCGCGCAGGGCGCGTACAAGCTCGGCCTCAACGAGGTCGCGATCGGACTGCCGGTGCCCGTGCTCGCGATGGAGTTCGCGCGCGCGCGCCTCGCGCCCGCCGAGCTCACGAAGGCGACGCTGCAGGCGCAGATCTACACGCCCGACGACGCCGTGCGCGCGGGCTACCTCGACGCCGTCGCGCCCGCCGAGCACCTGCTCGCCAAGGCGATGGACGAGGCGAACCGCCTCGCCGGCCTCGCGCGCTCCGCGTACAAGGCCACGAAGCTCCGCCTCCGCGGCGGCGTCATCGCCGACATCCGCGCGCGCATGGAAGAGGACATGCGCACGCTGATGAATCCGTAGATCAGAACGCGAACGGGTAGTTGAACGAGCCGCCGTCGTCGGTCTCGGGGAACTTCGCGAGCTTCACCGCCGCGGCGACGCAGCTGCCGAGCGCCGGATCCGGCGACTCGGTCGCGCTCGCGCTGACCACCTTGCCGGAGCCGGACACCTTCACGGCGATCTTCACGGTGCCCTTCGCGGCCGCGCGCTCGCCGCACGCGATCACGGCGGGCTTGATCTGCGCCATGCCCTCCTGGACCATCAGCTTGTCGAGCTTCGCGGGCAGGCCCGACGGCGGCGGCTCGTCGGCGGGCTTCGGATCCTGCGGCGGCTCCGCCGGCTTGAACCGCGCGCAACACGCGGCCTTGTACTTGTCGAGGATGCACGACACCTCGTCGCAGCCGTCCTCGACCTTGCTGATCGGCGCGGTCGCGAGCACGTCGGCCGGGTCGGTCGCCGGTTCCGTGGTCGGATCCTTCGGGGCCACCGGCGGCTTCGGGCGCCTCGGTTGCTTCGGCGCGTCCGGATCCGGCGAGCTCATGTCGATCTCGGGACCGCTCGGCTCCCCCGCGCCCGGATCGGGCGGCTGGAACGTCGCCATCCCCGCGCCCGGTTCAGCGGCCGCCGGATCCTGCGGAGGCGGATCCGCGGGCGGAGGATCGGCCGCGACCGGCGGATCCTCCGGCGGCGGCGTCCCGGGCTGCGCGAGCTGCGGATCCGGCGCCGGCTCGGCGGCGGAGGCGGCGGCCTCGCGATCCCGGTTCTTGATCAGCACCACCGCGATCACGCTCGCCGCTCCGAGCAACAAGAGCCCGATCAGGATCAACGCGAGCCGGCCACCGCGATCGCGCGGCTCGGGCGGCTCGGCGATGCTGCGCGGCAGATCGGCGGCCGCCGCGACGAGACGTCGATCATCCGACGTCGCCGCACGCGCCGTCGGCTCCTTGCCGACGTGCACGCTGACGCCCGTGCCTCGCGCCGGCGTCGGCGTCGCGGGCTTGGAGATCGGCTGCGTCGCGGGCTCGATGATCGGAGGCGTCGTCGCGCGCGCGGGGAGGGTCGGCGGCGGTGTCGTGACCCGCGTGCCCATCGCCGGCGTTCCGGCCGGACGCGATGGCGCGGGCGCGGGCTTCGCCTCCGCACGCCCCGCGGCCTCGCCGTCCGAGAGGGCGGCAATGTTGATCTCGCCACTCGGCAGCATCAGCTCGCCGCTGTTGATCTTCTCGCCCTCGTCGAGCTCGTCGTCGTCGCGCTCGAGGTCCGCGAGCGAGATCATCTTGCGCGCCTTGTCGACGTTGATCGGGCCCGACACCTCGGGGTCGACGACGACCTTGTCCATCGCGACCGGCAGCGGCGTCGTGAAGCGGCGCACCTCGAACGTGTGCTCGGGTGTCGTCGGCGTCGACTCGGAGTTC
>JAEUJX010000481.1 GCA_016794545.1 Myxococcales bacterium
CGACGACGCCACCGTGGAGCGCCGCGAGGCACCCGCCGGCGCGCCGGGTCCCGCACCGAGCACCGAGCCCGCGATCCCGACGCCCGCCTCGCGCCAGGACGGGATCACCGCGGCACCGGTGAAGACCGACGCCGCGTCGTCCGGCCCCGTCGCGATCGCCCGGGTGAACGGGCTCGACGACTCGACGCTGACCGTCGACGCGGTGACCGCGCGGATCCGCGCCACGTACCTGTCCGGCGTGCGGCGGTGCGCGGGCGGCAGGGCCGGCGCGGTCGAGCTCGCGTTCACCGTCGCGGAGGGCGGCCGCGTCGTCGCGGCCACGACCGGGAGCGCGTTCGATGTGGGCGTCGCGGCGTGCATCGCCACCCTGGCGAAGACCTGGAGGTTCCGCGTCCCGACGAGCGCCGGATCGAGGCCCCCGGCGAAGGCCCGGTTCGCGATGACGTTCACGCTCGGCTCGTGACGGTCTCGGCGGGGCGCGTCAGCCGATCGGCTCGACGTTCGCCGCGATCGCGATCGCGGCTTCCGCCTTGGAGCACGCGCCCGACGCCACGTGCATCACGAGATCGACGAGCGCGTCCTCGGTGAAGGTCGGCGCCAGGCCGTTGAGGCGAAGGAACACGATCATCGCGATCGCGGCGCATCGCTTGTTGCCATCGACGAACGGATGGTTCTGCGCGAGGTGAAACAGGTAGGCCGCCGCCATCTCCTCGAGGCTCCCGTGTAACCAGACGCCGTCGAACGAGGCCGCTGGCATGGAGATCGCGGACTGGAGGAGCCCGAGGTCCCGGATCCCGCTGCCGCCGCCGTACAGCGCGATCTGTTCCTCGTGCAGCTCGAGCAGCTCGTCGAGGCCCAGAAAGCGTGGGTTGGTCGCGACGTTCACCTGGCGAGACGCTTGAAGGCGCCCGCGTACCTCGCGTGAGCCCAGTCCTTCGCGAGTCGGAATCGATCCGCATCCTTCTTCGACTTGATCGGCGCGATGATGATGACCTGCCCGTCGGTCGACACTTCGACGGTGGCATCCTCGTCGATGTTGGCGGCCTCCAGCAGCGCCCGATCCAGGACGACGGCCACGCTGTTGCCCGTCCGCGTGAGCTTCTTCACCATGTACGTACAGTCTATCGGAGCAGTACGTATATTCAAGGAGCGTCCCGACGGCGCCGGCGGACGAGCAAGCCCGATGCGAGCAGGGCGAGACCGAGCCCGCCGCCGCCGCCGGTGCTGCAGCCGCCCGAATCGGGGGCCGGCTCGTCGGTCGGATCGCCGCCGTCCTCCGTCGGTCCCGTCGGTCCCGTGCGCGGGTGCACGACGATCGACATCGTCTGCTTCGGTCCGAACCACGCGACGCCCTCCTGCACGAGCTGGAACGTCTCGTCGAACGTCGTCGTCTCGTCGACCTCCGGAGCCACCATCGCCCACGAGAACCGGCCGGTCGCACCGGGCGCGGTCGTCATGTCCGGCGGCGTGGGACGGTTCGGCGCGACCCAGTTCTCCTCCTTGAAGAACGCGGACGCGCGGTCCTGCGGGTCCTGCGTTCCGACGCGTGTCTTCGCGGCGGTCCAGGTGACGTCGCCCGTGTTCTCGAGCTCGAGATAGACGACCGCCTCCTCTCCCGACACCAGCTCGAGCGGCGCCTGCACCGCGGACTCCTTCGCGCCGAGCGCCGACGCCGGGCAGTGCTTCGCCTCCCCGCTGCCGGTCGCGCGGATCGCGAGGTGGTTCGCCACCACGCGCTGCGAGCCGTCGGAGGGGTTGTTGACCACGCCGGTGCCGGCCAGCCACATCGTCGAGCTGCCGCCGCCGTCGAGGTTCACCGCGTCGGTCGCGCCGAGGCCCGACAGCAGCGTCTCCATCTCGTCGCACGTCATGCCGATCCGGTTCGTGGCGCGGCCGTCGATCACGGCGAGGAACAGCTTCGTGCGATCCGCGTTGAAGCCGAGCGCCGTGCGCGGGTGGCGCGCGGTGCACAGCGCATCTCCGTTGTTGTCGCGGCCCATGCCACCGACCAGCAGCGTCGGGTGGCCGCTCACCACCTCGCGCGCCCACGGCGCGACGCCGCCGGTGCCGCCGTGCGCCGGGATCGCGACCTGGTTCGGGCCGAACTGGATCGGCGCGACGTAGGTGCCGTCGGTGCCGCCCCACGCGACGCCGTTGCTCATCGAGGGCCCGTTGGTCGAGTAGGTCTCGAACGAGAAGAAGTCGCCGTTCACCGCCGCCTGCGCGCCGACCGCGGTGCCGAACGCCGAGACGGTCCGCTGGCGCTCGCCCGACGCGGTCGCGCGCACGCTGACGCCGGGCGCGCACAGATCGACGACGAGCACGTTGATGTTCTGGTTCGTGGTGACCCGGCGGAGGCGTCGCACGCCGGGGGCCGGATCGGTCCACGTATCGGCGGCCTCGACGGGCATCGCGAGCGACGCGAGCACGAGGCAGATGACAGACGAGCGCATGCCCGCGATCAGGCAAGACGCGGTCCAAACGGCGCGCGTGTGATTGCGCAGACATCTGCACGAACGACCGTCCGCGCTGCCCACGATCATGGGCAGGAGTGCGGCGTGCCGTCCGCGGCCGGGTCGATTTGGCGAGAACGTCAGGCCGCACGCCAGCTTGCGCTTCCGGATGGTGGTATCGTGCCGCTGCGGGGATGAGCGACGACACGTTGCCTACGCATCGGATCGATCCACTCGAGGCCCGGGTGGTCACGTTCCGGCAACAGCCGGAAGCCAGAGGATTTGCGGAGCTGCGGCAAGCGCTGCGCGACGCCGGTCGCGGCGAGCTGCTCGCGGATGTGTGCGCGACGTGGGCGCAGCACGAGCGCGATCCGGTGCGCGCCGCCGATGCGTGGTCCGAGGCCGGCGAGGCGATGGCCGTGCTCGGCGAGCCGGGCACCGCGGTCGAGTACCTCCAGAACGCGCTCGACCTCGACCCCACGAACGACCGCGCGGCGGATCGCCTGCTCGAGCTGCTCGAGCCGCACGACCCGGCCGCCGCCGTCGAGATCATCGAGCGCGAGCTCGGCGAGCTGGCGAAGAAAGCGGGCGGTCAGGGGCAGCGCGCGAAGGCCGAGGTCACGCAGCGTCGCGCGGCCCACCACCGCAAGGCGGCCGAGCTGTGGAACGACCACCTCGGGCGCGTCGACCGCGCGCTGTGGCACTACCAGCAGGCGTGGAAGCTCGAGCCAAGCCGCACCGAGTCGCTCGATGCCGCGCGCCAGCTCTACGCGTCGCTCGGCGACGAGGGCATGGTCGGCAAGCTGTTCCAGGCCGAGCTCGACGTGCTCGGCAACGCGCCCGCCGCCGCCGGCCGCAAGGCGTACATCCGCCTCGAGCTCGGCAAGCTCGCGCTGCGCAACAAGGACCTCGAGAGCGCGGCGAACCACCTCGAGGAGGCGAGCAAGCTCGATCCGCAGTCGCTCGAGATCGCCGAGAAGCTCGCCGAGGTCTATGCCTCGCCCGGGTTCCGCGACGGCCAGACCCGACACCGCGCCGGCGAGCTGTTCGTCGAGCTCGGGCGCCAGCGCCTGAAGACGCGCGACGATCAGACCGGCATCAACTACCTGCGCCGCGCGGTCGGCGTCGATCCGTACTCGAAGGGCTCGAGCGAGGCGCTCCAGGAGGCGCTCCAGGTCTCGTCGGAGTGGGCCGAGCTCGATCGGATCCTCCGCCACCGGTCCGCGCTCGTGCAGGACCCCGAGGAGCGCGCGAGCGTGCTCCGCCGGCGGGCCGCGCTGTACCGCAACCAGCTGCCGAACCGGCAGGCGCTGATCGAGGTGCTCACCGAGCTCGTCGCGTACGAGCAGCCGGGCAGCAAGCCCGCGCGCGAGCTGCGCGACCTGCTCCGCGACGATCAGGACTGGGAGGCGATGAGCCGCCTGATGGAGGCGGAGATCAACGCGCTCGCGCAGAACCCCGAGACGCCGTCCGACATCATCGTGATGGAGATCCTCGAGCTCGCGACCGTCGCGCGCGAGCACATGGGCGATCGCGATCGCGCCGCCGAGCTCCTCCACCAGGCGCTCGGCGTCGATCCGATGCACGAGGAAGCGCTCGCGCGCTACGTCGATCATTTCCGAGAGCGGCGCGACTGGCGCGGCCTGATCGACCTCTACGAGTTCGCGCTCGACAACGCGCGCGAGGCCGGCGCCGACGCCGACGACATCATCCACCGCCTCGAGGAGATCGCGCAGCTCGCCGAGCTGCGGCTCGGCGACATCGACCGCGCCGTCGAGGCGTGGCAGCGGATCGCCGAGATCGAGCCCGGCAGCCCGAAGGTGACCGAGGCGCTGCGCCGCCTGACCGCGCGCAGCAAGATGTGGCAGCAGCTCGTCGCGAGCCTCGAGATGGAGCTCGCGAACGCGAACGATCCGATCCAGCGCATCTCGATCCTGAAGAAGATGGCGCAGACCTATCGCGAGCGGCAGATCGACCCGCGCCGCGCCATCGAGCTGTACGAGCAGATCCTCCAGGAGAACCCGGGCGACGACCAGACGCTGAAGGCGCTCGCCGAGATGTACGAGCGCGAGGGCGACGACGCCGGCCTCGCGCACACGCTGCGCCGCACGCTCGAGCTCGAGGAGCAGCGCGTGATCGAGACCATGCGCCGCGCCGGGAAGGCGACCGACGGGCCGAAGGAGTGGCCGGTCGCGAAGCGCGCCGAGCGCCTGACCATGCTGCGCCGCCTCGCGCTGCTCTACGAGACGCGGCTCGCGGACGTCGACGGCGTGGTCTACGCGTCGAGCGCCGTGCTCGAGCTGCTCCAGGGCGACCGCGACGCGCTCGACCGCATGGAGCGCGTGCTCGAGAAGGCGAACGATCCGCGCCTCGAGAAGACGCTCGAGTATCACGCCGCCTCGTCGACCTCCCCGGCCGAGCGCGCGAAGCTGCTCAAGCGGCTCGCGAAGCTCGCGGCCGAGCGCCAGGACGACATGGCGGCGCTCGATCGCTGGGAGCAGACGCTGAAGGCGTCGCCGTCGGATCCCGACGCGCTCGCCGCGCTGTCGGAGCTCTACGAGCGGGTCCAGCGCTGGCAGGAGCTCGCGCAGATCCTCGAGCGGCTCGACGGCGGCCGGCCCCTCCCCGCCCAGGGCACGCCCGATGCGGCGATCCGCGCGCTCGAGCTCGAGCGCTACGCGACGGTCGTCGACACGCACCTCGGCGACGCGCCGCGCGCGATCAAGGCGTGGCACCGCGTGCTCGAGCTGACGCCGAGGAACCGCACCGCGCTCGCCGCCCTGTCGCGGCTCTACCGCGGCGCCTCGAAGTGGCGAGAGCTCGCCGATGTCCTCGGCTCGCAGATCATCTCGTTCTCGCAGCTCGTCGCGCCCGACGACCGCGAGAAGGCGTGCGAGGCCGCGATGGAGCGCGCGGAGCTGCTCGAGGAGCGGCTCGGCGCGCCCGCCGACGCGATCAGGGTGCTCGATCACCTGATCCGCGAGCTCAACCCGAACCACCTCGAGGCGCACACCGCGTTGCGCCGGCTCCACGAGGCGCGCGGCGACTTCGACGCCGCGGTGCGCATCGCCGAGCGCGAGATGTATCTGTCGCCGGAGCCGATCCGGAAGGTCGCCCGCGGCCTCGAGATCGGCATGATCTGCCGCGACCGCCTCAACAACCCGACGCGCGCGCTCCAGGCGTTCAAGCGCGTGCTCGAGCTCGACCCCGAGCAGGACGAGGCGCTCTCGGCCTCCGCCGACCTGCTCGCTCGCCTCGGCAAGTGGAAGGACTACGTCGTGATGCTGGAGCGCATGCTCGCGCTCTTGCCCGGCCGCGACACGCCGGAGGCCGCCGCGTACGCCGAGGACCGCCGCGCGCTCGTGCAGCGGATCGCCGCCGCGACCGCCGACAAGCTCGCCGATCCGAAGGGCGCGTTCCGCTGGTGGCGCCGCGCGCACGACGAGGCCCCGGACGAGCAGACGCTCGCCGACGTGCGCCGCGCCGCGGAGTCGTACGGGCTGTGGCGCGAGCTCGCCGAGGTCCTCACCGACGAGCGCAAGCGCCTCGTGGCCGCCGGGACGTCCGGCGTGCCCGCCGAGCCCGAGCGCTTCGTCGCGCTGTCGCGCGAGCTGTCGGGCCTGCTCGAGCGCCGCCTCGGCGACAAGCCGCGCGCGATGACCACGCTGTCGGAGGCGCTCGCCGTCGCGCCGCGCGATGCGAGCCTGCTGTCCGAGCTCGAGCGCCTCGCGGCGGAGCTCGACCATCGCACGCACTGGAAAGCGCTGCTCGACGCGTTCGAGGTCGCGCTCGCCGCCGCCGCCCCGCCGGAGCGCGTCGACCTCTACCTGCGCCGCGCCAAGATCCTCGAGGACCGCGTCAACGATCCCAAGGGCGCGGTCGCGGACGTGCTCGCCGCGTTCTCGTGGGCGCCCGAGCGCGAGGAGACGCGCGCCGTGCTCGTCGCGCTCGCCGGCAAGGCCCGCGCGTGGAACGACGTCGTCGCCGTCGACTCCGCCCTCGTCGAGCGCGCGCCGACCTCTCCGCGCCGCGTCGAGCTGCTGCGCCGCAAGGCCCAGGTGATCGAGGAGCAGCTGAAGGACGCCCCCCGCGCGTTCCGCACGCACCTGATCGCGCTGCTGCTCCAGCCCGACGATGCCGAGACCGCGTCTCACCTGTGGCGCCTCGCGCGCGTGATCGGCAAGTACCGCGAGGCCGACCGGATGCCCCACGCGGAGCCGCCGTCGGCGACGATCCAGGCCGAGCCCGCGATCGCCGAGGCGGTGGCACAGGCCGCGCGCGCCAACCCGGGCCGCCCGGCGACGCACGTGCCGCGCCGGCTCTCGACCGAGCCGCTGGCAGACGCAGATCTCAAGATCGGCGACACGACCGACGCGAACCTCGAGGCCAACCTGTCCGTCGGCGACTCGACGCAGCCGCTCGATCTCACCGAGATCGAGATGCAGGCGCAGTCGCAGGCGATGAAGGCGCTCAAGGTCCCGCAGGGCGAGTTCCAGGCCGAGAACGCGACGATGACGCTGTCGCAGAGCGACCTCTCGAAGCTGATCGTGCCGCCGCGCGTGCCGGCGACCGCGAAGGGTCCGCCGAAGCCGCCGCCGCGCCCGCCGAGCATCCGGCCCCCGCTGCCGGGGATGGGCCGCGCGCGCACGCCGACCGGCGGACCGCCGCCCGCGCCGCGGAAGGCGCAGGCCTCGGTGCGCCGCGCGCCGCTGCCGACGCTGCCCCAGCGCTCGTTCGAGTCGCCGTGGGAGGAGCTCGCGGTCGCGTACGAGTCGCTGCCGGTGACCGATGCCGAGTCGCGCCTGCGCTGGCTCTACCGCGCCGCCGAGGTGTGGGAGACCGGTGGCAAGGACATCCCGCGCGCGTTCGACGCGCTCGCCCGCGCGTTCGCGCAGGCCAGGAGCACGCCCGGCGGTGACGCCGAGGTCCGTGCGCGCCTACACCGCGTCGCGCAGGAGCACCGCGCGTGGGACCGCCTCGCCGACCTCTACGAGGGCATGGCCGAGGAGGCCGACACCGCCGCGGCCGCGACCGACCTCCTGATGGAGGTCGCGAACATCCGCTACGAGCAGAAGAAGCCGCGCGACGCCGAGGCGCAGCTGCGGCGCATCCTCGGCATGCTGCCGAACGAGCCGGTCGCGCGCGCGCGCCTCGAGGAGCTGTATCGCGGCGAGGGTCGCTGGGTCGAGCTCGCCGCCTCGCTCGAGGAGCGCACCGATCCGCGGCTCGGCACCGCCGCCCCGGAGGCCGAGCGCCCGCAGCTGCTCCGCGAGCTCGCGTCGATGTACACCGACAAGCTGCAGCGCCCGCACGACGCGATCGACGCGTTCGAGCGCCTGCGCCTGCTCGTGCCGCAGGACACGAGCGTGCTGTTCCAGCTGGGCACCCTCTACAGCGCCGTCGGCCGCTGGTCGAAGGTGATCGAGACCCTCGCGCGCGTCAGCGAGGTCGCCGAGGGCACGCCCGAGGCGCGCGACGCGCTGCACGCGATCGCGAAGATCTACGTGAAGGAGCTCGAGCTGCCCGATCGCGCGCTCGATGCGTACAACCAGATCGTCACGACGTGGCCCGACGACACCGAGGCCTGGGCGCAGCTCGATGCGCTCTACCAGCAGAACGCGCGGTGGACCGAGCTGTCCGACGTGCTGCGGCGCCGCGCCGCGCTCGAGCGCGATCCCGCGCAGCGCGCCGCCCTCCTGTCGCGCCGCGCGCAGGTGCTCACCGACTGGCTGAGCTCGCCCGAGGAGGCCGCCGCAGCGCTGCGCCACGCGCGCACGATCGCCCCCGACGACGCCGCGCTCGCCGACCAGCTCGTCGCCGCGCTCGTCAAGGCGAACCGCGACCGCGAGGCCGCCGCGATCCTCGAGGATCGGATCGACACGCTCGCGAGCGTGAAGGCGCCGGCCACTCCGCCGCGCGGCGAGCTCGCCGCGCTGTGGATCCGGCTCGCGCAGCTCCGCCTCGACCGGCTCGACGACAAGGACGGCGCGAAGGCCGCGATCGACGAGGCGCTCGCGCTCGTGCCCGAGCACCCCACGGCGCTCGCGGTGCTCGCCAACGTCGCATCGCCGGACGACGATCCGCGCGCGTTCGCCGACGCGAAGCTGCGCGAAGCCGAGCGCGCCACCGACGACGACGTGCGCCTCGCGGCGCTGATGGCCGCCGGTGACGTGCTGAACGCGAAGGTCGGCGACATCGCCGCCGCGCGCGCCGCCTTCGAGCGCGTGCTCGCGCTGCGCCCGTACCACACCGACGCGACGTGGGCGCTCGCCGGCCTCGTCGAGAAGGGCGGCGATCCGGAGAGCGCGGCGCGCGTGCTCGAGAAGCGCCTCGAGGACGAGTCGCTGACGCCGCCGGAGAAGGCGCGGATCATGACGCAGCTCGCGGCGCTGTCACGCGCCGCCGGCGTCGAGCCCGCCGCGGAGCGCCGCCTGCTCGAGGCGCTCGGCTGCGTGCCGGATCACCTGCCCGCGATCGTCGCGCTCGCGGACTTCTACGCCGACGCACAGCGCTGGAACGACCTCGAGGCGTTCCTGCGCGAGATTCTCGACGGATCGCTGCTGCAGGCCGCGCCCGCCGCGCTCGTCGCCGACCTCCACCGCCGGATGGCGAACGCGCACGAGAAGCTCGGGCGCGACGAGGACGCGTACCAGACGCTGGTCGCCGCCGACCGGCTGCACCGCGGCCACCTGCTCATCAAGCTCGCGCTCGGCGAGAACCGCTACAAGGCGCGGCGCTGGCGCGAGGCCGCGCTGCACCTGTCGCCGCTCGCCGCGCACGAGGACGCCGCGCGCTATCCGACCGAGGTCGCGCAGGGCCTCTATCACGCCGCGCTCGCCGAGATCCGCAGCCTGCGGCCCGAGAAGGCGCCGCCGCTCTACGTGCGCGCGCTCGAGCTCAAGCCGAACTACGCGCCCGCGCTCCAGGCGCTCGCCGAGATCGCGATGGAGCAAGGCGACCACAAGAAGGCCGCCGACCTCCTCACCCGCCAGGCGACCGCCACCGAGGAGCCGACCGAGCGGATGCGGCTGTTCGAGGCGCTCGGCGACATGGCGCTGCTCATGCTGAAGGACGAGGAGCGCGCGCGCACCTGCTTCGCCGCCGCGGTCGCCGCCGCCCAGCCGATCGAGGCGAAGCACCTGCCGCTGCTCGAGAAGCTCCTCGAGCGGCAGGACCTCGCGAACGATCACGGCGGCGCCGCGCGCACCTCCGAGCTGATGGCGGCGTTCGGCGCCACGCCCGGCGACCGCGCCGCGCGCTACCTCCGCGCCGCTCGCGACTACCTCGCCGAGGGCGATCGGGTCCGCGCCCGCGCCGCCGCCGACCGCGCGGTCGAGAGCGATCCGTACGACGTCGACGCCGTCGATCTCGCGTCGGGTCTCGCGATCGATCAGAGCGACGTCGAGGCCGCCGCGGGCATGCTGACGCGGCTGCTCACCGCGAGGGACGACCGCAGCGCGGCGGATCCGAAGAGCCAGGGCCGCAAGGCGCTCCTGTCCTACCGCCTCGGTCACGCGCGCCACCAGCGGGGCGATGCGCGCCAGGCGCTCTCGGCCTACGAGCAGGCGGTGAAGATCGCGCCCGACTCCGAGGGTGCGGTGTCCGCGCGCCGCGGTCTCGTCGAGCTCGCGCGTGCGAGCGACGATCCGGCGAGGAAGGACGCGATCGCCGCGCACCTCGCCGCGATCACCGGCGCGACGGGCGCCCTGCCCGACCTCGTCGCGTGGGCGGAGGAGCTGCGCCGCCTCGACGCCGCCGACGCCGGCCGCGCCGCGCTCGACCTCGCGATCGCCGCGGGGCACACGGCCGACCTCCACCAGACGGCGTTCCTCTCGATCCACAAGCCGTACGCGATGCGCGACGACGAGTCGTACAAGGCGACGCTCGACGTCACCGACCGCGCGCTACTCGTCGATCCCGAGGAGGCGCTGCTCGGCCCGATCGCGGCGGCGCTCTCCGAGGCCGCCGCCCTTCTGTGGCCCGACCTCGAGGAGGCGCTCGCGCGCCAGGGCTGCCGCGGCGCGAAGCGCGTGCCCGCGACGCTGCACACGCCCGCGACGGCGATGTTCTCGCGCCTGACCACCGTGCTCGGCACCGGCGCGGTGATGCTCTACCAGCGCGACGAGGGCCCCGACGTCACCGTCGTCGCCGCCGCCACGCCCGTGCTCGTGCTCGGCCCCCGGCTCACCGGCGAGGGCGCCCCCCCGTCCGACGTCGTCCGCGCCGAGCTGGCGCGCGCCGTCGAGCTCACCCGCCCCGAGCACGTGGTGTTCGCGGGCATGCCGCTCGCCGACGCGACGCGCCTGCTCGTCTCGGTCGCCCGGCTGTTCGGCCCGCCCCCGCTGCGCGACGCGGCGAGTGTCCTCGTCGCCGATGCCGACGTGCAGCGCGGCCACGACGAGATGGTGAAGGGTGCGCTCGCGGTGAAGCTGCGCACGAAGCTCGAGCAGACGCTCGCGACCACCTCGCTGTTCGTGATCGACGTCAAGCACCACCTGATGGCCTCGGAGCGCACGGCGGACCGCGCGGCCCTCCTGCTCGGCGGCGATCCGAAGACGATCGTCGCCGCCGCGGCGGCGCGCGGCGCGACCGCCCAGCACCTGATCTCCGCGCTCGGCCAGCCCGGCTGGCTCGCGCTGCGCACGAAGCTCGGCGTCGGCGTCCGGTGAAACGCCTTATCTGGTAGGCTGACCGCCGATGTATCTGGGCATCGTCAAGGGCACCGTGGTCGCCGAGCGCAAGGCCGAGGGCCTCGCCGGCACCAAGCTCTTGCTGGTGCAGCCGGTCGACGACCAGCTCGCCCCGAACGGCGACCTGCAGGCCGCGGTCGACCGGGTCCAGGCCGGGCCCGGCGACCTCGTCTACCTCGTCGGCTCGCGCGAGGCCGCGCTCGCGTGCGATCCGTGGTTCGTGCCGGTCGACGCGGCGATCGTCGGGATCGTCGATGGCGTCGACGTCCCGAACAAGGCGGCCCCGCGATGAGGTGCTGCCGCGTCGTCGGCCCGATGTGGGCCTCGGTCAAGCACCCCGCGTACAGCGGGCACCCGCTGTTCGTCGTGCAGCCGATCGACGAGAAGGGAGCCGATGTCGGCACCAGCTTCGTCGCGCTTGATCACGTCCAGGCCGGCGTCGGCGACAGGGTGATCGTGCTGACCGAGGGGACCGGGGCGCGCCAGATCCTGAAGCAGGGCGACATCGTGCCGATCCGGTCGGTGATCGTCGGCATCGTGGATCACGTGGACGCCGAGCCCGAGGCTCGATCGTGAAGCTCCGCAAGGATGTCGCGGAGGTCTCGCGGCACCTGCACGAGCGGGGCTGGGTCGCGAACCACGACGGCAACGTCACCGTGCGCGACGGCGCGCGCTACCTCGCGACGCCGACCGCGACGTCGAAGCGGCTGATCACCGATCGCAGCCTGATCGAGCTCGACGGCAAGGGCCAGGTCGTCGGCGCGGGCCGCGTGTTCGGCGAGATCAAGCTGCACCTGACGGTGTTCGAGCGGCGCCCCGACGTGAGCTGCGTGATCCACGCGCACCCGCCGAACGCGACCGCGATCGCGTCGTCGCGGACCAACCCGATCGAGCGGCCGTTCATCGCCGAGGCGTTCGTGTCGCTCGGACCGCGGATCCCGAAGATCGCGTACGCCGCGCCGGGCGACGCCGCGGCCGCCGCGCTCGCGCCGTGGTGCGAGCTGGTCGACGCCGCACTGCTCGGCAACCACGGCGTGATCGCGTGGGGCGCCGACCCCGAGCAGGCGCTGCTCCGCCTCGAGCTCGTCGAGCACCTCGCGAAGATCGCGATCGCCGCGCTCCCGCTCGGCGGGGTCGAGCCGCTGCCCGAGGCGTCGATCCAGCCGCTGCTCGCCGCGCGCGCGAAGGCCGGCATCGGCCGCGCCGCCGACCGCGCGCTCGCGACCGCCGCGCAGCTGCTTGGTTCCAGCGCTCCCCCGCTCGCCACGCTCGCGCCGGGCAAGCCGGTCGTCGCGTGTGCGCCCGCCCCACACGCCAGCGTCGCCACCATCTCGCCCTCGGGCGGCTCGCCGCCGGCGCAGGACCTGAAGACCGTGATCCGCGAGGAGATCGTGCGGTCACTGACGTCGAAGTAGCCGGCGTAACCGCCGGCCGGCTCGCGCGTAGATCCGCGCATGCTGCGCCTGTTCGCACCGCTCGCGTTGCTCGCCGCCTGCGCCCCCGCCGAGGGCACCCCGCGCGGATCCGGCCCCGCCGGACCGCTGGTGCTCGAGCTGTTCACCTCGCAGGGCTGCAGCTCGTGCCCGCCGGCCGACCGTCTGCTCGACAAGCTGGCCGCGACGGGGATCGACGGCACCGAGCTCGCCCCGCTGTCGTTCCACGTCGACTACTGGGACGACCTCGGCTGGCCGGATCCGTACGCCTCGCCGGCGTGGACCGAGCGGCAGCGGCAGTACGCGGTCGCGCTGAACGACAAGAGTGTCTACACGCCGGAGCTGGTCGTCGGTGGCAGGGCCGGCATGGTCGGCTCCAACGCCGTCGCGATCAGCGCCGCGATCGCGCGCGCGGAGCGCCCCGCCCTGCTCTCCGCGACCGCCGCGTGGAGGGAGCGCACCGTCGTGGTCACCGCCGTCGCGCCCGCCGACGCCGACGTGCTCGTCGCGGTGTGGGAGGACGGCACGAAGACCGCGGTGCCGCGCGGCGAGAACGCCGGAGAGACCCTCCGCGGCGACCGCGTCGTGCGCCGCCTCGAGCGCGTCGCGAAGGCCGGCGAGCGCGGCACCCTCACCGTCGCGCTCGCACCGGGGTGGAAGATCGGCGGCGCCGTCGCGTTCGCGCAGCGCCCCGACAAGGCGATCGTCGCCTCCGCGCTGCTCCGGCGTGACTGAGCGACCGAGCGGTGGTTCGCGCGACGAGTCCGCGCGCGCTACGGCGACGGAGCTCCGCCCTGCGGAGCTCCGCCCGTGCCCGGATCCGCAGCCGGTGCGGGCGTCGGCGCGGGCGCCGGTGTCTTGTCCTCGGGCTTCTTGTCGTCGGGCTTCGTGTCCTCGGGCTTCGGCACCACGACCGGCGCGACCGGCTTGTCCTCGTCGGCCGTCGACACGGTCGCGATGAACCCGAGCAGGCCGATCAGCACGAGGCCCAGGCCGACGTTGCCGAGCCATGCCGCCTTGGTCTTGCAGCCCTCGTCGGGCTCGCCACCCGGCATGCTCATCGCGTCGCAATCGGCGCCGCTGTTGACGACGTACAGCATGCCGATCCCGGCGACCAGCGCGCCGCCCTCGGCGAGCTTCGCGTACATCTGGCGCTTCGGATTGCCCGGAAAGCACGCCCCGCACAGCAGGGAGACCGACAGGACGATAGCGACAGCGACGCGCATAGCTCGCGTTGTATCAGAAATCCCGGAGCGCCAACCCTGGGACACCCTGCGTCACCCGATGCGGCGACGTGCCGTCAGATGGCGCCGGACTTCCGCGCGACGTGGCGGCCCTTGCGCTCGCAGATCTGCGTGCCATCGAACACCGGGACATGGCGCGCCCAGGCGTGGCTGCCGGCGCTCCCCGAGATGCCGAGGTAGTAGCCCTTGCGGCCCACGAACAGGTCGAGCTGGTTGCCATCGATCCCCCCACCGGTGTCATCGGCCACGACGCACCCGTCGTGCACGAAGCCACCCCACGGGGCGCGACCCGGCATGGTTCGGCCCTCGAGCAGCGGGACGTACAGGAGGCTGCCGAGCTTGACGACCTTGGGGTCGACCGCGACCGTGCGGAACGGCTGGAGGGGCCGGCCCGAGCCGGCGGTCCCCCACTGGGACTCGGTGACCTTGAAGCACGGCGAGTGCTCGCACCGGCACTGGCCCCAGATGTTGAGCACCCGACCGTCCTTCAGCTTGCCGGTGCCCTGGAGCTCGAGAGCCGCCGCGAACTCCTTGGTGACCTCGGCGATCGGCTCGCAGCCCCCGCCGCCCTTGCTGGCGTAGATCGTGACCAGGTCGGGGGGCGTGATCGCGGCGAGCTCGACCGGCGCCTCGGGATCGACGAGGGATTGATTGTCGTTCGCGGCGGCCTTCGCGGCCTTGGCCGCCTTCGCGGCGACCTTGGCGACGACCTCTTCCTCGCCGATCATGTAATAGAAGGTGATGTTGAACTCGCCGATCGGCGTGGGGCCCGCGTCGTGGGCCGGCGTCGCCGGAGGCGGAGATGCCATCTCGCGCGGCATCGGCGTGGGAGGAACCGGCGCGTCGACGTTCCCTGACTGACAGGCGACCGCCAGCGAGACAGGCGCTAGAGTCTTGAGGCCATTGACGATTCGCGCGAGGAGGTCGGCGAGGAAGCCGACGCCGTCCCGCATTACGCCGGAGGCGGCGTGGATGATGGTGGCGGCGCGCTCGGTCAACGTCGTCATTACTACCGTCGCCAAGTCTAGCCCTGATCCCGGCAGCGCCAGGCCGATCGACCCCGAAAATCACCGTGAGGTGACCAACGCCACTCCGGAGAACGGTCTTCAGGCCTACTTCTAGAAGCGACCGCTGGCCGCCAGACCGATCTGATCGTTGGTGATCAAAGGAGCGAAAGCCGTTCCATCGCTCACCTGCTCGCGGCGTGGCGCCGTGAAGTAGAGGATCGCGCCGGTCGTCGCGGTCGCGAGCCCGACGATGAACGTCGTGGTGCCGAAGATCCGGAGGTTGTCCTTTGCCTTGTCCTGCTCGGCCATCGTCAGCGAGTCATCGAAGAACTTGTCGCGCTGGACGAGCCCGTAGACGCCCGTGAAGATCAGCGCGCCGACCCCGACCCCGGCCAGGATCAGCCCCCCGCGCCGGCGCCCCTTGCCCTTGTCCACGTAGACCGGCACGGCCGCCTCGGTCACCGATAGTGACACGGTCCGGGTCTCGCCCTCGGCGATCGTCACCTTCTCGGTGACCTTCCGCATCCCGGGCGCCCGGGCGGTGATCTCGTGCTCGATCCGCGGGTCGATCTCCTTCTTGCCGTAGTCGGTCGGGCTGACCCGCTCGCCGTCGATCCGGACCTCGGCATCCGGGGGCGACACCTCGATCCGGATGCTCGGCACCCGCGGCTTGAGCTTGTCCATGTGCTCCTTGGCCGCCGCCTCGTACTCGTCCAGGTGCGCCTCGGCCGCGGCGTTCGCCGCCTTGCGGAACCAGGCGATCGACGTCGCGATCCGATCGAGCTTCTCGTAGCAGAGCCCGAGGTTGAGCATGGTTCCGGTCGCGGTCGGATCGAGCCGGATCGCCGCCTCGAACCGCTCGCACGCCGCCTTCGGATCGTTCTTCGCCGTCAGGAGCTCGCGGCCCTCCGCGAACAGCTTGTCGGCCTGCTGCTGCGGGGTCTCGGCGAGCGCCGCCCCCGCCAGCACGCACACGAGGACAACCGCGCGGCCCATGCTCATGGAGCGATCATACACGCGCGCGCTAGAAGCGGCCGACCGCCGCGAGCCCCGGCGCGCTCGGATCCAGCTGGGGAACCAGCGTCACGCCCGCGGCGCTCTCCCCACGCTCGCGTGGCGAGCGCAGCCACAGGTAGATCCCGACGCCCACGCCGGCGACGCCGATCGCGCCGACCACGGTGCCGACCGTGCCGAGCGTGCGCCCGCTGCGGGTCGCCGACAGGCCCTCCGGATCGCAGGCGAGCTCCGCGTCGCAGTGCTCGTCACGCGCGGCGTTGTAGCGGCTGCGGCCGACCAGCCCGATGACGACACCGGTCGCGAACGTCACGCCGCCGCCGATCGTCACCAGCTTGCCGATGGTCCGGCGCGAGCTCACGGTCACCGCCTGCTTCAGGGCCGGCACCTGGACGTCGCGGCGCTCGCCCTCGGCGATCCGGACGGTGTGCTCGAACGCCACGTGGTTCGGCGCGCTCACCACCAGCACCCGCTCGCCCGGGTCGACCGGGATGTCGGCGAGCGACGCGATCACGCGCCCGTCGATCAGCACCTGCGTCCCCGGCAGGCTCTCCGCCAGCTGCACGGTCACGTGCGGCACGCGCCCGGCCACGGCCGCGAGGCGCTCCTCCGCCGCCGCGAGGTGATCCTTCGCCGCCTGCTCGCGCGCGCGATCGCGCGCCTCGGCGTACTTCGCCGCCGCCGAGGCGTAGCGGCCGAACTTCTCGTCACACAGCGCGACGTTGAGCAGCGTCCCGATCGCCTGCGGATTCAGCGCGTACGACTCCGCCAGCTTCGCGCAGCCGGCGTGCAGGTCGGTCTTGAGCAGCGCGCGGCCCTCGGCGAACAGCGCGTCCGCGCGCCGGACCTTGTCCTCGTCGGCCGACGCGGTCGACGCGCCGAGCACGACGAGGATCGCGAGGGGCCGCGACGTCATGCGCGCATTCTAAGCGAGGCGCCGCTACTTCTTGCAGTCTTCGGCGTGCGCGTTGTCGAACGGATCGCACTTCTTGGCCGGCTTGGTCTCGGCCGAGGGCTTGATCGACGTCTCGGCGCTGCCCTTCGCCGTGGTCCTGGTCGACGGAGTCGTCTTCACGCCCTTGCCGGTGCCCTTGCCCGCGGTGCCCTTGCTCGCGCCCTTCCTGACGATCGCGGCCTTCGTCTCGGGCGGCGTCGTCTCGGGCGGCGTCGTCTCGGGCGGCGTCGTCTCGGCGGGCCCGGTCTCCGCGGGCTCGGTCGCGGCGGGCGCCGTCGCCTTGGCCTCGACGGGCTTCGCCTCGCCGGGTGACGGCGTGCTCGTCGTCGCGGTCTCCGGCTTCACGCCGCCGCTGTCGTCCGACGTCGCCGTGGCCTGCGCGTCGTCCCCGCCCCCGCCGCCCGACAGCGCGATGCCGATGCCCGCGCCCCCGACGAGCAGCGCGATCACGAGCCCGACCCACACGCCGGTGCGCGTTCGCCGGAGCGTGGGCTCCGGTGGGATGTACACGGGCGCGCTCCCCGGCCCGCCGAGCGGCGCCGGGACCGGCGTGTGGTGAAGCGGGCGCGGTGCGGCGGTCGACGGTTCGCTGCCGCCGTGCCACGGCACGCGGATCGGCTGGCTCGCGCTGCCGTCGCGCACGTGGTTCGGCACCGAGCGCTGGCCGGCGCCGGTGGACGGGCCGTCCCAGTTCCCGTCGGAGACCGAGCGGCGCAGCATGCGCTGCATGCGCTCGACGAGCAGCGACGCCTGGTGCGGATCGGCGACGAACGGCACCAGGTCGCGCGCGAAGTCGGCCATCGTCGGATAGCGCTGCTCCGGCGACTTCGCGAGGCAGCGCAGCACGACCTGCTGGAGCTCGGGCGGCGTGTGCAGCATCGGCGACGGCGGATCGACCGCGACCTTCACGCACATCTCGGAGAACGACTCGGCCTCGAACGGCTTGCGCCCCTCGAGCAGCTCGTACATCACGCTGCCGAGCGACCAGATGTCCGTGCGCGCGTCGACCAGGCGCGCCGAGCGCATCTGCTCCGGGCTCATGTACGCCGGCGTCCCGAGCAGCGACTGCGTCTGCGTCAGGTGCATGTCGGTGCCCATCGTCGACTTCGAGATCCCGAAGTCGAGCACCTTGATGAGCGCCGTCCCATCGGGCCGCCACGTCACGAACAGGTTCGTCGGCTTGATGTCGCGGTGGACGATGCCGAGCGAGTGCGCCTCCGCGAGCGCCTCCGCGGTCTGGAGCATCAGATCGCACGCCCACGGGATCGCGAGCTTGCCGCGGTCGCTGATCAGCGCCCCGAGGTCCATGCCCTCGAGGAACTCCATCACCATGTACGGCGTGCCGTTCTCCAGCGCGCCGACGTCGGAGACGTGCGCGACGTACTCGCTGCGCAGCTTCGCGGCGGCCTGCGCCTCGCGCATGAACCGCTCGACCGCGTCCTGATCGGCGAGGACGTCCTGCCGCAGCATCTTGATCGCGAGCCGCTGGTTCAGCTGGAGGTGCGTGCACTCCGCGACCACGCCCATGCCGCCCTGCCCCAGGATCGACTCGATCCGGTACTTGCCCAGGAACACCTGGCCGATGCGGACGGCGTCCGCTGGACGTGGGGTCTGGGCCACCGCGTAAAAAGGGTAGCGTGCCCGACGTCGGGGCTCAACCTCCGCGGCCTCCGGCGGAAGGTAGGCAGGTGCACACTCAGTGCTGGATCTGGTGGATCTTCAGCACGTTGGTCTGCACGCCCGATCCCACGGGGACCGCCATCGTGATGAGGACGTTCTCCCCCGGGAGTGCGAGGTTACGCTCGATCAGCGTCGCCTCCACGCGGTCGATCAGCTCCTCCGTCGAGGCCGACGGTCCGATCAGGACCGGGGTCACGCCCCATACGAGCGCGAGCCGCCGGTAGGCGACCTCGTCCGTCGTCAGCGCCACGATGTTCGCCTCGGGCCGGTACTCCGAGATCAGGCGCGACGCGCCGCCCGAGTCGGACACGCTGACGATCGTGCGCAGCTTCATCACCTTCGCCGCGGTGTACGCGGCGTGGGCGATCGCGTTGGTCGAGTGCGCGATCTGGATGTCGGGGATCTCGAGGTCCGCCTTGTAGTACGCGCTCTTCTCGATCTCGTCGATGATGCGCGCCATCGTGCGCACCGCCTCGACCGGGTGCACGCCGCTCGCGGTCTCGCCCGACAGCATCAGCGCGTCGGTCGCGTCGAGCACCGCGTTCGCGACGTCCGAGGCCTCGGCGCGCGTCGGCCGCGGCTGCGTGATCATCGACTCGAGCATCTGCGTCGCGGTGATCACGAGCTTCCCGCGCTTGTTGGTCTCCTCGATGATCCGCTTCTGCCACAGCGGGACCTTCTCCGGCCCCATCTCGACGCCGAGGTCGCCGCGCGCCACCATGCAGCCATCGGCGACGTCGATGATGTCGCCGAGCCGCTCGAGCGCCTGCGGCTTCTCGATCTTCGCGATCACCGGGATCGACACGTTGTCGACCGTCAGGAGGCGCTTGGCCTCGATGACGTCCTCGGCGCGCCGCACGAACGACAGCGCGACGTAGTCGACGGCGTGGCGCAGCGCGAACCCGATGTCCGTGCGGTCCTTCTCGGACAGCGCGGGCGCGCTGACCTCGACCCCGGGGAGGTTGATGCCCTTCTTGTCCTTCAGGATGCCGCCGGCCACGACGACCGTGCGGACCTCCTTGCCGTCGACCCCGGTGACCACCAGCGACAGGTAGCCGTCGTCGAGCAGGATGTGGTCCCCGACCTTCACGTCGTTCGGCAGCATCTGGTAGCTCGTCGACACGCGCTTCTCGTCGCCGAGGATCTGCTCGGTGGTGATCACGAGCTCGGCGCCGGGCCTCAGCTCGACGGCACCGTTCTGCACCTTGCCGACGCGGATCTTCGGCCCCTGGAGGTCGAGCAGCGCGGCGATCGCCTTGCCGCGGCGCTCGGCCTCGGCCCGGACGATCTGCAACATCCTCGCGTGATCGTCGTGACTACCGTGCGAGAAGTTCAGACGCGCGACGCTCATCCCGGCGTCGATCAGCTCTCCGATCTTCTCCGGCGTCGACGAGGCGGGCCCCAGCGTGCAGACGATCTTCGCGCGCGGCATTGTGAGGTGGGGAGTAGCACAAGTTCATGATCCGCCAGACGTTCCGGCTTGCCGAATGACAGGGGGCTCGGCTATGACGCCGCACCATGTTCCGTTCGTTCGCCTCGGGGTGCAGCGCGACTGCATTGGCGGTGGCGGCCCTGTCGGCCTGCACCGTCGACAAGCCGCAGCCGAACCTCGTCGGGCAGGACATCCGCCTGACCCTCATCCACACGTCGGACATCCACTCGCGGCTGTTCCCGTACAACTTCATCCCGAACACGTTCGACCAGGGCTACGGCCTGCTCCCCGCGAACGCGCCGTTCGGCGGCATCGCGCGGATCTCGACCCTCGTGAAGGACATCCGCGGCACCTCGTCGCGCTCGCTGTGGCTCGACTCCGGCGACTGCTTCCAGGGCGCGCCGGTGTTCAACCAGTTCAAGGGCGAGGCCGAGATGCGCTCGCTCTCGCTCGCCGGCATGGACGGCGCGGTGATCGGCAACCACGAGTTCGACCTCGGCGCCCGCAACCTGTTCGACAAGATCGACAACTTCGCGTCGTTCCCGCTGCTCGCCGCGAACTACGCCTGGGACGATCCGCCGCCGGGCGCGGTCGACCCGAACGGCCGCTCGCTGCGCGACGTGGTCTCGCCGTTCGCGATGTACAACATCGACGGCCTGAAGGTCACCGTCATCGGCATGGCCAACACCTCGACGATCACGTCGATCTTCGAGGGCGGCAACTCGCTCGGCTTCCGGCCGATCGCCGACAAGGACGCGCTCGAGAGCTGGGTGCGGATCCTGCGCCCGGTGTCCGACGTGATCATCGTGGTCTCGCACCTCGGCCTCGAGGAAGACGAGGACCTGACCGCGTCGCAGGTCGACGATCCGAACACCGCGCTGCCGCTGCAGGGCGTGGATCTGATCCTCGGCGGTCACCTTCACATCGTCACGAACCCGCCGAAGATCGTCACGAACGACGACGAGGGTCACCAGACCGTCGTCGTGCACTCGGGCGCGTTCGCGAAGTTCGTCGGCCGGCTCGACGTCGTCGTCCGCGTCGGCGACTCCAACGGCGATCCGGATCGCCGCAGCCGCATCACGAGCTTCACGTACACGAACATCCCGGTCGACTCGAAGATCAACGACGACCCGGCGGTCGCGAACCTCATGTGGCCGTACTCGGTGAAGATCAACCAGGAGATCGATCTGAACGGCGTGTTCTCGTACGTGAACCCCACGCCGGCCGGCACCAAGATCACGCGCAACGATCTCTCCGGCGGCGACAGCCAGCTCGGCAACCTCGTCGCCCGCTCGATGCAGCTCCAGGAGGGCGTCGAGGCCGAGTTCGCGATCACGAACTCGCTCGGCATCCGCGCCGACTTCGAGCGCGGGCCGCTGACGATCGAGCAGATGTACAACGTGTTCCCGTTCGAGAACTCGATCACGGTGATGTACCTGTCGGGCCAGGAGGTCCAGGACACGCTCGACTTCGTCGCCCGCAGGAGCGCGACGCGCGGCTGCCGCACGCAGGCGCAGGTCTCCGGCATCGCGTTCGACATGGTGTGCAGCGGCGACTGCGGCACGTTCGAGGGAGAGCCGGTCCGCGCGTGCGCGAAGAACATCCACCTCGGCGACAACTGCCGCAAGGACGGCAACCCCGACGGCCCGATCGATCCGAGCAGGTGCGCGAAGCTCGACCTCGCGAGCCTGTACCGCGTCGCGGTCAACGACTACATCGCGGCGGGCGGCTCCGGCTTCGAGGTGCTGAAGCGCAACACCTCGAAGCAGGACACCGGCATCTCGCTGCGCGACGGCCTGCGCGTGTTCCTGAACCGCCAGACCAAGTGCACGGATCAGATCGACGAGACCGACAAGCAGGTGCCGCCGCGCAAGGTCGTCGAGCGCTACGGCAACATCTCGTGCCTCACCGAGGCCAACGAGAAGCACGACGGCCGCATCCGCCCGGTGTTCGAGTGATGGCCATGAAGACCCTGGTCCCTGCCCTGCTGCTGCTCGGTGCGTGCACCGAGATGAAGGACGGCATCGAAGGCACGCAGTCGCTGCAGGTCCAGCTGATCTCGCCGGCGAACGGTGGCTCGTCCACCCAGCGCCTGATGGACAGCCAGCGGGCGCTGACGATCGACGTGACCGCGCTCGGTCCCGACGGCGAGGTCGACACCTCGTTCGACCGCGACGTGCAGGTCTACGCGCAGTTCCTCGGCACGCTGACGCCATCGCTCTCCGATCCGCCGCTGACGTCCTTCCGCGTCACCGGCGGCAAGGCGACGGGCAAGGCGGTGATGCTGCCAGCCGCCTACGGTCCGACGACGCTGTGGATCGACGACGGCAAGAGCGCGGACCCGACGTTCGCGACCGGCACGTCGCCGACCCTGTGGTACCGCGACCCGTTCATCGTCGACCTGCAGACGCCGCGCAGCGAGACCGCGCTCGACGCGCTGTCCTCGATCCCGCTCGAGAACAAGCAGGTCACGGTGACCACGTCGCGCTACAGCGCGCGCGGCCGGCTCGTCGTCACGAGCGTGTTCTCGCAGGGCTACACGGTGTCCGACGTGCAGTGCGCCGACGACGCGGGCACCCCGCCGTGCACCTCGCAGGCGTACGACCACGCGATGATCTTCTCGTTCTCGGCACCGCGCGGCGAGCACGGCGAGCCGATCGTCCGGGGCCAGACCATCCGCGGCTTCGCGGGCGGCCTCGCCGAGTTCAACGGCCTCACCGAGCTCGGCTTCCCGCGCACGTACACCTCCGAGAACGAACAGGTCGACCCGCGCCGCGAGCCGGCGCCTGTGGTCGCCGACCTCGAGACCACGGTGACGCCGGAGACCTGGTTCGATCAGCTGAACGCGCCCGGCGGCGGGATGATCAACTTCGAGCGCAACGAGGCGGGTCTCATCCAGATCAACAACGCCAAGGTCTGCGACGTCACCAACGACAACGACTACCGGACCTACAAGCAGTGGAAGCTCGACCCCGCGGGCGTCGGCGGAAACTGCATGGGCAACCGCAAGGTGATCAACGTGATCACCGCGGGCACCGTCTCCGAGATCGATCCGCCCGCGCTCGCGGGTCGCACGTTCGCGAAGGTCGTCGGCGTCCTGCGGCCGGTGAACATCGGCACGTTCAACGTCTGGATCATCTACCCGCGCTCGAGCGCTGACCTGGTTCTGCAATGAGAGAGCAAATGACCTTTCGCCGCCTCGGATACTGTTCTCTGGGTTCTCTGGCCTCGCTCCTGTTCGCCCCGGCGCTCGCGCTCGCGCAGCCCGGTGCCGGTGATCCGGTGCCGCCGCCCGCCGGCGACGACGAGGCCAAGGTCAAGGAGATCGTCGACCGCGAGGTCGCTCGCATCCTGAACGAGCGCGCCGCGAAGGAAGCGGCCGAGAAGGCCGAGAAAGAGCGCGTCGAGAAGGAGCGCGTCGAGAAGGAGGCGCCCGCGGCCGAGAAGCCCGGTGACCTGACCGGCGACTCGGGCTTCATGGACACGCGCCTCGCGTTCACGCTCACCAACGAGAACGTGCTCGTGAAGCCGGGCGAGACCATCCCGAGCGTCCCGGGCTGGCGGTTCGGCACCCCGAACTCCCTCGGCGTGCTGTTCTTCGACAACTACGACACGAGGTACTCCGGCTTCGAGACCCTCACCCACGGCGTCATGTACCGCAGCTACTCGCGCGGTCACCTGCAGGCCGAGGGCGCGGTCGTCATCCGGTTCAACGAGCTCACCGAGAACGCGATCCCGCTCTCCGACGCGGGCTCGTACCTCGTCCTCACCAACTGGAAGGACCCGACGCACAAGGACCCCACGCGCATCTCGCTCACCGCGTTCCCGGTCAGCGCCGATCGCTTCCGCCTCGGCTACTCGTACCGCCTGTCGTGGGGTGGCAACCCCGAGTACCGCCGCGCGCGCAGCTCCACGCCGGGCGTGAAGCTCCAGTACGACTTCCCGAAGGGCTACGCGTTCATCGGCGCGAAGTCCGGCGTGATCGTCGATCCGAAGGACGGCGAGCAGAAGACCGCGCTCGCGGGCCTCGCGGGCGCCGGCTTCGATCCGAGCGACATGATCCGGGTCGAGGTCAACGGCGGCATCTTCGACCGCGGCTACAACGAGCTGCAGGATGTCCAGGCCGAGAAGGTCTGGCTGTACGGCGGCTCGGCGCAGGTGTCGATCCACAAGGACATGGCCCCGCGCAGCTCCATCGACTACCGCCTCTACAAGTTCAACGGCGAGCGCGTCAGCCAGCTGTTCTCGCCCGAGAAGTACCCGGGCGGCCTGTCCTGGCTCGCGATGGCCGAGTTCACCGTGATGGGTCAGACGCTCAAGGACGCCGACAAGACCGGCGCGACCCGGACGCAGATCGGCAAGGCCGGCGACCTCAACCTGCGCATCAAGCTCGACCGCACGCGCCTCCGCCTCGACCTCTCGTTCCGCGACCTCGCGTTCATCCTCCACAGCCAGCCGTCGCTGCCGCCGTACTCGGACTTCCCGTCGGCCTACAAGATCCAGCCGAACCTGTTCGCCGCCGCCGGCGTCGACCAGAACTTCGACGACTGGCTCACGCTCGGCGTGATCGCGGGCATCGAGCGCCCCGCCACGCTCACCTCGCCCAAGGGCGTCGTGCCGGTCCCCGGCGGCAACACCGACGCGATGGGCAGCTCGACGGCGGTCATCCGCAACAACAACATCGACACGCTCATCACCATCCTCCCCGAGGGCGAGTCCGCCGCGCCGCAGATCGCGCTCAAGGGCACCGCGAAGGTCGACTTCGCGAAGATCTTCTCGGCGGTCCTCGAGGTGTTCTACAGCTACGATCCGAACCAGACGCGCTTCACGCGCGCGTGCTCCGACCCGGACACCTGCCCGTTCGAGTACCAGTTCGGCAAGTTCAACCAGCTCGGCATCAACGCGACGCTGCAGGCTCGGTTCTGATCGACTACGCGACCATGGCCGCGCGCGCCCGCGCGCTCATGGAGTCCGGCGCCCGCCCCGACGAGGTCCTGCACGCCTGCTACGGCGTGTGGTTCCCCGAGGAGCTGTTCGCGTTCGCCGAGCTCTACGCCGAGGACAAGGAGCCGAACACGCGGCTCGTGAACCGGCCGTTCAACCTGATCGTCCCGCTCGATCGCGGCGGTCCGCCAGCTGCGGTGGACATCTTCGACGAGCTCGAGCGCCGCGTGTATCAGCTCGATCCGACCCTCGTCCCGCTGATGCACGTCTACGGCGACTTCTACGAGCACGGCGGCACGATGGTGTCCTACCGGCTGTCCGATCTCGCCGAGGGCCGCTCGACGATCTGGGGCCTGCAGGGCGACCTGCTGGACGACGCCGCGGTCGCCACGCGCCTCGGGGACTCCCTCGGCGAGGTCCTGCGCGCCGACGCAGCGGACCGCCTGCAACATCTCGAGGCGGAGTGGGCGAGCCCGTACAACTACGGGGCGGGTTCTCTCGACAAGTGCGAGCTCGACGAGGGACGCGAGAACCTCGCGGCGTGCGAGGAGCTGATCCGCCGCACGGCCGAGCGCCGGCGCCCCAGGCTCGTGCGGCCGTGACACCCACGGCGTGGCGCCCGCGTGCGCCACGCCGAAGGGTCGCTCTCCGGCGCGCGGCGCATCCCGCTCCCCGGGCGCCGCGGGTCTTCGCGCGCGAGCGGAGCGGCTTGACGCATCCCATCACCCGGACGACCCGAGTGGGCGAACCGAAACCAGGTTATCAGCGTGATCGACGTAAGCTCGACCTGACAGAGGTCCATCGGTGGTCCCATGCGGGACTTGCGCCCGTCGGTGCGGCGGAGCTGCTGCGAACAGCGTCGACGCGCCGTCGCCACCTGTGACGTCGCCGCCGGCTTCGCGCGGGCACCCCGTGTCCCGATCCATCGCCAAGATCCCCAAGAAACGTTCTGACGTGATGGCACGTCGTGGCACGTGCGAAGCCTACGAGCGCGGCAGTTCATACTCAGTTTTCGGTGGGGAGTGCGCCAAAGATAGCTCCTCGCAACCGCTGCTGGGCCGGTCGATACGACGAGCTCGCGCCTCGCGTGATCGGGGCCGCGATCGAAGTACCTCGCGAGCGCGGGCCGGGGTTTCGCGAGGGCATCGATCAGAAGGCTCTCGCATACGAGCTCGAGTCCAAGAAGAAGCACGGGATTCGGTCGCGTCCTTCCTTGGCGCGCTCCCCCAGGTAACTGAGTGCGAACTGCCGCGCTTGAAGGCTTCGCACGTGCCTCGACGTGCCTTCCCGTTGGAACGGTTCTTGGCGATCTTGGCGCTGGATCGGGCGCGTCGTGGCCGTGCGAACAGGGGACGCAATCGGCGGGCGGCGATCACCGCGCGAACCGAGCGCTCGCGATTGGCGTAGCGGTGTGACACGGAGGAGCGCGACGCGCCGGCCGCCCTCGCCGGCGGCGCGCGAACGGGATCACCGCACCAGCGCGCCTCGAGGCACGCGTGCTCCAGAGCAGCGCCAAGACGCCAGGCTTCCTGGAAAACGAAAACGGCGCCGCGCTCTCCGCGCGACGCCGTTCGGTCAACGAGTCAGCGAGCCCTTAGCGCCAGCCGCCCTCGATGTAGATCCACGCGCCGCCCTGGTTCTCCCAGCGGCCCTCGACCCACTGCTTCTGCGCGCGCTCGCGCTCCCAGTGGCCCGGCACCCAGACGTACTGGCCGCCGTCCCACTTCCAGCGGCCGCGCGCCCAGATGAAGCCGGTGCGCGGGTTGATGTTCTCGGCCTGCGGCGGCGGCGGCGCCGGCTGCGTGGGACGCGGCGGCGGCTGCGGCGCCGCGTTCACCCACTGGCCCTCGACCCACTGCCAGCGGCCGTTGACCAGCTGCCACGAGCCGTCCTGCCAGCGCATGTTCGCGCGCTCGCGCTCCCAGTGCCCGGGGACCCAGGCCCAGTTGCCGTTGCGCCAGTCCCAGCGACCGCGCACGAAGTAGAAGCCGGGGCGCGCATCGAAGCGCTCGTCCTGGAGCGCGGGAGGCGCGCCGGTCGGATAGGGCGACGGCGTCGGAGCCGCGACCTGCTGCCAGCTGCCCTCGACCCAGACATACTGGCCGTTCTGCACGGTCCAGCGACCCTCGACCCACTGGTAGTTCGCGCGCTCGCGCTCCCAGCGCCCCGGGAGCCACTCCCAGTTGCCGTTGCGCCAGTCCCAGCGGCCGCGCACCCAGACGAAGCCGGCGCGCGTGCCCGGGTTCTCGTCGCGGATCGCGGGCGGCCCCGCGGTCGGATACGCCGATGGCGTGTAGACCTCCCAGTCACCGTCGACGCGCACCCACGCGCCGTTGCGGTTCTCCCAGCGCACGTCGCGCCAGCGGCGGCCGGCGCGCTCGCGCTCCCAGTGGCCCGGGATCCAGTCCCAGTTGCCGTTGCGCCAGTCCCAGTGGCCGCGCACCCAGACAAAGCCGCGGCGCGGCGAGCCCGGGTTCTCGTCGCGCAGCGCGGGCGGCGCGGCGTTCGGGTTCGCGGGCGGCGTGTAGACCTCCCAGTCACCGTCGACGCGCACCCACGCGCCGTTGCGGTTCTCCCAGCGCACGTCGCGCCAGCGGCGGCCGGTGCGCTCGCGCTCCCAGCGGCCCGGGATCCAGTCCCAGTTGCCGTTGCGCCAGTCCCAGTGACCGCGCACCCAGACGAAGCCACGGCGCGGCGCGCCCGGGTTCTCGTCGCGCGGGCCGGGCGGCGCGGCCGACGGGCCGTCGATGTCCCAGCTGCCGCCGACGCGGACCCACACACCGTTGCGGTTCTCCCAGGAGAAGTCCTTCCAGCGCCGGCCGCTCTGCTGCGGCTCGTAGCGACCCGGGACCCAGACCCAGCTTCCGTTCTGCCAGTCCCAGTAGCCGCGGATGTACTGGAAGCCCCGCCGGAACTGCATCTTCTCGACCTTGAGCGGCGGAGGCGCAGTGCGCGGCCCGTCGCGGCGGTCGTCGCGGCGGTCGTCGCGGCGGTCCTCGCGACGGTCCTCGCGACGATCCTCGCGCTCGTCGCGGCGATCCTCGCGCTCGTCGCGTTTGTCCTCGCGGCGGTCGCGGCGATCCTCACGCTCGTCGCGGCGGCCGCCGTCGCGACGCTCGTCGCGGCGATCTTCGCGCTCGTCGCGGCGATCCTCGCGGCGATCGCGGCGATCCTCGCGCTCGTCGCGTTTGTCCTCGCGGCGGTCGCGAGGATCCGGTTGCGCCGATGCGGTCGCCGACAGCGTCAGCGTCGCGATCAGCAGTCCATAGAGCGTTGCGCGCATAATCCTCCTAACGTGCGGACGAGATCTAACCACGTTTATTCAGAAAGTTCGGGGCCCGGCGCCATGTTACGAACCGTGGATGGACGCTCCCGGACGCTGGGTGCGCGGGGCGCTTTGCCTCGTGCTCGCGTGCGGCACAAGCGCGCGGGATCCCACGCGACTCGAGGCGGCGATCGCAGCCGATCTGCGCGCACGGCTGGGTGTGGTCGTGGTCACGCGGTGTGGCTACGAGATCCCGATGTGCCGGGCGCAGCTCGCGGACGGCACGCAGCTGCCGATCGAGGTGACGCTGGTGGATGGCAGCTACGAGTGGCGGGTGCGCGGCCTGCTCGTGACCACCGGGGCGATCGAGCGGTACCTCGCCGAGGAGCTCGGGGATCTCGGCGCACCGCAGGGCGCGCGCTGCCTGCCGCAGGTCCGCGCGATCGCCCCGGGCGAGCGGCTCGCGTGCGCGCTCGACCGGGGAGGAACGGCGTTCGTCGCCGTCCGCGCCGACGGGACGACCACCGTCGAGGTCGCGCTCGACCCGGCGGCCGCCGCGGCGCGCGCCGAGGTGCTGACGCCGGCACGTGAACGCGATCTCGAATCCGCTTCGCGCGCGCTCGCCGACCGCGGGGACGAGGGCGACGACGAGGGCGACGACGAGAGCGACGACGAGAGCGACGAGCCGCGGTAGAGTCCGCCGCATGAGACTCTGGTCGATCGCGCTGTGCCTCGCGGCTGCGTGCTCCTCGCCGCCGGCGAAGGACACCGGTCCGCGCCTGCCGCCCAAGCAGCGCCCCGGCACGGTGACGCTGACGATCATCGGCACGAACGACCTGCACGGCGCACTCGATCGCCTGCCGTGGATCGCGGGGTACCTCGTGAACCTGCGCGCCGCCCGCGCGGCCGACGGCGGCGGCGTGATCCTGCTCGACGGCGGCGACATGTTCCAGGGCACGCTGGAGTCCAACATCGCCGAGGGCGCCGACGTCGTGCGCGCGTACAACGCGATGGAGTACACCGCCACCGCGGTCGGCAACCACGAGTTCGACTACGGGCCCGAGGGCCCTGCGACGACGCCGCAGTCGATCGAGGACGACGCGCGCGGCGCGCTCAAGGCCCGCGCGCGGGAGGCGAAGTTCCCGATGCTCGTGGCGAACATCTCGGACGCCACGAGCGGCGAGCGCATCAAGTGGCCGAACATGCCGCCGTCGGTGCTCGTCGAGTCGGCCGGGATCAAGGTCGGGATCATCGGCGCCTCGACGGAGTCGACGCCGTTCACGACGATGCCGGCGAACTTCGCCGGGCTCGTGATGAAGCCGCCGCCCGCGGTCGCGATCGCGGCCGAGTCGAAGCGGCTGCGCGAGCAAGGGGCGGCGCTCGTGCTCGTCACCACGCACATCGGCAGCAAGTGCACGGACTTCGAGCACCCCAACGACCTCTCGACGTGCGAGACCAACGAGGAGCTGTTCAAGCTGATCGGCGATCTCCCGAAGGGCTCGGTCGACGTCATCGTCGCGGGCCACACCCACGCCGGCATCGCGCACCGGATCAACGACATCGCGGTGATCGAGTCGTTCGCCAACGGCAAGGCGTTCGGGCGCATCGACGTGCGGATCGCCGCCGACGGGCGCGTCACCGCCGTGAAGATCCATCCGCCGCGCGCGGTGTGCGCCGGCGAGACCGTCGACCGCCCGATCGCGGCGAAGGACTGCCAGCCCGGAGACTACGAGGGCAAGCCGGTCGTGCCCGAGCCAGCGGTCGGGAAGATCGTCGACGAGGCGATCGCGCGCGCGAAGGTCCGCCGCGAGGAGCGGCTCGGCGTCACGCTGACCGGCAAGATCGACAAGTCGTACGGATCGGAGTCGGTCCAGGGCAACTGGGTCACCGACATGATGCTCGCGACGCGCCCCGAGGGCCAGGTCGCCGTCACCAACGGCGGCGGCCTCCGCGCCGACATCCCGGGCGGCGACCTCACGTACGGCCAGCTGTTCGAGGCGATGCCGTTCGACAACCGCTACGCGATCGTCGACGTGAAGGGCTCGCACCTGCGCTCGCTCGTGTCCACGAACCTCCAGCGCGGCGGCGGCATCCTGTCGTGGGGCGGCCTGACCGCGAAGGGCCGCTGCAAGGCAGGCAAGCTCGACCTCGAGATCAAGGTCGCCGGCAAGCCGCTCGACGAGAACAAGGCCTACAAGCTCGTCACCAGCGACTTCCTCGCGTCGGGCGGCGATGGCCTGATCGGCCGGCTCAAGCTCGCCCCGAACGCGATCAAGATCACCGACGTGATCATCCGCGACGCGATCGCGGACCACCTCCGCAAGCACAAGGGATCGGTCGATCCCGCGAAGCTGTTCTCGCCGGCCAATCGGCGCCTCGACTACGAGGGCTCCCGCCCCGTGTCGTGCGCGCCGAAGACGCCGCAGAAGCCGACCGACCAGGAGCCGCCCGAATGACGTGGTCACCGACGAGCTGGAAGTCCCGAGCCGCCGCACAGCAGGCCAACTACGGCGATCCCGCCGAGCTGGCCCGCGTGGTCGACGAGATGGGGCGGCTGCCGCCGCTCGTCACGTCGTGGGAGATCGAGCAGCTGCGCGAGCAGCTCGCGCGCGCCGCGCAGGGCCACGCGTTCGTGCTCCAGGGCGGTGACTGCGCGGAGTCGTTCGACGACTGTCGCAGCGAGCCGATCGCCGCGAAGCTGAAGATCCTGCTCCAGATGTCGCTCGTGCTCGTGCACGGCACGCGCAAGCCGGTGGTCCGCATCGGCCGCATCGCGGGCCAGTACGCGAAGCCGCGCTCGACCGACGTCGAGACGCGCGGCGACGTCACCCTGCCCGCCTACCGCGGCGACATCATCAACAGGGACGGCTTCACCGCCGAGGATCGCGAGCCCGATCCGACGCTGATGCTGCGCGCCTACGAGCGCGCCGGTCTCACGCTCAACTTCATCCGCGCGCTCGTCGACGGCGGGTTCGCCGACCTGCACCACCCCGAGTACTGGGACGTGTCGTTCGCGACCGGGGCCGCGCGCCAGCAGTACGAGCAGATCGTCTCGTCGATCCGCGAGTCGCTCGACTTCGTCAGCGCGATCACCGGCGTCGAGTCGGAGGTGCTCCGCCGCGTCGACGTGTTCACGAGCCACGAGGCGCTCGCGCTGCCGTACGAGCAGGCGCAGACCCGCAAGGTCCCGCGCCGCGACGGCTGGTACAACCTGTCGACGCACTTCCCGTGGATCGGCATGCGCACGGCGCAGCTCGACGGCGCGCACGTCGAGTTCCACCGCGGCATCAACAACCCGCTCGGCATCAAGATCGGTCCGGCGATGACGACCGAGTGGCTGCTCGGCCTCCTCGCCGTCCTCGATCCCGAGCGCATCCCCGGCCGCATCACGCTCATCCACCGGATGGGCGCGGGCAACGTCACCGCGAAGCTGCCGCCGCTGGTCGACGCGGTGCGCGGGACCGGGCGCACCGTGCTGTGGGTCTGCGATCCGATGCACGGCAACACCGAGACCACGCCGCAGGGCATCAAGACGCGCCGGTTCGACAAGATCGTCGACGAGCTCGAGCAGAGCTTCGCGCTCCACACGCGGCTCGGCTCGCGCCTCGGCGGCGTCCACGTCGAGCTCACCGGCGAGGACGTCACCGAGTGCATCGGCGGCGCGCGCGGCCTGTCGGAGACCGACCTCGAACGCGCGTACAAGACGCGCGTCGATCCGCGCCTCAACTACGAGCAGGCGCTCGAGATGGCGATGCGCATCGCGCGCCACCTGCGCAGCGGCACATGAAGGACGTGCTGTGGCGCGCCCTCCAGGTCTGGGGCGTGCCGGTCGGCATGGGCATCGCGTACGCCATGCTGATCTGGTCCGCCGAGACCGACACCACCGGCAAGGCCTGGATGACGATCGGCTACGCGTTCGTCCTCGTCATCTGGTTCGTCCTCCACTACCTGATGACGACCGCCGCGCTCGCGCGTGCGATCGACGTCGGCGACGCCGCGAAGCTGATGGAGGTCTCCGACCGAAACCTCCGGGCCAGGCGCGGCGATGCGGCCCGGGCGCCCTACCTCGTCGCCCGCGGGATCGCGCACGAGCTGACCGGCGCGCACGCCGAGGCGCTCGCCGCGCTCGACGAGGCGAAGCTGTCCGCCCTCCCCGCCGGCGCGCGGGCGGCGTGGCAGCTCCGGGCCGCGAGCACGCGGGTCGCCGCGCTCGTCGGCCTCGGCAAGACCGCCGACGCGCGCACCGTGCTCGACGCGGAGCTCCGGCCCGACGCCCCGCACCCCGCGCACTCGGACGCGGCGCTGCTCGCCGCGCTCTCCGCCGGCCGCGTGCTGGCGGCCGAGGGCAAGCGCGACGCGGCCACCGCGAAGCTCGCGGCCGTGATCGACGACGTGCGCGCGACCGGGGCGATGCGCTCGGCGGCGAAGGCCGTGCTTCAGAAGTAGGCGCGGTACACCGGCACGCGCAGCTGCACGCCGCGCTCGCCGTGATACTCGGTCGGCAGCATCTCGATCTCCGGAAGCTCCAGGTGCACCACGCGGCCCGCGATGCCGATGTCGAACACCGCGGTGATCTTCGCCATGCCGTTCGTGAAGTGGACGACCGAGTCGAACTTGAAGGTCGCGTAGTCGGAGTCGATCATGCCGAACTTCACGCGCGCGCGGCGCTGCCGGCCATCGAAGCGCAGCGCGAACGTGTCGTTCGACAGCTGGTCGAGGTGGTACCCGAGCTGGTTGCCGAGGTCGGTCATCGCGTCGGTGAGCTGTTGACCGAGCGTGAGCTGGCGCGCGGTCGGCACCGACGGCCACATCCGGTCGTAGAGGTGGAGGTCGTCGGCCGCCGCGCCCCGAGCGGACGTCGCGAGCGCGCACGCCAGCACCCACGCGATCAGCCCTCGGTGCCGCACACTTCGATGGTAGCCGCCCGGCCGGATCCTTCTGTGAGCGCCGCTACGATCCACGTGGTAAACGAACGTCCATGAAGCGCGCGTTGTTCGTCGGCCTCGCGGTTGCCCTCGTCGCCTGCAAGCAGTCCGCACCTCCACCTACAGCGGAGGTACGGCCAGCGCCCCCTGTGGCCCCGGCCGCGCCGGCGGCCAAGCCCGAGGCGCCGCCACAGGCTCCGCAGGCGAACGCCGCGGACCCGTGGAGCAAGCCGGCGCCGAAGAAGGACCCGCTCGCGCGGCCGCTGTTCTGGTCGATCGAGAAGGACGGCAAGACCAGCTACGCGCTCGGCACGATCCACATCGGCGTCGATGCCGAGGCGCGGCTCCCGCAGATCGTGTGGGACAAGCTCGACGCGGCGCCCGCGTTCGCGATGGAGACGGATCTGAGCGATCCGGCGCTGATGAAGGTGCTCGAGTGCGTCGGCTGCTCGCTCAAGAAGGAGCTCGGCCCGGTGTACTGGAAGAAGCTCGAGGCGGCCCTCACGCCCGAGGTCGCGGCGCGGATCGATCCGATGAAGCCGATGGTCGCCGCGACGATGATGTCGATGCGGGGCCTGCCGATGACCACGCAGATGGACACGCTGCTGCTCGCGCGGGCGCGGACCGGGAACAAGACCGTCCACTTCCTCGAGGAGCCCAGCGTGCAGGCGAGGATCCTCGAGAAGCACATGAACGTGAAGGCGCTGAAGTCGATGCTCGATGACGTCGAGGCAGGCAACAATCACACGAAGCTGATGCTCGACGCGTACGTCTCCGGCGACGACGTCGCGATGGTCAAGCTGTCGGAGAGCGAGCGCGAGCAGGCGCTCAAGCACGGCTACACGAAGAAGGAGTACGACGAGACGATGCAGGACATGCTGTACGGCCGCAACGCGTCGTGGATCCCGGCCATCGAGAAGGCGCACGCGGCCGGCGGCATCTTCGTCGCCGCGGGCGCCATGCACCTGGTCGGCCCGAAGAACGTGCTCGAGCTGCTCGAAAAGCAGGGCTACAAGATCACGCGCGTCGTTCCCTGACGCTGGCCGTGAGCTATGGTCGCGGCGTGCCCGCCCAGACGCTCGAGCTCGCCGGCCTGACCACCCGAATCGTCGGCCCCGCCGACGCCAGGACCACCGTCGTGCTGCTGCACGGCTTCGGCGCCCCCGGCGACGACCTGGTGGCGCT
>JAEUJX010000488.1 GCA_016794545.1 Myxococcales bacterium
AGCTCCGCACGTACCCGGTGACCCGGGCATAGATCTTGGTCTCCTCGAGCGCCCGCACCGTGCCCGGCAGCGCGAGCGCGCGATCGCTCGAGAGCACGACCGGCTTCATCACCTCGACGCGCGGGGCGTCCGCCTTCGCGGTGGCGACCGGCGTCTCGCCGTGCGCCTTGCGCTGGCGCAGGTATCCGAACGCGAACGCACCGCCGACGACGACGGCGATCGCCACCAGCACCATGACCCGCGAGGCCTTCGCGGGTGGGGGCAGGTTGAAGCCGAGCTCGTCGGGTTCGGTACTCATGACATGGACTCCAGATCTCGACGCCGCGGCGCCGTGCGGCGCAGGAGGCTGTACATCACGGGCACGAAGAACAGGGTGGTCACGGTCGCGACGGCGAGCCCGCCGATCACGGCGCGGCCCAGGGGAGAGTTCTGCTCGCCGCCTTCGCCGAGGCCGACAGCCATCGGGATCATACCGATGATCATCGCCAGCGCCGTCATGATCACCGGGCGCAGGCGCGTCATGCCCGCGGCCAGCGCGGCGCCCTTCGCCTCGCGGTGCGCCCGCTGCTCGTTCGCGAACGAGACCACGAGGATGGAGTTCGCCGTCGCGACACCGACGCACATGATCGAGCCGATCAGGGCCGGCACCGAGAGCGTCGTCCCCGTCAGGAACAGCATCCACACGATGCCGGCCAGCGCGCCGGGCAGCGCCATCAGGATGATGAACGGGTCGAGCCAGCTCTGGAAGTTGACGACGATCAGCAGGTAGACGAGCAGGATCGCGAACACGAGGCCGGAGGCGAGGCCGAAGAACGAGCTGTCCATGCTCTCCGCTTGGCCCTTGATCGTGTAGCGCACGCCCATGGGCGCGGCGGCCTGCGCCTCCGCGACGAGCTGCTTCACCCCGTCGGTCACGGTACCGAGGTCGGTGCCCTCGACGTTCAGCTGCACGTCGAACGTGCGCGCGACATTGTAGTGCGTGACGTTCGCCGGACCGTACGACCGCTTCACCGTCGAGATGTTGCCGAGCGTCTGCGGCGTGCCGCTCGGCGTCGAGATCGGCGTGGCCTTCAGCGCATCGATCGAGTCGATCGCGTACTGGGGCGTCTGCACCGAGACGAGGTACTGCACGCCGCGCCGGTCGAGCCAGTACGAGGGGGCGACCTGGCCGCTCGACGACAGCGACACGAGCAGATCGCTCGCGACATCGCGCTCCGAGAGCCCTGCCCGCTGCGCCTGCGTGCGATCGATGTCGAGCCGGAGCTGCGGCACGCGCGACACCTGCGCGAGGTGAACGTCGGCCGCGCCCGGGATGCGCTTGATCTTCTCGGCGAGCTCCGCGGCGAGCTGCGCCGTCTGCTCCTCGCTGCCGATCGGGCCGACCACCTGGACATCGATCGGTGCGGCGAGGCCGAAGTTCAGCACCTGCGACGAGATGTCGGGCGCGAGGAAGAAGAACGTCGTGTCCGGGTGCGCCTTCGCGAGCGCGACGCGCAGCGCGCGGACGTAGCCCTCCGTCGGCTCGTGCCCGTCCGCGAGCGCGATCATCACCTGCGCGTCCGCCGACGAGATCAGCGCACCTTCCGACAGCGACAGGTTGATCCCGGAGTACGGCGTCCCCATCACGTCGAGCATCGTCTCGATCTCCGCCGGAGGGATCACGCTGCGGATCGTGCGCTGGATCGCCGCCATCCGCTGCTCGCTCTCCTCGAGGCGCGTGCCGGGCGCGCCGCGCACGTGTAGCTTGATGAGGCCGGCGTCCACCGTCGGGAAGAAGTCGCGGCCGATCAGCGGCAACAGCGCCATCGAACCGGCGACGAACACGGCGAAGATGCCGACGGTGAACGCGCGGTGGTCGAGCGTCCACGCGAGCCACTGGCCGTAGCGCGTGCGCATGCGGTCGAACGCGCGATCGAAGCGACGGCCGTGGGGATGGCCGTGATCGGCCCGGTCGCGGAGCAGGTAGTCGATCATCGTCGGCACGAGCGTGCGCGACAGCAGGTAGCTCATGAGCATCGCGAACACCACGGCGAGCGCCATCGGCACGAACAGTGACTTCGCCGCGCCGGCGATGAACGCGATCGGCGCGAACACGATGCAGATGCACAGCGTGGACACGAACGCGGGGACCGCGATCTGCTGCGCGCCGTCGATGATCGCCTGCGTGAACGGCTTCCGCATGCCGATGTTGCGGTGGATGTTCTCGATCGCGACGGTCGCGTCGTCCACGAGGATGCCGACCGACAGCGCGAGACCACCGAGCGTCATCACGTTCAACGTCAGCCCGAGCGCGTGCAGCACGGTGATCGAGAACAGGATCGACAGCGGGATCGAGATCACGACGATCACCGTCGAGCGCCACGATCCGAGAAACAGCAGGATCATGAGGCCCGTGAGCACCGCGGCGATCACCGCCTCGTGGATCACGCCGGAGATCGAGGCGCGCACGAACACCGACTGGTCGAACAGGATCTTCACGTCGAGCTTGCCCTGCGCCTCCTTCGGCAGCCGGGCGATCGCGCGAGGCAGCGCCTCGCGGATCCGATCGGTGACCTCGAGTGTCGAGGCATCGCCGTTCTTCATGATCGACATCAGCAGCGATCGCCGGCCCTCGACGTGGACCATGCTGGTCTGGGGCATCGAACCGTCGCGCACGTTCGCGACGTCGCGCAGGTAGATCGGCGTGCCGTTGACGGTGCGCAGCGGCAGGCCCGCGAGCTCCTCGAGCGTCTGCGGCGACGAGGCGACCGTCACCGGATACTCGTTCGTGCCGAGCTTCACGGTGCCCGACGGCAGGATCACGTTCTGCACCGCGAGCGCGGCCTGCACGTCGCGCGGCGACAGCCCGAGCGCGTGCAGGCGCGCCGGGTCGATGTCGATCATGATCTGGCGCTGCTTGCCGCCGTACGGCCACGGGATCTGCGCCCCGGGGATGGTGGCGAGCTCGGCGCGGATGAAGTTCACGCCGAGGTCGAACATCTGCTGCTCGGAGAGCGTGTCGCTCTGCAGGGCGATCTGCATGATCGGCACGCTGGTCGCGCTGTACTGCATGATCAGCGGCGGGACGGTGCCCGGCGGCATCGAGCGCACGGCGCTCTGCGCGACCGCGGTGGTCTGCGCGATCGTCTTCGGCACGTCCGTGTCGGGCTGCAGGAAGATCTTGATGACCGAGATGCCCGTGAGCGTCTGGCTCTCGATGTGATCGATGTCGGAGACGATCGTCGTGAGGAAGCGCTCGAAGTTGTTGACGATGCGCTTCTCCATCTCCTCCGGCGCGAGGCCGCCGTAGTTGAAGATCACCGAGATGACCGGGATGTCGATCGTCGGGAAGATGTCGGTCGGCGCCTTCTTGATCGAATACGTGCCGCCGAGCGCGATGAGCATCGCCATCACGACGAACGTGTAGGGCCGGCGGAGCGCGGTGCGAATCAGCCACATCCCGGCCCCAGTGTGCCCGACTGCCGCGCCGTGTCGAGCGCCCTCGCGAGGACGCGATGTCCTGTTAACAGTTCGTTATCGGGGGAGCCCGGCCAGGTGGCTCGCTGCGAGCGCGTCGTAGCTCGCGAACGCGGTCGCGCGGCCCGAGGACAGCGCGGGCGCGAGCTCCTCGCCGAACTCCTGCGTGCCGATGAAGATCCGGCTCGGCGGCAGCCCCATCGCCTCGTAGGCGGCGATGTCGGTCGCGCGGTTGCCGACGCCGCCCGCGACGACGAGCCCGGCGCTCCGCAGCACGTCCATCGCGCCCGTCTTGAACGCGACGGTCGCCGGTCCCGGCACCGTCACGAGGTCCTCGGCGAGGATCATCGGACCGCGCGGGAAGCCCTGCTGCGCGAGCCAGGCCCGCGTCTTCTCGGTGAACACCTCGCCACGGGCCGTCACGTAGACGGGCTGGTAGCCGCTCTGCGCGAGGCCGCGAAACGCCGCCGCGGCACCGGGCTGCGCGCCGATCCGCTGCCCCAGGGCGACGGTCTTCACGAACGCGTGCTCGTCGGCCGTGAGCGTGCCGTCGACATCGCTGACGATCACGCGCGTCGCCGGCGGCGCGACGTACGCGAGGAAGCGCACGCCGGTACGGTCGCCGACCACCGACGCATAGAGGTCGCGCATGCCGGTCACGAGGCGGCGCGGCCCGGTGAGCGCGAGCCGGAAGTTGCCGTCGTCGTCGGTGCGCGCGGTGCCGAGCGCGCGCCACTCGCCGCGATCGCACGCGAACAGCTCGACGTCCTCGTCCTCGAGGTCCTTGTGCGCCTTGCCGTACGAGAGCGAGCCGCGGATCACGTGGTCCGCGCCGGGCGCGGCGACGACGTCGTAGCCGCGGTGGCGCGGCGAACCGAGCCCGGTGACCAGGCGACTGCGGCGGTGGCGAAGATCGCCTCGCGCGAGCGCGGGGTCGGCGGCGCAGACGTGGTCGTCGACGGCGTTGCTCGTCACGCCGGCCGGTGAATTGCCGGCAGGTGCCGCCCGGAGGTGGGTGATGGCGCTGGTGGAAAGCGAACACCAGACGACAGCGATCACGGACAGTTGGCTCTTGAGGCTCACGGGATCCGAAGATCCAGCAACGCCCGATCCAGCTTACGCGGGGTCGCCCTTCAGGTTCCGCAGCAGGGGGACCACCACGAGGGAGAACGCGAGGACGCTGAGCATGCCCCGTGGCAGAGCACGGCACGGGCCGGCCCAACTCCGCGAAACGGCTCGCGCCGCGCTGGGGTCAACGGGTCCAGTAGCCGGGTCGGGAGACCAGGCCCCGGCGCGTCGCGATGACCAGCGTGTCGCCGAGCCGGACCGACGCGGTGACGTCCTTGCCGGTCAAGGTGCCGAGGCGATCGGCGCCGGCGCCTTTGAGCCCCTCCATCGTCGAGAGCAGCAGCGTGTCGCCGTGAAGCGCGATGCCGCCCGGGTTGATCCAGCCATCGGCGACCTTCGTGCTCGCGCCGCCCTCGAACCTCATCACGCCGCCCTTGTAGGTGCCGGCGAAGACGGTGGTGCCCTTCACCGCGAGCGCCATCACCCAGTCATCGGTGAGGTGACCGGTGGCGACCGAGTAGCGCGTCCAGTCGGAGTCGTCGGCCTTGCCGCGGAACAGGCCGGTCGTGGTGCCGAGCCAGATCCAGCCGTCGGCGTCCTCGGCGACGGCCCAGACGTTCTTCGCCTCGAGGCCCTGCTTCGCGCCGATCGCGGTGGCACGGCCGTCCGCGATGATCGCGGCGCCGGCCGAGGTGCCGGCGAGCACGCGGCCATCGCGGAGCTTCGCGAGCGCGAGGATGCCGCGCGCCGGGAGGCCATCGGCCTTCGTGAGCTGCGTGATCGCAAGGCCCGGCTTTGCCGGGCCGCGCAGCGCCGTCGAAGACGGCGCGAAGTCGATCGCGCCCTCGAGGATCGCGATGCCCGCGGCGGTCGCGACCCACACGCGCTTGCCGTCGACGAGGATCGCGTTGACGCGGTGATCGATCTTGCTCGACTCGATCTGCCTCCACACGCCCTTCTCGCGCACGGCGAGGCCGTGATCGAACGTGCCGACGTACAGCTTCTCGCCGTCGACCGCGAGCGCGGAGATGTCGTTCGCCGGTGGGCCGGCGGGGCGCTTCGCCTCCGTCCACGCGGCCGTCGCCGACGACCGTAGCCACAGGCCGTGTAGCCCACCCGCGCACGCCGCGCCGTCGCGCTCCGCGATCGCCTGCGCCATCGCGAGGCCCTTCGGCGTCCCCACCACGTCGACCAGGCGGCCGCGATCGATCTTCATCAGGCCGCCGCCGAACGTCGCGGCGACGATCGCGCCGTCGACCTTCGTCACCTTCCGCACGTCGCCACCGCCGAAGCCGCGCACCAAGCTCCCCTCGCGCAGGTAGAGACCGGCGCTCGTACCGATCCACAGCTGCGCGCCGTCCCCGTACAGCGAGAGCACCTCGTTCGCACCCGCCTCGATCGAGGTGAGCTCGAACGTGCCGTCGCGCAGCCGGTACAGGCCGTTCGCGGTGCCCGCCCACAGCGCGCCGTCGGCGACCGCGAGCGACGACACGCGCGCGCGCGCCGCCGGGTTGTTGCCGCCCTTCCACGCGAGCGCCTTCGACGCGCCGAGCTTGTTCACGCCGCCCTCCCACGTCGCGACGTAGGTCGCGCCACCGAGCTCGATCAGCTGGCGCACCGCCTTCTGTTCCGCGGTGCGGGTGACCTTCATCGCGGTGCCGTCGAGCGCGATCTGCGCCGCGCCACCCTCGGTGCCGATCCACAGCGCGTCACCGACCTTCGAGATGCCATCGATCCGGGTGCCCGGCAGGCCGTGGACCGCGGTCCACACCGCGCGGACGTTGCCGCGCGCGTCGTACCGCGCCAGCCCGCCGCCCGTGCCGACGAGGACGTCGCCGCCGTCGAGCACGTGGCACGCGCGGACCTCCGTCAGGTCGGTCGAGACGGCGAGCGCGCCGGCGCCGAACACCGCGAGGATCACGGGATCACCAGCTCGCTGGTCGACTGGTTGAGCGCCGGGTCGCGCGCGACGATGCGCAGCGTGACCGGAGCGGCGAGCGCGGCGGTGTCCCAGTGGCCCTCGAACTTGCCCCACGCGACCTGGGTGAGCCGCATGACGGTGCCGTCGGGCAGGAGCACCTCGACGCGGTCCGCGTCCTTGCGCGCGCCGTTGGCCTGCTGGCGCGCGACGAGCTTGTAGCCGGTGGCGTCGCGCGTCGCCGTCACCTTGACCTCGGGGGCCCTGGTATCGACCGTGTACGGCAGCTTCATCACCTGGAGGCGGCCGTCGGCGTGCGTGATCGTGACGCGCACCTCGTACTGGCCGTCGGCGGTGGCCTGGTCGATCAGGAAGCGCACCATCCACGCCTGCGCGTCCTCGTCCCACACGGCGACCTTGGTCTCGCCGAACGGGAAGCTGACGACGACGCTCTGCGCATCCTGCGGCGCCGGGATCTTGATCTCCGGATCGCCGGGCTGGATCTCGTCGGGCGACAGGCTCGCCTGCCGCGCGCCGAGCGTGTCGAGGTCGCCGCCGGTGACGGTCGGGCCCTGCGCGAGCTTCTCGGCCGCCTCGGCGTTCTTGCGCTCGATCTGGAACCGCTTGTACGCCTCGTCGTTCTCGAGCACGAGCAGCGACGTGTACTTGCTGAGCACGCTCATGTCGGTCGACAGCTTGACGATGTCGTCCTTCGGCGCGTCGGTGGCCTCCATGAACGCGAGCTGCTGGCGCGCCCACCGCTGCGCGACGCGATCGGTCGCGACGGCGGGCGTCAGGCTCACCTCCTCGGTGTGCACGGCACTGCCGATCTTGCCGGTGAGCTTCACGCTCGGCGGCAGCTGCTGGTCCACCGGCAGCTTCATCACGGCGACGATCTCGTCGCCGGCGAACAGCGTCGCGGCGGTGCGCGGGAAGGCGATCGCCCCGGCCGGCGTCTCGATGCGCGCGCCGGTCAGCTTCGGCGCGTCGGCCTGCGTCGCGGCGAGCACGAAGCGCCGGCCGTCGAGCTGGCTCTTCACGATCATCGCGCGGCCGCCGGTGCGGCCCGACAGCTCGGACCACAGCGACGTGCTCGCACCCTTGCCGATCAGCGCGGCGTCGATCGGCGCGTTCAGCTTGTCGACCATCGCGCCGAGCGCGTCGGGGCGTTGCTCGCCCCAGGTCGGGATCCCGTCGCCGAGGTAGATGATGTCGGAGGGCGCGCGCTCGGTCAGCGCCGAGAACGCGCGGCCGAGGTCGCTCGCACCATCGGGCTCGATGCCCTCGACGAAGCCGATCGCGGCCCTGATCGACTCCGGCGTCGCCGCCACGTAGTCCTGCGAGCTCGCAGCGATGTCGACGTCGCTCGCGAGCACGACGAACCTGTCCTCGGGCGCGAGCTCCTTCAGCGTGGTCTCGAGCAGCTCGAGTGCCTGCTTCTTGCCCTCGAGCGAGCTGCGCGAGGTATCGAACACGATCGCGAGCTTCTTCGGCGCCGCGACCGACGCCGCACCCGGCATCAGCTTCGGCGCGATCCGCACCGCGGCGTAGACGCCATCGGCGCGCTTCTCGAGCATCACCGGCGGGACCCGGGCCGCGGGCACGGGGATCGTCAGGTCGATGCCCTTCGCGACGTCGCGCTGGGTCATCGCGACCTGCCCGTTCACGGTGACCGTGACGTCGCCGATCGCGCCCTTGTCGGGCGCCGCGATCGAGTACGCGTACTCGTACGCGGCTCCGGCCTTCGCGAGCGGCGTGACGTAGCGGATCACGACCTTCTTGTCTGCCCTCGCCTCGAGCGGGAACACGCGGAGCTTGAACCAGTTGCCCTCCTCCCACTCGAGCAGCGCCGGGTCGGTCATCTCGTCGACGATCTTCTCGTACACCGCGCGCGCCTTCTCGCGCTCGACGACCTCGCCCTCCATCATCTTGCCCTCGATCTCCATCGCGAGACCGGTCAGCATCGCGCCGTCGGGCACCGGGAACCGGAACGTGCCCTCGCGGCGCTCGTCGGAGGCGTTGTGGAAGATGTGCGTGACCTCGGTGATCGCGAGATCCCCCGCGGTCTTGACGTCGACCGCGACGCTCCGCAGCGCGAGGTCCTCCATCTTCTCCTTCGAGACGCGCGCCTCCATGCGGCCGACGCCCTCCGCGGTCTCGGGCGCGACGAGCGCGAGGCTCCAGTCGGCGAGCGCGGGGCGCGCACCGGTCGGGCGGATCTCGACGGCATCGGCGATCACGTCGCCAGTGACGATCTGCTCGCCGCTGTCCGTGTCGACGTACGCGCTGACCGTCGAGCCGTGGCGCAGACGCGCGCGGCCCTCGACGACGGCGACGTGCACGCCGCTGCCGTCCTGCGAGACCAGCACGCGCGTGCTCGCGCGGAGGTAGAGCAGCGGCGCCTTCGGCGAGTCGCCGAACGCGACGATCGCGCCGCGGCGCTCCGCCTTGATCTCGCGGATGCCCGTCAGCGACGCGCCCTCGGTCATCGGCAGCCACGGCCCGGTGGACGAGTGCTTGACGGACAGCTCGCCGCGCACCGTGATCGCCGCGAGCGGGACCGCGAGGGCCGGGCGCTCTTGCGCCATGGCGATGACGCCCTTGCCCTGGTTGTCCTCGGCGCGCTTTCCGGGCGCACCGCACGACACGACGAACGAGGACGCGAGGATGAGGCTTCCGATCTTCATGTTCACTTGCTCCCCTTGACCTGGATGCGCGCGACGGTGACGGTCTGCTTCTCGTCGAACAGGCGGTACGGCAGGACGAACTTCTTCTCGCCCGGCTTGCCCTCGTCGAGGACGACGACGACCTCGCCGCGCGCCTCGGAGAAGTTCGAGCGCCCGCGCCCGAAGTAGTTGACCTGCACGACGTACTGGCCCGGAGCGGCGTTCGGCGCCGTGAAGCTCTCCGGGCCGTAGCCGGTCGTGACGTCGTCGTAGAGCGCCTCGCCGAACTTGCCGTTCCGGTGCGAGTAGAAGACCTTTTCGCCGGCCGGGTTCGTGACCCACAGGTCGACGTCCGAGTGGTCGGTGTCCCAGGTCAGGTAGACCTTGATGTCGTTCTTCGTGCCGCCCTTGAGGCCGAGCTGCTCGGTCGACCGGCCGAGCTGCTGGTAGATCTGCGCGAGGCGCTGCTTCGCCGGATAGCGCACGGCCTCCGGCGTCTCCGGATCCTCGATGATCGCCTCGAACCGCGTGCGCGCCTCGTCGGTCTTGCCGAGCCGCTGCGCGACGTCCGCGATCTCGAAGCCGAGGCGGCGGTCCTTGGAGCCGTTCTCGCTCGCCGCGAGCAGGCGCGCGTACGCGCCCTCGAGGTCGCCCGACTGCTTCAGCACGCTCGCGAGCGCGCGGTGCGCGGACGCGTCCTTCGGCAGCAGCTCGACCACCGCGGAGTACGCGCGGCGCGCCTTCGTGCGATCGCCGAGCTCGGCGTACAGATCGCCGAGCAAGCGCACGACGACGAGGTTGTACGCGTCGGCGGCGCGCCACTCCTTCGCCGCCTCGAGCGCGTCGGTCAGCTTCCCCGCGCGCTGCAGGCCGCGCACGAGGTTGAACCGCGCCGCGCGATCCTTCGGATCCTTCTGCACCGCCGCGCGCAGCGCGACGAGCTCGGCCTCCGTGATCTCCGCGCGCGATCCCGCGGGCTCTTTCTCCGCGGGCACGAGCGCGAGCCGCGAATCCGCGGCGACCGCACTGGTGCTCGCAACCAACAACGCTACGGCCCCGACCATTGTTCGTGTCATGTCGGCCCACGAGAGGTGCAGCCGAAGTGCCACGCAAAATCCCCCGGGTGACGCGCACTTACGCGTCGCGTGGATGGCTGGACACGGCCC
>JAEUJX010000201.1 GCA_016794545.1 Myxococcales bacterium
CCTGACGCTCACCAACGAGGGAGCCGGATGGTCCACACCGGTCGGCGACGGCTCGCCGATGACCGCGCCGATCGTGGCCCGGACGGCGCCGCAGGAGGTCGTGAAGGCACCGCGGGCGCAGTCCGGCGGCGGGACGGGCGATCGCGTCGTCGCGGTCGGTGACCTGTCGCGGCCGCCGAAGGCGCCGAACCTCGACGCGCAGCTCGCCGCGAACTACCCGGCCGAGGCGCGCGCCGCGGGCCTCGGGGGGACGGCGGTGATCCGGGCGCGGATCCTGGTCGATGGCCGGGTCGGCACCACGCGCGTGGTCTCGGAGAGCGCACCGGGCTTCGGAAAAGCCTGCCAGCGCACCCTCGCAGGCTCGCGCTGGCAGCCCCCGCTCGACGCCAACCAGCAGGCCGTGGCGACCGACCTCGCCTACACGTGCACCTTTGCCGTCGCCCGCTGAAACCGCGTATCTTCCGCCGCTGATGAAGGTCCTCATCGTCGATGATCAGCGCTCGATCTGCACGGCGCTCGAGCTGCTGTTCGAGCACCACAAGATCGAGACGCTCACCGCGAGCAGCCCCGCGGAGGTGCTCGGGCTGATCGCGAAGGAGGACGTCGGCGTCGTCGTGCAGGACATGAACTTCACGGCGAACAAGACGTCCGGCGAGGAGGGCATGGCGCTGTTCCGCGCGATCCGCGCGCTCGACGGCGAGCTGCCGGTGATCCTGATGACGGCATACGCGTCGATCGAGAGCGTGGTGACGCTGATCAAGGAGGGCGCGATCGACTACTTCGCGAAGCCGTGGGACGACCACAAGCTGGTGACGACGGTGAAGAACCTCCTCGCGCTCCGCGAGCTCGCGCGCGAGAACACGCGGATGCGCGCGCGCAGCCGGCGGGCTCGCCAGAGCGTCGAGGTGAAGCACGACCTGTGCGGCCTCGTGTACTCGAGCGAGGCGATGCACGCGGTCGTCTCGCTCGCGGTCAGTGTCGCCCCGTCGGACGCGCCGATCCTGATCACCGGCCCCAACGGCGCCGGCAAGGAGAAGCTCGCGGAGATCGTGCAGGCGAACTCGCGCCGCCGCGACAAGCCGTTCGTGAAGGTCAACGCGGGCGGCCTCCCCGACGAGCTGCTCGAGGCCGAGCTGTTCGGCGCGGAGCCCGGTGCGTTCACCGGCGCCACCAAGCAGCGCGTCGGCCGGTTCGAGGCCGCCCACGGCGGGACGCTGTTCCTCGACGAGATCGGCAACCTCTCGATGGTCGGGCAACAGAAGCTGCTGCGCGTCCTCCAGACCGGCGAGTTCGAGCGCCTCGGCTCGAGCACGACGCGCAAGGTCGACGTGCGGATCATCAGCGCGACGAACGTGGATCTGTCGAAGGCGATCGCGAAGGGCACGTTCCGCGAGGACCTCTACTTCCGGCTCAACGTGATCGAGCTGCGGGTCCCTCCGCTGGCCGATCGCACCGACGAGATCATCCCGCTCGCCGAGCGGTTCCTCGCGAAGCTCGCGCCGGAGGGCCAGCCCCCGGCCACGCTCTCGCCCGCCGCGCGCGACGTGCTGCTCGCCTACGACTGGCCCGGCAACGTGCGCGAGCTCCAGAACCGGATGCAGCGCGCGACGCTCGTCTGCAAGGACGGCACGATCGAGCCCGGCGACCTCGGCCTCGACGAGTCCGCGGCCGCACCGGCCGACGAGGAGCTCGATCCGGAGCGCGCCGCGACCGAGGAGGCCCTCGTCCGCGCGAAGGGCGTGGTGTCGAAGGCGGCGGCGAGCCTCGGGCTCAGCCGGCAGGCGCTGTACCGCCGGATGCGGCGGCTCGACATCGTGCTCGAGCGCCTGCCGCGCGCCTAGCGCTTCTGCACCACGGTGCTCCGGCCGCCGAGGTCGATCGCCATCGTCGCGGGGCCCTTGCTCTCGGGCGCGGGGGGCACCTGCTGCGTCGACCGGAGCTTCTGCCACCACGCGCGCGCGGCCGCGGGGTCGTAGGCCCTCGCGTCGGCGCACGCGAGCAGCTTCGCGCGGAGCTCGGCGGCGGAGGCGGGACGATCGCCGCGGTCCTTCGCGAGACACGCGAGCACGATCGCCTCGAGATCCGCGGGGAGCGGCTTTCCGAGCTTCTGCGACGGCGGCACGGGCGGCTCGAGCATGTGGCGGCTGTAGACCTCGAGGACGGTGCCGGCCTCGAAGACCTGGTGGCCCGTGAGCAGGAAGTACGCGACGGCGCCGACGGCGTAGAGATCCGAGCGCGCGTCGATCGTGTCGGGCTTCGAGATCGCCTCCGGCGCCATGTACAGCGGCGTGCCGGCGATGGTGTCGGTCGACGACTCGGCGAGCTCGCCTCCGAACTTCTTCACGAGGCCGAAGTCGACCACCTTCACCACGTCGGGCTCGTCGGGCCGCTCGGTGAGGATGATGTTCGCGGGCTTGATGTCGCGGTGGATGAGGCCGAGCGCGTGCGCCTCGGCGAGTGCGCCGCAGACCTGCGCGAGGATGTGGATCGCGCGCGCCGGCTCGAGGGGACCGTGCTGATCGACGAGGCGCTGCATGTCCACGCCGTCGAGGTACTCCATCACGTAGTAGAACGTGCCGTCGGCGGTGCGGCCGTAGTCGAAGATCGAGATCGTGTTGGGGTGCACGAGGCGGCTCGTGTGCTGGACCTCGCGCTCGAAGCGCATCAGATCGGTCTCGGTGGTCTTCTGGAGCAGCTTGATGGCGGCGGGGCGACGGAGCATCGAGTGCGTGGCCCGATAGACGACGCCCATCGCGCCCTCGCCCACCTTGTGCTCGAGCACGTACTGGCCGAACCGCCGCGCCTCGCGCACCTCGGCGCGCAAGCCGTACACGACCCACGAGATCACCGTGCACGTGAGCACCGCGATCACCCACATCATGACGAGCGTCGACGTGAGCCACGGTTGGGCGGCGTCGCGCCACGTGATGCCGCCGTCGCCGGTCGGGACGAGGACCGAGTTCAGGACGATCTTCACGGCCGCGACGGCTGCGGTGAGGATCGCGGTGCGGCGGGGCGGCGTGGGCACGAGCGCCGCGCGGATCGCGAGGAACATCGCGATCGGCGCGAGATCGATCATGCAGATGTACGCGTCCGCCATCAGCGCGCCCTCGGCGGTCGCGAGCGAGCGCTCGAGCGAGAACGCCACGAGCAGGTACCGGGTCAGGAACACGCCGACGATGCCGCTCGAGATGAGGCCGATCGCCTCGGCGGTGCGGCTGAAGCGGATCGAGCGCCGGCCGCGGCGGAACAGCTGCCACAGCACGCCGTTCATGACCACGTTGCCGAACGTGATCACCACGTCCATGCCGGGCTTGCCCATCGGACCGAGGAGCCCCAGCAGAGCGCCGGCGCCGGTGAAGAGGAACAGGACCTTCCAGTACAGCGCGAGGCGAGCCTGCAGGAACGCCCGCGCCTCCTCGCTGTCGTCGGTGCTCGGGGGGGACTGCTTGCGTGCCATGGCGGAGGCTGACCCCGCCCACAGTACCACCGCCGCCGCTACGCGCCGGCGCGCAGGTGCTCGGCGAGGCGGTAGCTCAGCGCGACCAGCGTGAGCCCGCTGTTCGCGATGCCGGCCGCGCGGAGCAGGGCGCCGTCGCAGACGTAGGTGTTCGGCAGCCCCTTCACGCGGAAGAACTCCTTCGTCGTGTCGCCCGGCGTCGGCAGGAACGAGGTCGCCGTGCCCGAGTGGTGCGCGGCGTTGCGGAAGTCCCACTGCGGCGTGGGGATGACCTTCTTCTCGAGGATCTGGTCGGAGAACTCGTCGAAGAACTTGGTGACGCTCGCGTCGTACGAGGCGAGCTCCTGCGGCGTGACGTGCCAGTTGAGCGTCGGGCGCTTGCCGTTGGCCATCTGCACGCCGCGGGTCGGCAGCGGCGTCTGCTCCCCGAGGATCAGCATCGAGTAGTAGTCGCCGCGGAACCCCAGGCGCGTCTTGAACAGGATCGCCTCGCGCACCGCCTCGAGGTTGCCGAGGAGGAGCATGATCTTCTTCGGCGAGAACGGATCGTTGCGGAGGTCCGACAGGATGTAGCGCGCGGGGCCGGTGATCGAGCCGAGGCGCATGTCGATGGCGGGCCGCAGGTACACGACGGTCTTCAGGTCGTCGCTCTCGTACACGAGGCCCGCGCGAACGTCGGCGGACAGGGTCGCGGTGCTCGACACCTTCTTGAGGAAGCTGCCGGGCTTGAGCTTCACCTTCGCGATGTAGGCCTGCGGGTGGTCGTGGTAGCCGGGGACGAAGTCGTGGTCCTGGCCGAGCGAGTGCGCGAGCACGATCGGGGTGCCGATGCCGCCGGCGCTGACGATGACGTGATCCGCGTCGAGCCGGCGGCCTCCGTCGAGCTCCACGCCGCCGTCGACGATGCGGCGGACGTGCCCGTAGACGACCTCGATGGCGTCGCCGGGGTGCTTCTGGTTCGCGAGGGTCCACACGTTGTGGCGGGTCTGCGGCAGGACCATGTGCCCGATCGCCGCGGAGCGACCCTTCAGCGCCTCGGCGTTCGCGTCGCGCGCCTTGTTGCAGGCGTCGAGCTCGGAGGGCGCGAGAAAGAGCTCCCACGCCTTCTGGTAGTACGGCGCGAACCCGCCGGGCTCGATGCCGGCCTTCGTCAGATCCTTGGCGTCGAGCTCGATCAGCGCGTTGTGCCAGTAGTTGGTCGTGCCGCCGAGCCCCTCGGCGCGGTTGATCGACGTGTTGAGCTCGCCGGTGTCGCACTCGACGTCGTCGAACAGCGGCTTCTTCTTCTTGCCGCGCTCGACCACGGTGACGTGGAACTGATCGCGAAGGAGCGTGGCGAGCACCGAGCCGCACAGGCCCGCGCCGATGACAACTACGCGCTTCTTCATGGACGGCATTATGGCCAAGCGGCCCGCGGAAAGCCGCCCTTCGCCCGTGGATCGAACTACGTCCTCACGGTGGCCCGAGGCCGCGTCACGCCCATGGGATGCTAGGGTCTGCGATGCTCCGCGTCTGCGTGTGCCTGACCGTCCTGCTGCTGTGCGCGGGCTGGGACTACGTCGAGCACCTCACCCTGGGCGAGGAGAGCTACCGCCACGCATGCGAGAAGCTGCGCGCCGAGATCCCCGCGACCGCGGATGCCGCCGTCCGCACGCGCCTCGACATCGCGTGCGACAACCTCATCATCGCGTCGCAGCTCTACGGCCAGGCGACCGCCCTCGCGGGCGACCTGTTCGGCGGGCCCACCGACTTCCTCTCGACGCGCGCCGGCTGGAAGATCGCGAGCCGCAAGTCCTACTACACGCTCGCGCTCGGCAACACGACGCACTTCCACCCGCACGTCACGCGCGAGTGGTGGCGCTTCCACAGCAAGGCCGTCGGCAACGCGATCGAGGCCTCGAAGAAGACCGGGCTCGACGCCGTCAACGGCCTCCAGGTCGCGCTGTTCGAGGCCGCGTTCGCCGATCACTTCCTCCACGACGCGTTCTCCGCCGGCCACATGGGCTTCAACCGCGACGCCTCGAGCGTCGCCGCGTCGCTCGCCTATCACGATCGCTGGAACGCCAAGGGCCGCACGATCCGCGACCGCCTGGGGCGCTCGTGGAAGACCTACGGCGACGGGCACCTCGACGCGCCGCAGAACAAGGACGGCCGCGCGCACGCCGTCGACGTGGCCACGCTCTCGATCGAGGGCGTGCTCCGCGCGTTCGTGCTCGGCACGCGCGACCCGGAGCACGAGCTCGCGATCTGGCGCGCGTTCCCGTACGTCATCGAGGCGCCGGAGATCCCGTCCCTGACGGACCGGATCGTCGGCATCGACGACGACGACGCGGCCGCGCTCCACCCGCTCGAGGCGATCAACTGGCCCGCGCGCAAGGACCGCATGGCGGATCTGACGGTGCTGGTCACCGGGACCGGCGCGTCGCCGACGACGTCGATCCTCGCTGGCTACTACCTCTCGCTGCCGCGCGTCTCCGCGCCGCTGCACGTCGGCGTCGGCGCGACGCTGCCGCACGACGGGCAGACCATCCACTTCGCCGCGCAGGCCGGGATCACGGCATCGTTCGGCCTGACGAACGAGGGCCTCCTCGATCATCATCTGTCGGCCGGGGCGCTGTGGGAGGTGCGGACGAGCGATCTCGCCGGCAGCGTCTGGGCGGGATACCAGCTGAACATCGAGCTCGGCCGGACGCTCGTCCAGCTCCAGGTCGCGCCCGCGTTCGTGGCGCCGGAGCGCGAGCTCGGGTTCGTCGCGAGCCTCGGCATCGCGCGCGTGCTGTCGGCGGCCGGCGGCGGTGTACGATGAGGGATGGGCGCTCGCGATCGACTTCCTCCGACCATCCGTGACGAGTACGACCGGATCGCCGCGCTCCCGGCGGCGAGGAGCCGCGACGACGCGCTCGCGACGCTGTGCGAGCTCGCGGAGGAGTATCGCGCGGCGATGGAGCCGGAGCTCCAGGTCCAGTACGACCAGGTGCTGGCGATGGCGCCGTCGGCGATCCGCGACGACATGCTGACCCGCCTGTTCCGGATCGGCATCCGGGACTTCGACTACTTCGACTGGAACGGTGTCTGCGTTCGCGTCGCGTGCGCGGGTGGTGCCGTGCAGACACTGGCCAATGGCCTGTGGCTCGACGGCGGGCCGTCCTACGCGCGGCGCCAGGAGGAGTGCGAGCCGCTGACACCGGCGCAGGTCCGAGAGCGGTTCCCCGGCGCGATCCGCCCCCAGCCACTCACCTGAGGACCGACTCCGGCGACACCGAGGCGCTCAGAGCAAGCGCAGCGCCGGCACGTGATCGGCCGCGATCGCCCAGGCACAGCCGGCGGCGAGCGCGAGCGCGTACGGCAGCTGTCTCCGATGGAGCAGCCCGTACACGATCGCGACCACGCCGCCGGCGAGCGCGGTGTAGAGCAGGAACGGCACGACCAGCGGCCAGCGCA
>JAEUJX010000542.1 GCA_016794545.1 Myxococcales bacterium
GGCGACACGTTCACGGTGCTCGCGGGCGCCGAGACCCTCGCGCGCACGACGCTCGGGAGCCTGCGGATCGGCAAGAAGGTCAACCTCGAGCGCGCGCTCCGGCTCGGCGACCGGCTCGGCGGGCACTGGGTGACCGGCCACGTCGATGGCACCGGCGAGCTGGTCGTGCGGCAGGACCGCGGGGCGAACCTCGTCCTCGGCGTCCGCGCGCCGGGGCTGATGAGGTACGTGGTCGAGAAGGGCTCGATCGCGATCTGCGGGGTGTCACTGACGGTGAACACCGCGGACGCGGAGACGTTCTCCGTCGCGATCATCCCGCACACGAAGGACCACACCACGCTCGGGGCGCTCGCGATCGGCGAGCGCGTCAACCTCGAGGTCGACATCCTCGCCAAGCACGTCGAGAAGCTCATCCAGTCGCAAAGGAGCTCGTGATCACATGACGAACCCGATCGACCGAGTCGCACGCGCCCTCGACGAGATCCGCGCCGGGAAGATGGTGATCCTCGTCGACGACGAGGACCGCGAGAACGAGGGTGATCTCGTGTTCGCCGCGGAGCTCGTCACGCCCGAGCACATCAACTTCATGGCGACGCACGCGCGCGGCCTCATCTGCCTCGCGATGGACGACGCGATGATCGACAAGCTCGAGCTGCCGATGATGGTGCGCGACAACCAGGCCTCGCTCGGCACCGCGTTCACGGTGTCGATCGAGGCGCGCCATGGCGTGTCCACCGGCATCTCGGCGCGCGACCGCGCGACCACGGTCCGCGCCGCGATCGCCGACGACGCGGGCCCGTCGAAGGTCGTCTCCCCGGGCCACATCTTCCCGCTGCGCGCGCGCAAGGGCGGGGTGCTCGTCCGCACCGGCCAGACCGAGGGCTCGGTCGATCTGGCGCGGATGGCGGGGCTCAAGCCCGCGGGCGTGATCTGCGAGATCATGCGCGACGACGGCGAGATGGCGCGGCGCCCCGAGCTCGAGGAGTTCGCCGCGAAGCACGGCCTGCTCCTCCTGTCGGTCGCCGACATGATCGCGTACCGGCTGGAGCGCGAGCAGATCGTCCGCCGGCAGGGCGTCGGCGCGATGCGGCCGGGTTGCCTGTCGCCGGGCGAGCCGTTCACGGCGTACTTCTACGACACCGAGGTCGAGGACACCGAGTACCTCGCGCTCGTCCGCGGCGACGTCCGCGCGATCTCGGAGGGCGGCGGCACGGTGCTCGTGCGCGTCGCGGCGATGGAACCGCTTGCGGATCCGTTCGCGCTGCGCCCCGATCTCGACAACGCGCTGCGCGCGATCGACGACGCCGGGGCCGGTGTGTTGCTCTACGTCATGAACCGCAGCCGGATGCGCCTGCGCACCTACTTCGACCGCATGGTCCAGCACAACCAGCCGGCGTCGCGCGACTCGTTCGTGGCGCCGGCCAGCGAGGTGCTGCGCGACTTCGGGCTCGGCGCGCAGGTCCTCGCGGACCTCGGGCTGCGCAAGATCCGGCTGATGATCCAGAGCGGCCGCAAGATCGCCGCTCTCGAGGGCTTCGGCATCGAGGTGGTGGAGCGCATTCCGATTCCTCGGGGCACGTTCCGCCACCAAAAAGCTCAGTCTTGATCTATACCTTCGGCGCATGCCGACCATCGAAGGCACTCTGTCCGCCGCGGGCCTGCGGTTCGCCATCGTCGCGAGCCGATTCAACGGATTGATCGTCGAGCCGCTGATCGCGGGAGCGCTCGACGCGATCGTGCGCTCCGGCGGCAACGCCGACGACGTCACGGTCGTCCGGTGCCCGGGCGCGTGGGAGCTGCCGGCGGTCGTGCGCAGGGTCGCATCGACCACGTTTTCGGGCGGCGCGATCGACGCCGTGATCGCGCTCGGCGCGGTGATCCGCGGGGCCACGCCGCACTTCGACTACGTCGCCGGCGAGGCGGCCAAGGGCATCGCGCAGGTCGCGATGACCAGCGACATCGCGGTGAGCTTCGGCGTGCTCACCACCGACACCATCGAGCAGGCGCTCGAGCGTGCGGGCACGAAGGCCGGCAACAAGGGGTTCGACGCCGCGCTCGCCGCGATCGAGCTGGCCACGCTGTATCGGGCGCTTGCAGGCGGCGGCGGCGGCGGCAAGAAGAGGGGCAAGTGACGAGCCTCCCGTCGCGCCGCACGGGACGCGCGTACGCGCTGCAGCTGCTCTACGCGCGCGATGGGGACCCAGCGACGGATGTCACCGGCGCTGCGGTCAGCTGGGCCGACGCCTTCGAGCTCGATATCGATCCGGCGGCGCAGACCTTCGCGCGCGACCTCGTCGCCGCGGCGACCGAGCGCACGAAGGAGATCGACGAGCTGATCGCCGGTGCTTCGAAGAACTGGCGCATCGAGCGGATGTCGCGCGTCGACCGCAACATCCTGCGGCTCGGCGCGTGCGAGCTGCTGGCGTTCGCCGACGTCCCGGTGAAGGTCGTGATCAACGAGGCCGTGGAGCTCGCGAAGCGGTTCGGCACCGCGGAGTCCTCCGCGTTCGTCAACGGCGTCCTCGATCGCATCGCGACCGCCGCCGGTCGCCACGCGGACCAGTAGGGCGGGTAGCCCGTGGCGCTCTCCGTCCTCCCGCTGGATCTCGCGCGCTGGGACGAGACCGCGCGCGACTGCCTCGTCCTGCCCGTGTTCAAGGACGATCGCCCGCTGCGCGGCGCCGCCGGGCTGGCGGACTGGCGCCTGTGCGGCAGGCTCTCGCGCCTCGTGAAGGGCGGCAAGGCGACGGCGGAGAAGGGCGAGTCGCTGCTCCTGCCACCGGGGCGGCGCCTCACGTTCGGGCGGATCCTGTGGTTCGGGCTCGGCGACGCGAAGGGCTACAGCGACGAGCGCTTTCACATCGACCTCGACTGGATCCTCGACGTGCTCCTCAAGGCCGGCGTGAAGAGCTGGGCGCTCCAGGCGCCGGGCCGGGCCTCGGGTCTGATCGGCGCGCGGCGCGCCGTCGAGCTGATCCTCGAGAACACCGCGCTCGCGAAGCACGACGTGGTCCTGATCGAGGACCCCGCGGGGCAGAAGGACATCGCCGAGCTGCTCCGCGCGCAGCGGGGCTAAGGACGGCTCAGAACAGCCAGTGCCAGATCCGCTCCAGCACGTGGAGCACGGTCTTGCCGAACACGAACAGGAGCACGACATCGATCAGCGCCGCGATGTGGCCGGCGAGGATCCAGGCGCCGTCGCGCTCGAGGAGCCCGACCGAGTAGACGAACAGCGGGATCAGGAACGCCAGGTTCGAGCCGGGGATGGGGAGGGGCAGGGCGAGGGCGAGCGCGAGCACCACGATGCCGAGCCCGACGAGGCGCGGCCTGATCAGGAACTCCATCCGCCGCCGCGTCGAGCGCGCGATCCAGCGCGTGCGCTTCGCGAGGATCGTGGTGACGCGATCGAGCATCGCCATCTTCAGCTCGCGCCGCCGCGCGCGCTTCGGCAGCCACGGCTGGGTCCGGCCGAGCATCATCTGCGCGCCGATCAGCGCGATCGCGAGCCCGAACGGCGTCGACAGGCCGAAGAACGGGATCGCGATCAGGCTCAGGATGCCGATCAAGAAGCCGAAGCCGCCCTCGGCCGCCTTGTCGACCAGCTCGCCCACGGTGAGTGGCGGGCGTGGATCGGGGACGCCGTCCCCGTCCCGGTCGGTGGCCTCCTCGTGCGCCCGCGCGCCGAGCTCGTGGAGCAGCTCGCCGAGGCGGATCCGGCGCGGCGCCTGCGTGGCGATCACGTCGCGCGCGCGTTCGGGATCCACACGGCGACCGTAGCAGCCGCTGCGACCCTCTGCGACATGCCGCCGCTCAACTATCATGGGCGGGTGCGAAGGCATGTCGTCCTCGGGACAGCCGTGGTGGCCGCGTGGGCGGCCGGCGCGTGCGACGACGTGTTCGGCCTGACGCGCTCCGTCGACGCCGCGATCGACACACCGATCGATGCGGCACTCGGCGCGCCCGACGCCCCCGCGGATGCCGCGCTCGACGCGCCCGCCGATGCCCCGATCGACGGGCCGGTGGGCGCCGTGTGCCCGGCGACCTACGGGACCGCCGACGTGACGCTGCCGAGCACGTACCGGTTCGTGACCACGCCGCTCGGCTGGGACGCCGCCCAGGCGGCGTGCGCGGCCGACCAGATCCCCGGATCGACGCGCTACACGCACCTCGTCGTGATCGACGATGACCCCGAGCGCAGCCGGCTCACGGCGGTGCATCCGATGCGCACGTGGCTCGGCCTCACGGATCGCGTGAGCGAGGGCGTCTACCGCTGGATCACGAACGCCGGGCCGGCGCTGCCGGCGAGCGGCTCGCCCTGGACGGGCAGCGAGCCCGACCACGCCGCCGCGACCGACGACTGCGTCGAGATGAACGGCGTCGCCGACTATGCCGAGTCCGATTGCGGTGCGCTGCTGCCGTTCTGGTGCGAGTGCGACACGCGCCCGATCGTGCCCGCCACGTTCTAGTTGCGCGCGAGCATCACGGCGGTCTGCGAGAACGCCGACGACTGCCAGTAGCTCGAAAGCGCCGACAGCTTGTCCGCGAGGTCGCCATCGCGCTGGCTCGACGCGAGCTGGTACGCGAGCTTCGCCTGTACCGGGATGCCGCCGGTCGCGATCCGCGCGGCGCGCGCGCTCGCCCGCGCCGTGCGCTCGGCGCTCACCAGCATGTTCGTGAACGCCTTGTCGTGCTCCACGGTGTCGGCCTTGCCCACCGCGTCGGTCTTCACGCCGAGCGAGTAGTACTTCGCGACCAGCTCGGAGGCCTTGTAGTACGCGAGCTCGCTGCCGGCGAGCGACAGCAGGGCCCACGCCACCGACGAGTCGCGCCACTTGTCACGCAGCTGCTTCGGGAGGCCGTCGACCTGCGTGATGCGCGCGAGCATGTACGAGACGAGGTAGTCGGGCTCGCGCATGGACACGCGCATCCTCGCCTCGTCCATGCTCATGTTCGCCTCCTTCGCCAGCGGCTCGATGAGGAGCGTGTCGAAGTAGTTGATGCCGGCGACGCCCGCGGAGTTGAACGAGGTCGCCATCCGCTTCACGTTCGGGATCGAGCAGATGTAGTTCACGCTCGGCTCGCGCTCGAACTCGAGCTCGTCCTTCGCCATCATCGTCTCGGCCACGGTGCGGCCGATCAGCAGCACCGTCGGCGCGACCTCGAGCACGATCTTGTCGGCGACCTCGGGGCCGCCGAGCTCGGCCTTCGAGGCCTGGCCCAGGCTCATCAGGCGCGCCTTCGTGGTCTTGATCGCGTCGGCCGCGAAGAACTTGAAGCCCCAGCCGCGCAGCGCGGCCTGGAACGTCGTGATCATGAGCAGGTGCTGGCCCAGCGTAGCCGGCTTGATCGCGCCGACCTTCTCGAACACCTCGACCGTCATCGAGTCGAGCTGATCGAGCGTGGACAGCGCGGCGACGGCGCCGAGCGCGTCGCCCGACTGCACCTTCGCGAGGATGTCGTAGGTGTCGTTCGCGCTCGCGGCGTAGACCCAGGCCGAGAGCATCTTGTGATACGCGGCCGGGAGCTTGCCCGCCTTGTGCAGCTTCTCCGCCTGGTCGGCGGTCTGCTGGGCGTACCGCGCCATGATCGTCAGCGTCGCGGGGAGGCGGCCCGCCTGCGACAGCTGGAGCAGCGCGGACCACTGCTCGGACAGCCGCTGCTGCCACTCCTTGTACTTGTCGTCGATGCCCTTCGTGGTGTCGGGGTCGAGCGTCATCTCGGCCTCGCTGACCGGCACGGGCTCGGGGAGGCGCTTGCCCGTCAGCAGCTGGTAGGCGTCGTTGACGTTCGTGATCTCGACCGCCTCGGCGCCCTTCTCCTTCGCGAGCTGCTGGAGGTCGACGAGCTTGCCGGTCGCCTCCGACTTCGACCACCGCATGCCGATCGGATAGCCGAGCCGCTTCTTGCCCTTCTCGATCGAGCCGAGGAACTTCTCGGGGATGCCGCCGACGGGACCGATCGTGCCGTCGGGGTTGATGATGCCGGTCATCGTCGCGGTCGCATCGATCTTCGCGCCCGTCATCGTCGCGAGGAAGCCGCCGGCCATGAGGCCCGACGCCGACGCGCCGTCGATGAAGCCGCCGCTCGACGCGGTGAACGTGAAGTCGGTGAGGTCCTTGTTGAGGAAGTTCGCGGCGACGAACGCCGAGACCCACACGCCCGCGCGCCACTGGGCGCCAGTGCCACCCGACATCTCCTCGTAGATGCCGACCTGCACCGAGCCGTCGGTGTTCGGCGCGGTCGACAGCTTCACCGGCGTCGAGCCGCCGCTGGCAGTGGAGATGCCGAGCTTGACGAACATCGCGTCGACCAGGCCCTTGCTCGGCAGCGCGGGCAACGGCAGCACGGTCGAGCCGTTCTTGTCGTCGGTGCCAAGGATGACCGCCTGGTTCGCGGCCTTCGCGTCGTCCTTGATGCCGAACGGCTGGTAGGTCCTGGTGGAGGTGCCGTCGCCGCCGGTCTTGCCGCCGCCGCCCTTCTGCGGGCTGCCGCAGGACAGCGCGAGCACGAGTGGAAGCGCGAGTGCGCCTCGGAGATTCCCCATCCGCCGAGGATAACATCTACCGCGCGCGCGGATGCTTGCGCGCCTGCTCGATCATCCGGGCGTGTCCGACGTGCGTGTAGATCTGCGTCGTCGAGATGTCCGCGTGGCCGAGCATCGCCTGGACCGCGCGCAGGTCGGCGTCGTGCTCGATCAGGTGCGTCGCGAACGAGTGGCGAAGCTTGTGCGGCGAGACGTCGCCCGACGGCAGCCGGAGCCCGGCCTTCCGCGCGTAGCCGCGCAGCGCCTTCCAGAAGCCCTGGCGCGTCATCGGCCTCCCGCGCTCGGTGAGGAACAGCGCGAGCTGCCGGGGATCCTTGACCCAGCCGGGGCGCGTCTCCTTCACGTAGCGCTCGATCCGGTTCAGCGCGTTGTGGTTGAGCGGGATGACGCGCGTCTTGTTCCCCTTGCCGGTGACGCGCACGAACGCCGCGTTGTAATTGACGGCGGCCATCGGCAGTGTCACCAGCTCCGAGACGCGCAGGCCCGCGCCGTAGGCGAGCTCGATCATCGCGGCGTCGCGGCGCCCGCGGTGCGTATCCGGGGGCTGTGCGATCAGCGCGGCGACGGCCTCCTCGCCGAGCACCCCGGGCAGGCGGCGCGCGGTCCGCGGCGCGTCGATCAGCGCGGACGGATCGGCCTCGAGCCACCGCTCCGCGATCAGGTGCTTGCACATCCCGCGGACCGCGACCAGCGTGCGCGCGCGGCTACGCGGCGACAGTCCGCGCTCGGCGAGATGGATCAGGAAGTCGGTGACGTCGGCGGCGGTGATGTCGTCGACGTCCTCGCGGCCGCGCTCGCTCAGGAACTCGACGAGCACGCGCAGGTCGCGTCCGTATGCATCGATCGTGTTGCGCGACAGCCCGCGCTCGACCTTCAGGTGGTCGAGGTAGAGGTCGCTCGCCTCGTCGAGGCGGAGCCTGCGCGCCATGGGCAAATCGTCGACGAATCCTGCCCGATCGCACAAGTTTTCAGGGGTTGCGCTCGCGACCTCGGCCAGCCATAGTCGCGGTTGGTGGTGGCGAGCCGCTCATGAACCTGACCCCCCTGCAGATCCAGATGATCTTCGTGTACATGATCACGCTGATCATCAGCGTGGCGTTGCACGAGTGGGGGCACGCGAAGATGGCCGACGCGCTGGGCGACGACACGCCGCGCCGGCAGGGCCGCGTGACGCTGAACCCGATGGTCCACGCCGATCCGATCGGCACGCTGGCGCTGCCGCTCATCTCGGCCGTGCTGATGGCCTCGAGCGGCGCGGTCGGCGGCTTCGGCTGGGGCAAGCCGGTGCAGTGGAATCCCGCGCGCGTCAAGCGCAAGTGGAACATGTGGACCGCGTCGATCCTCGTGTCGGTCGCGGGACCGGCGATGAACCTCCTGCTCGGCACCCTGGTCGCGCTGGTCCACGTCGTCCTCACCACGCAGGGCGTGATTCCGCCCGACAGCCCGATGCACCGCATCCTCCTGTTCGTGGTCACCACGAACTTCGTGCTGTTCTTCTTCAACCTCGTGCCGGTGCCGCCGCTCGACGGCGGTCACGTCGCGGAGGCCCTGACCCCGTACAAGCACCGCAAGAAGTGGGAGGAGTACCTCCGGTACTCGCCGTTCGTGTTTCTCGCCCTGATCTGCATTCCTCAGGTGCAGCAGATCTTCCTGATCCCGGCGCAGTGGTGTACGACCCACGTGTACCAGTTGTTCGTTTCGATCTTCCGCTAACCGATGGATCAGGCCGGCTATCAGGTCGCCCTCGACGTGTTCGAGGGCCCGCTCGACCTCTTGCTTCACCTCGTGAAGAAGCACGAGCTGTCGATCCTCGACATCCCGATCGCGTTCGTGACCGAGAAGTACCTCGAGTACCTCGACGCGATGGCCGCGCTCGACATCGACGTCGCCGGCGAATACCTCCTGATGGCGGCCACGCTGTGCCACATCAAGTCGCGCGAGCTGCTGCCGAACCCCGAGCCGCTCGAGCCCGAGGAGGGCGAGGCGGGCGAGCTGACCGAGGCGGACATCGACCCGCGCGCGGACCTCATCCGCCGGCTGCTCGAGTACCAGAAGTACAAGGAGGCGGCGGACCGGCTCGGTGGCCGCCCCGTCGTGGGCCGCAACGTGTGGGGCCGTGGCGCGCCCACCGAGGACGCGGTCAGCGAGGGCGTGGACCTCGAGGCGATCGCGCCGCTCGCGCCGTTCCCCGTGCACAAGCTGATCGAGGCGTTCGATCGCGTGATGCAGCAGGCGAAGGTCAAGGTCGCCCACAACGTCCTGATCGACCGCCTGAGCGTCTCGCAGAAGATCGCGGAGCTCACCGACCGCCTGGAGGCGGAAGGCCGGTTCACGTTCACCTCCATGTTCTCGTTCCTGCGCGACGGCGTCGCCCGCTCACTGTCGGACATCAAGCACGAGGCCGTCGTGACGTTCCTCGCGCTGCTCGAGATGGCCAAGCTCCGCCTGATCGCGGTCAGCCAGCCCGGTGCCGAGGAGGGCGACCCCGAGATCATCATCGAGCGCGCCGGAGACGATCTCCGGGCCCGGATGGAGCGCTCCGTCGCCGGCGGCGACGACTATCGCTAGGTCGACTGTCGGTCCCACGTGTTAGAGCTTCGGTCGTGAGCCGTAAGCGCAAGTCCCGCCGCGTCGAGGATGCTCCCGCCACCGTGGAGGACGTCTCCTCCGGCGTGCCGATGGAGGAGGTCCTGGCCGAGGGCAGCGAGGAGATCGAGGCCGCGATTGTCGAGGCTGTCGAGGCACTTGCAGACGACGAGCCGCTGCCGCTCGAGTCGCTCGAGGCGGCGCCCGAGGGCGACGCGGGCGGTGAGGATGGCGCTGACCAACCGGGAGAGGGCGAGCCGGGGGCGCAGGCGCTCGAGACCGGTGCTTCCGGCGACGAGGCGGTGGACGGGGCGCTGGAGGCGTCGGCCGAGGCGGTCGACGGGGCCGAGGCTATCGAGGCTGCGAGTGGCGAGGGCGGCGAGGGCGGCGAGGGCGGTGAGGGCGGTGAGGGCGGTGAGGGCGAGGACGCCGAGGTCGGCCCGGCGGGGCTGCCGACCGCCGCCGGCTCCATGGACTCGGTGCAGCTCAAGCAGCTGGTCGAGGCGCTGATCTTCGCGTCCGACAAGCCGCTGACGGTCCAGCGCCTGCGCCAGCTCACCCGCGTCGCCGACATCAAGCGGCTCGAGGCGACGCTCGCCGAGATCGCGACCGACTACGAGAATCGCGGCCTCATCCTGTCGTCGGTGTCCGGCGGCTACCAGTTCCGCACGCGCCCCCAGTTCTCGGCGTGGGTCCAGCAGCTGATCGCCGGCCGGCCCGTGCGCCTGTCGCGCGCGCAGCTCGAGACGCTCGCGATCGTCGCGTACCGCCAGCCGATCACGCGGCCGGAGATCGACGACATTCGCGGCGTCGATTCGTCCGCGACGCTCAAGCTCCTCATGGACCGCGCGCTGATCCGCGTGCTGGGCAAGAAGGAGGAGGTCGGCCGGCCGATGCTCTACGGCACGACCAAGGAGTTCCTCGACTTCTTCAGCCTCGGCGATCTGCGCGAGCTGCCCACGCTCCGCGAGTACAGCGAGCTCACCGCCGAGTCGCGCCAGGTCATGAGCGATCGGCTCGGCATCGATCCCGCGGGACCCGGCGGCTCCGATCCGTCCGGCGACGGCGGCTCGGGCACGGGCGGCTCCGAGGGCGGCGGGTTCGACGGCGGCGGCTCCGACGGCGGCCCGATGGGCAGCGGTCCGATCGACGGCGGCTCGTCGCCGGCCGACGACGGCGGTCCGCTCCTCGACGCGAGCGCGGCGGATCTCCGCGACGCCGCGGAGCTCGCGAGCGCCGACTCCGAGACCGACTCGGACTCGGACTCCGACACCGACACCGACTCCGAGACCGAGACCGTTACCGCGTCCGACTCCGAGACCGAGACCGAGACCGTTACCGCGTCCGACGCGGACACCGCGGACGTTTCCGCGGAAACGTCGGATGCCGACGGTGATGCCGTCCTGACGGCCGACGCCGGTTCCGCGTCCGACGCCGACGCCGACGCCGACGCCGTTTCCGCGTCCGACGCTGAAATCGACTCGGACTCGGATGCCGTTACCGCGTCCGACGCGGACACCGCGGACGTCTCCGCGAAGGCGTCGGATGCCGACGGTGATGCCGTCCTGAGGGCCGACGCCGGTTCCGCGCCTGACGCCGACGCCGCTTCCGCATCCGATACCCACTTGGAGGCCGACGCCGTGTCCGACGCCGCTTCCGCATCCGATACCCACTTGGAGGCCGACGCCGTGTCCGACGCGGACACCGCGGACGTTTCCGCGGAAACGTCGGATGCGGACGGTGATGTCGTCCTGGCGGCCGAGGCCGACGCCGGCGCCGACACCGTTGCCGCGTCCGGCGCGGACACCGCGGACGTTTCCGCGGAAACGTCGGATGCGGACGGTGATGCCGTCCTGGCGGCCGACGCCGACGCCGGCGCCGACACCGTTGCCGCGTCCGGCGCGGACACCGCGGACGTTTCCGCGGAAGCGTCGGATGCGGACGGTGATGCCGCCCTGGCGGCCGACGCCGACGCCGACGCCGACGCCGACGCCGACG